>CAMBQQ010000033.1 GCA_945870035.1 Rhizobium sp. Q54 | reverse complement strand
CGGATCGCCTTTCGCCGATAGTGCCGCCAGCCGATTATCCGCATCGAAAAATCCGAGCTGCCCCATCGTCAGTCTCCTAGAATCATGCCGTCAGGGCAGCAGACTCGCACGGGGCCGAGGGGCATGCTATTTTTCGAGGTGCCCTATATGCGCGGCCCCGGCCCGGCCTGGCAGGCCAAATACGGCACCTTGCGCGCGGACCGCGCGGCCGACTGACCCCCTTCCCTTTAGTCGCTTCGCCTTTAAGGTGGCGCCGCCCGGCAACGGCCGGACGCAGCGACAAGGGTTCTGACCACATGCTCAAGGCCGCCATTCTCGACGACTATCAGGGCGTCGCTTTAAAACTCGCCGACTGGTCGGCGATCGCCAAGGACGTCGAGATCAAGGTCTTCGGCAAGCCCTTCGCCAGCCAGGCCGACGCTATCAAGGCGCTGCAAGGCTTCGCCATCGTGGCCGGCATGCGCGAGCGCACGCCGTTTCCGCGCGCGGTCATCGAGGCGCTGCCCGACCTGAAGCTCCTGATCACCACCGGCGCCAGGAACAATTCATTCGACGTCAAGGCGGCCGCCGAGCGCGGCGTCACCGTGTGCGGCACCGGCTCAGCCGGCAACCCGACCGTCGGCATCGTTTTCGGCCTGATGCTGGAACTGACGCGCCATATCGGATTCGAAAATGCGCGGATGAAGGCCGGCGAGCCGTGGCAGACCACCATCGGGCTCGATCTAGAAGGCATGACGCTCGGCATTGTCGGCCTCGGCAAGCTCGGCCAGCGAGTCGCCGCCATCGGCAAAGCCTTCGGCATGAAGGTCATCGCCTGGAGCCAGAACCTGACGCCGGACAAGGCGAAAGAGGCCGGCGTCGGCTATGCCAGCCGCGAGGAGCTGTTCGCGCAGTCGGACTTCGTCTCGGTCCATCTTGTCCTGAGCGACCGTTCGCGCGGTCTGATAACCGCCGCCGATCTCGGCCGCATGAAGAAGACGGCTTATCTGATCAACACCGCGCGGGCGCCGATCGTCGATCAGGCGGCCTTGCTGAAGGCGCTGCAGGATAAGACAATCGGCGGCGCCGGGCTCGACGTGTTCGAGGTCGAGCCGCTGCCGCTCGACCATCCGTATCGCAAGCTCGACAATGTCGTGCTGACGCCGCATCTCGGCTATGTCAGCGAGCAGAACTATCGCCAGTATTTCCCGGACATCGTTGAATGCATCCGCGCTTATCTCGACGGCAAGCCGATGCGGGTGATCGCGCCGTGACGGTGGCGCAAAGCGCGCACGCCGCCTGAAGTTCCCGATCCAGCCGAATTTGAATCGCAGTTGGCGGAAATCTTCAACCAACTTTGACCGGCAATGTCGCGGTTAGGATTAAGGCACCATTTCACTGTGCACTGTCCGGTATCAAACTTAGAAGTTCACACCCAAGCGATCACAGTATCGCCGATCAAGTCGGATCGGGGAGTGTCGCATGGAGCCAACAAAGCATCGCGAGTCTTCTGACGCCGCCACCACGTTTGGAAGGCGCAAGGTCGCGTCGCGTGCCTGCGTCGCCGACGGCAAGCAGCACATCCGCAATTTCCTGCGCGAGGCGCTTGAGGACCTCGATTTCATCTGCAACGAGTGCGATCAAGCCGGATCGATCGCCGCGCTGCTGGCCGACAATCCGCCGGACTTCTTCATCATCGGCCTGTCCGGCGGCGGCATCGCCGCCAATGCGATGCTCGAGACGCTGCACCGGCTGCATTATACCGGCAATGTGCTGATCTTCGGCGCCGAGGGCTCGCCGATGACGACGGCGCTGGTTCGCGTCGGCGAAGAGCTTGGTCTCGGCATGCTGCCTTTGTTGTCAACGCCATTCAACGACCGCGAACTGCGCCTGCGCACCGCGGCGCTCCGGAAGAACGACCTGCCGCCGAACCCGCCGGTCGATGTCGCCGAAGCGCTGCACGCCGGCTGGCTCGACCTCTGGTATCAGCCGAAGATCGATCTGCGGTCGCTGTCCTTGTGCGGCGCCGAGGCGCTGGTGCGCTTGCGTCATCCGGCCTGGGGAATCGTGCCGCCGGCCTGCTTCCTGCCGGACCCCGCCGACCCGAGTTTCCGCAAATTATCGGAATTCGTCATGACGCGCGTCGCCCAGGACTGGCGCTATTTCCTCAATGCCTATGGGCCCGTCGAACTGGCGATCAATCTGCCGATCGCATTTCTGCAGGACCCGGCTTCGCTCGACACGCTGACGCAGAGCCTGCCGCGTCATCCGGGCTTTGACGGCATGATCGTCGAGATCAACGCCGCGGAGATCGTCCGTGACGTGCCTTCGGCCAAGGCCATCGCGCGACGGCTTCAACTGCTGAATATCGCCGTCTCGGTCGACGACGTCGGCGAAGAGTGGCCTCAACTGATGGCGATGGAGGACTTCCCCTTCGCCGAGATCAAGGTCGACCGGCAGTTCGTCAGCGGCTGCGCCGACGATCGGCTGAAGAAATGGAATTGCCGCCGCATCCTCGAACTCGCCGACGGCTTCGGCGTGCGCACCGTCGGCGAAGCCGTCGAAACGCGCGCCGACTTTGTCATGGCGCGTGAACTCGGTTTCGACCTGATCCAGGGCTTCTTCTTCGCCAAGCCGATGGAGGCGCGCAAATTCGCGCGCCGTATCCTTGGCCGCCAAATCGAGTTTCCGAAGTAGGCGATCAGAGGCCGAGCAGCTTCGCCGCGTTGTTGTAGCCGACATCGGCGCGCAGGCTTTCCTCGAGCGGCACCGTGTCGAGGAAGTGCCCGGCCTCGGCCATATCCTCGAATGGATAGTCGGCGCCGAACATCACGCGGTCGCGGCCGAGCGCATCGAGCGAGCACTTCAGCGGCTCGGCCGACAGCATGCCGGAGATCGTAACCCAAATATTCTCGCGGATGTATTGCGACGGCGGCTTTTTCAGCTTGAGGCCCTGGAATTTGGCGCGGCTGTCGAAGCGCCACAACAGGAACGGCAAGGTCTCGCCGAGATGGCCGAGGGCAAGCCGTGCTTTCGGATAGCGGTCGAACAATCCGCCGACCACCATGCGCAAAGCATGTGAGCCCGTTTCCACGCCCCAGCCCCACATCGGCCGCGCCAGCGCGTCATAGCCATCGAGCACCGACAACGGCGTCACCGGATCGGCCGGGTGCAGATAGATCAGCGCCCCTAACGCTTCGGCGCGCTCCCAGAATGGCGACAAAGACGGATGGTCGAGATAGAGGCCATGGGTGTGGCCATTGATCATGGCGCCGCAGAATTTCAAATCGCGCATGCAGCGCTCGAGTTCATCGGCGGCGCCTTTCGGATCCTGTACCGCGATATGGGCGAAACCCGCATAGCGGTCCGGCCGCTTCTGGATTTCCCCAGCGAGGAAGTCGTTGGCTTCTCGGGCCTTCTTCGTCGCCACCGCCGCATCGCGCTCGGCCTGCACGCCGGGCCCGGCGACCGACAGCACGGCGCGGGCGATGCCGGATTTATCCATGCCTTCAAGGCGAACATCGCCAAAATCATTGAGCCGCTCGAACAATTTGGCGGTCAGCGCCGGCGGCACCGTGGTCATGCTGGGGCGCCAGTAATCGATCATCCCCGGCGTCAGGACGTGCTCTTCGAGCGCAATTTTCTGGACCATACGTTTCCCCGACGATTTCCCTTTTCTCTGTATCGTATATTGGGCTAATATAACCCACGATGCAAGGCGGCATAGAGCGCCCCCCGGCGTCGGAGTAGAAGCGTCAAGGGTTTGCGTCACGATGGATCGCCACACCACCAACGACAAAAGCCAGGTGCAGGTGATCACGCGCGCCGCCGCGATTTTGCGCGCGCTCGAAGACGAAAACTCCGGATTGAGTCTCGGCCAGATCGCGCAGCGCGTGAACCTGGCGCGTTCGACCGTGCAGCGCATCGTCGCAGCACTCGAAACCGAAAAGCTGGTGATCGCGGCGACGCCGAACGGCCGTGTCCGCCTCGGCCCCACCATCATGCGGCTCGCCGCCTCGGTACGCAGCGATTTCATCTCGCTGGCGCGTCCGCTGCTCGAACGGCTGTCGGCTGAGCTGGAAGAGACCGTCGATCTTTCGACCGTAAAGAAGGATCATCTGGTCTTCATCGACCAGGTGATCGGCTCGCATCGCCTGCGCACGGTATCCGCCGTCGGCGAAACCTTCCCGCTGCATTGCACCGCCAATGGCAAGGCCTACCTGGCGCAGCTTTCAGACACCGCGGTCGCGGCGCTGATCGGCGACAGCTATGCAGCCCGCACGCCGAAGACCTTGACCACGCTCGACGCGCTGCTCGCGGAGTTGAAGACCATCCGCAAGGCCGGCGTCGCGCTCGACCGCGAAGAACACACGCTCGGCATCTGCGCCGCCGGCGTCGCCTTGCAGGACCCGCTCGGCAATTCCGTCGCCATTTCGGTGCCGGTGCCGATCCATCGATTCCAAAACCGGCAGACCTTGATTGCCGAAAAGCTTCTGGCCACCAAGCACGACCTGGAAAGCCGGATGAAATCCACCGCCGGCTGACAGCCGCACCGCCAATACTCAAAAAAGGGAGGAAGCCATGAAAAAAATTCGCGGCATCGCGTTTGAAGAAAACCTGAAGAACAGCATGGGGCTGGAATTCGTCAACCTGTCCCACCGTTTCGGCTATCAATCGCCGAACTGGCCGTATTTCGAAGACGTCAAGATCGAACGCATCCATTACATGGCGAAGTCGGGTGTGCTGTCGCAGCGCATCACCACGTCGATGCACAACACCACGCATATCGACGCGCCGGCGCACGTCATCCAGGGCACGCCTTTCATCGACGAAGTGCCGCTGCCGCACTTCTTCGGCTCCGGCATCGTGGTGTCGATCCCGAAGAAGAAGTGGGAAATGATCACCTATGACGATCTCGAAAAGGCCGCCGGCAAGATCGTCCGCCCGCGCGACGTCGTCATCGTCAACACCGGCTGGCATCACCAGTACGAGGACTCGGAAGACTACTTCTGCAAGTGCCCGGGCTTCGTGCCGTCGGCCGGCAAATGGTTCGTCGAGAAAAAGGTCAAGGTTGTCGGCCACGATACCCAGGCCAACGATCACCCGCTCGCCACCGCCATCGGCCCGCACCGCAACGGTCCGCTGCACCCACATCTCCAGAAGGAATATCTCGAGTGGTCGGGCGGCCGCGACTGGAAAGACGACTTCCCGGAATGGGAGCCGGTGCACCGCATTTTGTTCTCGAACGGCATCATGGGTATCGAGAATGTCGGCGGCGATCTCGACAAGGTCACCGGCAAGCGCGTGACCTTCGCCTATTTCCCGTGGAACTGGGATCGCGGCGACGGCTGCATCGTGCGTCTGGTCGCCATCACCGACCCGACCGGCAAGTACCGCATCGAACAGGGCAAGAAATTCTAGTAAAAATTCAGGGGAAACGCTCATGCACGTTAAACGCTTCAAGGACGCCAAGGCTTACGACGCGCCGAACCACCGCGGCTATCATTCGCTGCGGCTGTTCGGCGCCGAGGCCGGCGGCACCAAGGGCTTGGTGTTCGGCTATTCGCACTTCCTCCCCGGCGGCGGCGCCGGTCCCGACGCCTCGCCGCCGGAAAAGGTTTACTTCGTCTTGTCGGGCGAATTGACCGTCATCGTCGACGGCAAGGAAACCGTGCTCAAGGCGAACGATAGCTGCGTGATCGAGCCAAACGAGACGCGCGAAATCATCAACCGCGGCAACGAGGTTTGCTCCATCGTCGTCGCGGTGGCGATGCCGCCGAAATAGTTACCCGTCATCCTGAGGTGGCCGCCGGAGGCGGCCCTCGAAGGATGGACGGCCACATTCGCCAGCCCCGGGCCGTCGCCCTTCGAGGCTCGCTTCGCTCGCACCTCAGGGTGACGGAGAAAGTTCGAGGTTATCCAATGTCCGAAGCCTTCCTGAAAAATCCGCACAGCCTGTTCGACGTCAAGGGCAAGGTCGCCATTATCACCGGCGCGTCCGGCGCCTTCGGCGCGCTGTCGGCCAAGGTGCTGGCCGGCGCCGGCGCGAATGTCGTGCTCGCCGCCAGCAAGCAGGATGAATTGAAGAAAGTCGCCGCCGAATGCGAAAGCCTCGGCGCGAAAGCGCACATCGTCGCGCTGCGGCCGTCGTCGGAAGACAATTGCGACGCCATCGTCAAGGCGGCGGTCGATACCTTCGGCCGCCTCGACATTCTCGTCGTCGCGTCGGGCCTCAACAAGGTCGCCAAGATCGTCGACCAGAAGCCGGAAGACTTCCTCGACGTCATGGACGCCAATGTCACGCAGTCATGGCTGATGGCGCGCGCCGCCGGCAGGCAGATGCTGGCGCAAGGCCACGGCGGCAAGGTCATTCTCACCTCGTCGGCGCGCGGCCTGCTCGGCCATCCGGCCGGCTACTCCGCTTATTGCGCGTCGAAGTCGGCGGTCGATGGCATCACCAAGGCGCTCGGCTGCGAATGGGGCGCGACCGGCATCACCGTCAATGCGCTCGGCCCGACGGTTTTCCGCTCGCCGCTCACCGCGTGGATGTACGAAGACACCGAACGGGCGCAGACCGTACGCGCCGGCTTTCTGGCGCGCGTGCCGAAGGGCCGCCTCGGCGAACCGGAAGACCTCGCCGGTCCGTTGCTGTTCCTCGCTTCCAAGGCGTCGGACTTCTACACCGGCCATATTCTTTATGCCGACGGCGGCTATACGGCGGGTTGATCATGAGCAAAGCGCGCATCGCCGTCATCGGCGCCGGCCTGATGGGCCACGGCATCGCGCAAGTGTTCGCGCTCGCCGGCCATGACGTCACCATCTACGACGCCTTTCCGGCGTCGCTCGACACCGTCAAAGCGCGCATCGCCGCCAACCTCAAGGATCTCGGCGACGACGAAAGCGCGGTGAACCGCGTCACGCCGCAAGCCGATCTCGCCAAGGCCGTGAGCGGCGCCGACTACGTCGTCGAAGCGGTGCTGGAAGATTTGCCGCTGAAGCAAAAATTGTTCGCCGAGATCGAACCGCATGTGCGGCCCGACACCATCCTCGCCAG
Organism: Rhizobium sp. Q54; assembly: GCA_945870035.1. Taxonomy (GTDB): domain Bacteria; phylum Pseudomonadota; class Alphaproteobacteria; order Rhizobiales; family Xanthobacteraceae; genus Pseudolabrys. Next base: position 31,910 of record CAMBQQ010000033.1, on the reverse strand, counting down.
CAACACCTCGGTCATTCCGATCACCGCGATCATGCAAGGGCTCGCGCGCCGCGAACGCGCGCTCGGCACCCATTGGTGGAATCCGCCGTTCCTGGTGCCTCTGGTCGAGGTCATCGAAACGCAATGGACGTCACCGGCGACCGTCGATTTCACCATGAAGCTTCATGCCGACGCCGGCAAGAAACCGGCGCACGTCAAGAAGGACGTGCCCGGCTTCATCGGCAACCGGTTGCAGCATGCATTGTGGCGCGAGGCGATATCGCTGGTCGAAAATGGCATCTGCGACGCCGAAACCGTCGATGAGGTCATCAAGTCCGCCTTCGGGCGAAGGCTGGCCGTGCTCGGGCCGCTGGAGAATGCCGACATGGTCGGCACCGACTTGACGCTGGCGATCCACCAGAACGTGCTCGGCGATATCGACAGCCGGCCGGGTCCGTCGCCTTATCTGGAAAAACTGGTGGCCGACGGCAAACTCGGCTTCAAATCCGGCGAAGGCTTCCGCACCTGGACGCCCGAACAGCAAACGGCGTTTCGGCAGAAGGTCGTGCAGCATTTGAAAGCGGCGCGGGCCAACGACAAGTAGCGTTCGTCGCATAAAAAATGCCCGGCGGTTGCCGGGCATTCTTTTATCGATTGTGGAAGGCTAGTGCTTTTTCTTCTTCACGTCGCCGGCGCCGGTGATGCCGGGATTGAACGACGGCGGATCGGAAGCCGGAAAGCTCTCGTCGGAATTGACGGTGACCTTGTCTTCTTCCTTCTTGATGCGCGTCCGCTCTTCGTCGGCATGCTCTTTTGGTTTTTCGGCTGCATTGTCGGTCATGGGGTACCCCGAAATTATGGTGGCAGCCACCGTTCTGGCGGTTGGCCTCTATAGACAACCGGCGCCGCCGCCCTTTGTTCCCATAACCGGAACCTTACAAATCCTGCTTGATCCAGGCGTCCTGCACGTCTGCGCACCAGTTGCCGACGTTCCACTGGCCGAAAGCGCCGAGGCCGCCACGTTCGTCGGCGCCCGAATAGACCGGGACATGCATGACAGACAGGCCGTCATGCGCATGTGCCGACTTCAAGGCGGCGCGCAGGGCCTCCGCATCGTCGCCGCCGAACACCGCATGCACGCCCGATACTGCCGAGGCCAGCACACGGTAATCGACCGCAACCCGGTCATTAGTCTTGAACGCGATGCCGTACTGCGCGAGTTGCAAGCCGGTGATCGCCGCCATGCGGCGGTTGTCGAAAATGACGATCATGCCGCGCACTTTGTGCTCGACCGCGTCGATCAGCACTTGCGGGTTCATCATGAAGGAGCCGTCGCCGGTAAAGGCAATCGAGTATCGCGGCATCTCGGCCGCAGCCGAGGCCAACAGCGCGCTCGTAGCAAAGCCCATATAGGACGCGCCGGTTTCGGTATAAGTATCGCCGGTGCGGTCGTCCTCAACGATCTGGAAACCGTTGGCCTGCACGTCGCCGGCATCGAAGAACTTGGCGGCGTCGATCGATTTGGCAAAGTCGGCCACGACCTTGATCGCCGCCGGCTGCGCCAGCACCGGCCGGCCCCAGACCTCGTCGCGCAGCGGCGGGCATTCGAAGCGTTGGCGTTTGAACGCGGCCCACTCGGCTTTCTTCGCGGCGCAGGCTTTCAGCCAAGCCGCCTTGTTGGCCGCGGCTTTGAGCGCCGCGCACTTGGCGGCGAGCCGTTCGGCGATGACACCAATATCGCCGGTCAGCGCCACAGTATTGTTGTAATGCAGCGCGTCGTTCAGATCGCCGTTGATGTTGATAGCGGCCTGCGCCTTCTTGTAGCCAATGCCGGAGCAATCGGCCTGACACACCGCGCGCGAGCCGACGGCAATCAGCAATTCAGCCTCGGCCATTGCATAGTTGCCGCTGATCGAACCTTTCGAGCCGCCAACATGCATGTTCTGCGCATGCGCATCCGGCAAGACGCCCGTCGAACCCGGAGACAGCGCCACTGCGGCGCCGGAGGCTTCCGCTAATTGCCGCAATGCCGCGTCATGGCCGCGCGTGCCGCCGCCGGCCTTGATGACGAGGCTCGAGGCTTTAGCGATCATCGCCGCCGCTGCGTCAAGCGCGGCGTCGTCGGCCGGCGCCATTTTCGACAGCGTCGGCCGCTCGGGAAGCCCGGCGAGATTGACCGTCAGCCGCGCCGGCTGCGTGTTCAACGGCAGCAGCAGATAAAACGGCCGGGCCTTGTACGGATGATTGACTGCCAATGCGCCGCGCCGCAACGCATCGCGGATCGCCTCAGGCGTATGCAGCACATAAGAGCCGCCGAGGATCGCCGTCATGCGGCCGAAGGCGCCCTGCTCTTCCTTCGGCACCTGCTGCATGTTGTAGCCTTCGCCGAACGTCGTCTCGTCGCCATAGATATGATAGACGCCGACGCCGTTCGATGCGGCGGCGAGCGACCCGGCGAAAGCCTGCATCGCACCGGGCCCGATCGAGGTGATGACGGCGGAGAGTTCGCCATATTGCCAGCGCAGCGCGGTGGCGGCATGCGCCATTTCCACTTCGTTGCGGCAATTGATGGTGCGGGTCGCGCCTTCTTCCTCGTAGATGCGCAGCACATTGCCGAGATCGGTCGAGCCATGGCCGAAGATGGCGAAATATTTTCGCACGCCTTGCTTGAGCAGGCCGAGCACCAACGCTTCCGACAAGGTCGTCTCGATCAGTTTCGGCACGCTGCCCTTGGCCAGCGCCTCAGCGAGGCCGCCCGCATCGCGCACCGCACGGGCGCGCGCCCGCACATGCCGGTCATTGTCGTTGTCGGATCGCGTCAGCATCGTATATTCCATTCAAAGTGGCGCGCGGGGCGGCATCGCACCGCCCCGCGCGTTTGCCGTCAGTTGGTCTTCTGGTTCGCGGCCTTCAGAATCGGATTCCAGCTGGCGATATCGGCCTTGAGCTGCTTGGCCAGGAAATCCGATCCGCGCGTATTCGGCGGCGGCACGGTGCCGCCGAGTTCGGCAAGGCGCTTGGCCACCGCCGGATCGTTCAGCGTGGTGTTGAGCGCAGCGCTCAGTTTGGCGACGACATCCTTCGGCGTTCCCTTGGGTGCGAAAATGCCGCTCCAGACATTGATCTGGAATGCCGGCAGGCCGGCTTCCTTGGCCGACGGCACCGCGGGCACGGCGGGCGAACGCTCGTTGCCCGACACCATGATGGCCTTGATCGTGCCGCCCTTGATCGCGCCCTGAACGCTGACGACCTGCTCGCAGAAGAAATCGACATGGCCGCCGATCACGTCATTGAGCGCCGGGCCGGTGCCGCGATAGGCCACATGCGTCGGCTTGACGCCGAGTTCGGCGGTGAACAGCAGGCACGCCATGTGCGACGACGATCCGATGCCGCCATGCGCCTGCTTGACGCTTTCGCCCTGCTTCTTCAGCACTTCGACGAATTCCTTGAAGTTGTTGGCCGGGAATTCCTTGCGCACGACCACGGCGGCCGGCGCATTCGAAGTCAGGCCGATCGGCTCGAAGTCCTTGGCCGAGTCGTACTTCAAATTCGGAAACAGCGCGGGGGCCGACACATGCGAGCCCATGCTGGCGCCGAGCACGGTATAGCCATCCGGCTCCGCCGTGGCGACGCGCCCGGTGCCGATGGTGCCGCCGGCGCCGCCGACATTTTCGATGACGACGTTCTGGCCGAGCGCATTGCCCATGCCATCGGCCATGATACGCGCCACGACATCGCTCGGCCCGCCGGGCGGGAACGGAACGACCATAACGATCGGCTTTGTCGGGTAACCTTGCGCCATGGCCGGCATGCTGAGCGCGGTCATGGCGAGAACGGCCAGCAGGCCGTGAATGCATTTCCTTGACATCGTGTAGTCCTCCCTATTTTGATTTTTAAGTTATATTTTCAGTTCACCGCCGATTGTGCCGTTCTTGATCGCGGCATCGATCAGGGTGTCGTCGTGCGTCACCAGCAACGAAATGTTGCGCTCGTTGCTGTGTACGCTGTTGAGCCAGCGCAACTGGCCGAGCACCGCGCCTTTGTCTTCCTTGACCCAGGGCGCCGCCTTGCCTTTGACCTTGACGATATTGTCCAGCACCCAGCCAACATCGACGCTGTGCAAAATCTCGCGGCCGGATTGCAGCGCGATATAGACCATCTGATGATCGCTGGAGTGCCCCGCCGCCTTGATCAGGACAATACCCGGCGCGATCGGGTAATAATCGCCATAATCGAAGATAACGAACCGGTTGATGCGCTCGGCTTCCATCCGCAGATGCGGCTTGTGCGGCGTATTGAGCAGGCAGCGCGCCGTCTCCACCGTGACGAATGTCTTGGCCGCCAAGGCATTGAAATTTTCCGCCTGCGTCACACCGGCGGCGTGGTCGGCATGAAAGTGCGTCAGCACGATCATGCGCGCATCGGCGAGCGCCTTCTGCACCTGGGCGAAGGCCTCCGGGAAATACGGTTCGCGTTTGTCCGGCGTGGAAAACGAATCGTGCGTTTCCCGGTCCATGCCGGAATCGATCATCAATGTGCAATCGCGGTACACCACCTGAAACGCGGTGCGCGGCATGGTGATCGGCGTATCGTCGCCGCCTTCGATGACGACCTTGCTTGGGCGAACCGAGGCCGCGACGCGAATGCCATTGACGGCAATCGGCCAGTCGCCCGGCAGCACGCCGGCCAGCCTGCGGATCGCGCGCAGATCGGCGGCGAACGGAACCTCCCGCACCTCAGCCACATCTGCCACGCCCGCGACACTCATGCTTGCTCTCTATTCGGCGGCTTGCGACGCCATCGTTTCGCGTCTGGCCTTCTCGCGCATCGCCATCAGTATCTTCTCCGGCGTCGCCGGCAGGTCGAAAACCCGCACGCCGACGGCGTCGTAGATCGCGTTCATCACCGCCGGAATGGTCGGCACCATGGCCGGCTCGCCGATGCCCTTGACGCCGAGCGGCCCGATCGGATCGGGGTCTTCGATGATAATCGAATTGACGCGCGGCACATCGAGTGACGTCGGCAAAATGTATTTGGCAAAGCCCGAGGTCGACGTGTGCCCGTCCTTGAGCTGGTAGTCTTCCATCAACCCCTGGCCGATGGCCTGGACGATGCCGCCTTCGATCTGGCCTTCGACGCCCTGCGGATTGACGGCGCGGCCGACATCATGCGCCGCCCACACCGCGAGCACCTGCACTTCGCCGGTCACCGTATCGACTTCGACTTCCGCGACCTGACAGCCGAACACATAGGCCTGCCACGGCCGGCCGGAGCCGTCGCCGCCTTTGCCGTCCTTGATGCCGGTGGTGTCGGTGCCGAAAGTGGCCGAGCCGATCGGCACCACGCCGCGATTCTTGGCGCAGGCCACCGCCTCGCCCATGGTAATGCGGTGATTGGTGTTCTCGGCCCAGATCTCGCCGTTGCCGGTGCGGATGCTATCTGCCTCGACGTCCCACATATCGGCCATGACATCGACCAGGCGCTTCTTGGCCTCGCGCGAGGCCAGCGCCACGACATTGCCGATCATGTAGGTCTGGCGGCTGGCGCCGGCATGTGCCGCTTCCGGCGCGCGCGCGGTGTCGTTGTCGCCGATGACGACATGCTCCGGCTTGACGCCGATCTCGTGCGCCGCGATCTGGGCCAGCACGGTGAGAATGCCCTCGCCGATTTCAGTGACGCCGGTGACGATCTTGGCCGAGCCGCCATCGTCGATTTCCGCCCAGGCAGCGGCGCGGTCCACCGTCGCCGTGCGCGCGATGCCGTACCAGCAGGCCGCCATGCCGCGTCCGCGTTTACGCGCCATGGGTTACTTCCTTCCCTCTCCCCGCATGCGCTCTTTTTCCCTCTCCCCGCGTGCGGGGAGAGGGTGGGCCGAGCGAAGCGAGGTCCGGGTGAGGGGCATTTATGGAGTCTAGCCCCTCACCCGGCTCGGACCTTTGGTCCTCGCCACCCTCTCCCCGTAAACGGGGAGAGGGAAAGAAGCGGCTCGTTCCGACATGAACAATCATCGCCCTACTCCGCCGCTTCTTGGGCGCCGCTCGACGCAAAGCGCGTGCCGAGCGTCACCGAGGGCCGTACATCGTCATGTCCGAGATCGCCGCGCACCGGGCCGCGCACCGCCGGCGCGCCCGATTCCCAGCCGGACGCCTGTTCGGCCGCGTCCAGCGCGCGCATCAGGCTGACCGAGCCGAGCTTCTGCTTGGTGTGCGTCATGTCGCCATCGCGCATCGCGTTGATGCGACGGATCTCGAACGGATCGAGGCCGAGCCGTTCGGCGGCGATGTCGAGCTGGCTTTCGGTGGCGAACTGCGTTTGCAGCGCGCCGAAGGAACGAAACGCGCCGGACGGCGTGTTGTTGGTGTAGATGCCAAAAGTATCGATCTGCACATTGGGAATGGCATAGGGCCCGGCGGCGAGGATGGCCGCCTTGCGCATGACGCCCTCGGTGGACAGGCCATAAGCGCCGCCGTCGCACACCATGCGCATTGCCAGCGCGCGGATGCGGCCATCGCGCATCAGGCCCATGCGCAACGTCGTGCGCGAGGGATGACGCTTGGCCGTCGAGATGATCGACTCCTCGCGGGTATAGACCAGCCGCACCGGGCGCATCGTCTTCATCGCCAAGAGGGCCAGCATGCCCTGATAGATCATGTCTTCCTTGCCGCCGAAGCCGCCGCCGACGGGGCTCATGATGAAGCGCACCTTGCTGATCGGCCTGTCGATAATGCGCGCCAGCATATGACGGTGATGGGTGATGTTCTGGCTGGGAGAGACCACGGTGACGACGTCGTCATGATCGACATAGGCCAGACCCGCTTCCGGCTCGAGATAGGCGTGCTCGATCGCCTGCGTCGAATAGCTCTCCTCGATGACGAGATCGGACGCGGCAAAGCCGGCCTCGACATCGCCGACGCGGATCGGGATATGCTTGGTGATGTTGTCCGGCGCGTAGTCATGCACCACCGGCGCGCCGGGCCGCATAGCCGCGTCCGGATCGAACACCGGCGCGAGTTGTTCATAGACGACCTTGATCGCCGCCACGGCGCGCTTGGCCGTCAATGCATCTTCGGCGGCGACCGCGGCGATGGCCTCGCCGACATAACGTACCTTGTCGCGCGCCATGATCGGCTGGTCGTGCACGAAGACGCCGAAGCCATCCTTCCCCGGCACATCGGCCGCGGTGATGACGCTCTCGACGCCGTCCATGGCCAGCGCCGCCGACGTATCGATCGAAACGATGCGGGCGTGCGCGTGCGGCGACCGCAGCACCTGCACATGCAACATGCCGGGCATGATCATGTCACCGGCATATTTCAGACGGCCGGAGACTTTGCTCGGTGCATCGATGCGACGGACGCTTTTGCCGATGACGTCGCCGTCGGCGGTGTCGGTTTCCAATAGCGCCGTCGCCGGCACGCGGCCGTTTTGCACGTCGCGCGCCAGTTCGACGGCGTCGAAAATTTTCTGGTAGCCGGTGCAGCGGCAGATATTGCCGCCGAGCCGTTCCTTGATTTCCTCGCGGTCAGCGAAGGGATTGGCGCGCAAAGCCGCGGTCGCCGCCATCACCATGCCGGGAATGCAATAGCCGCACTGGCTGGCGCCGGCCTTGTGAAACGCCTTTTGCAGCACGGAGAGTTCGCCGGACTTGGCCAACGACTCGATGGTATCGACCGTCGCGCCCTGCGCCTTGGCCACCGGCATCAGGCACGACTTCATCAGCACGCCATCGACGAACACCGAACAGGTGCCGCATTCGCCGGCGCCACAGCCTTCCTTGTTGCCGGTGAGATTGAGGTCGTCGCGCAGGAAATCGAGCAGCCGCAGATGCGGTTTTGCATCGCGCGACACCTTGCGGCCGTTGATGGTGGCGTTGAGACGAATATCAACCATAGGCGGCTTCCAATTCTCTCGTCAGCGCATCGGGCGAGGCACCGGCGCGTTTGGCGGCGGCGATCAGGCCGCGCACCAGAAAGCCGCGCACGACGTCGCGGCGATATTCCTGCCGTGAGCGCGATTGCACCAGATCGAGCGGCATGTCGGCGGCTTCTTCCAGCAATTCGCCAGTGAGCTTCTTGCCGCGCAGCAGATCCTCAATTTCGCGCAGGCGGCGCGGCACCGGGCGGATGCCGGCGATGGCCAGTCTTGTGTCTTCGATCGTTTTGCCGTCGCGGTCGAGCTTGACCATGACGGCGAGGCAGACGACGGAAATGACCAGCGAACGGCGATGACCGACTTTCTCGAAGCTGCCGCCGTAACCGGGGAAGGCGTCGCATTCAAAGCCGGTGAGCAGTTCGCCGTCGGCGAGTTGGGTCTTGCCCGGCCCGGTGATGAATTCGCGCAACGGCATGCTGCGTCGCCCCGTTGCAGACGCCAGTTCGACGATGGCATCGTGCGCCTCAAGGCAGGGCGTCGCATCGGCGGCCGGCGAGGCATTGACGGCATTGCCGCCGAGCGTCGCCTGCGCGCGGATCTGGTCGTCGGCAAACCACACGGCGCATCGCGGCATCGCCGGCATGGCGCGGCCAAGCGCGGCATCGTCGAGGAAACGCTGAATCGGCGTCGCCGCGCCGAGCCGCACGCGCTTGTCGCCGACATGACGCTCGTTCAATTCGGGAATTTTGGTGACGTCGATCAGCACCGGGATCTCGACATCGCCGGCGCGGCCCTCGCGCGCCCAGGGCAGCGTATCGGTGCAGCCGGCGACGACGCGATAGCGGCCGCGATGGCGCTCCATCGCGGCGAAGGCTTCGTCGAGCGAAGCGGGCGTCAGATATTCGTCGCAGATGAGCATACGTCGCAGCGCCCTTGCTATCTTTCTTCCCCTCTCCCCTTGTGGGAGAGGGTGGCGAGCACCGAAGGTGCGAGCCGGGTGAGGGGTCGGCGCTTGCAGATAGGCAGACCCCTCACCCGCCCTCGCTTCGCTCGGGCACCCTCTCCCACAAGGGGAGAGGGTAAGAAGAAGCCTCTATTCCGCCGCTTCCTTGGCCGCGGCGTTATGCTTGGCCTTGACCACCACCTTGATCGCATCCTCGACGCGGTCCTTGGCGTAGCGGATCGCGGTCGGCAGATCGTCGAGCGGAAACGTGTGCGTGTGGATCAAGGTGGCGTCGAAACGCTTCTGCTGCATGAAGGCTTCGGCGCGATGCGTCGCGCTCTTTCCCTCGCCGCGGATGCCGTACATGTAGATGTTATTACGCACGATGTGCGCGACATCGACCGGCACGTCCTCATGCGCGAACGCCGCGAGGCAAACGCGGCCGCCGCGGTTGACCATGCGCACGGCGTCGTTGACTGCGGTGGTCGCGGCCGAGCATTCGACGACGTAATCGACGCCCTTGCCGCCGTTAAGCTTCTTCACTTCGGCGACGACGTCCGGCGTCTTGCGGATGTTGATCACCGCGTCGGCGCCGAGCTGCTTGCCGATTTCGAGCCGGTTGTCGCGCGTGCCGGTCAGGATCACCGGCTGCGCGCCGAGCGCCTTGGCCACCGCGACCGCCATCAGCCCGATCGGGCCGGGGCCGGTGACGACAACGCTTTCACCGGCGACAAGCCCGCCGAGTTCGGTCAGCGCATACATCGCGGTGCCGGCGGTGACGACAAGCGTGCCCTCTTCATCCGACATCTCGTCATTGATCGCGACCAAGGTGTTGATGTGGTTGACCTGATATTCGCAGAAGCCGCCATCGGTGGTGAAGCCGTTGGCGCGATGGTTCTTGTCGACGTCGCCGTAGTTCATGCCGTAGTTGTGGCACGACGTATACATGCCCTCGCGGCAGCGCTTGCATTGGCCGCAACCGGCATGAATCTCCACCGCGACGCGCTGGCCGAGCTTGTATTCATCGACGCCATGTCCGAGCGCAACCACCGTGCCCATGTATTCGTGGCCCGGGGTAAAGCCCTTGTTGAACGGCAGGCCGCCCTGAATCGAGGCCGGCGGGCCGTGATAGATGATCTCGAGATCGGTGGCGCAGATCGCCACCGCGTCGATACGCACCAGCACTTCGGCCTTCTTCGGAACCGGCGTCGCCTTTTCCGTCATGCTCAGCTGGCCCGGGTCGCCGAGCACCCAGGCGCGCATCGTGTCGGGAATCGGGAATTCGTTGTGGTTGGTCTTCACGCCGGCAGGTGCGTACATAATTCCTCCAGAAAATAATTATCGTTGTTGGATTGTCGGTTGACGATCAGCTGGCCGCGGCCTGCGGCTGATCGGTTGTCTGTGTTGCGGGCGCGCCGAATTGCGCCGACAGCGCGCGGGTTGCCGCGACGATTTCGTCACGCATGCGGTCGATATGCTCGTCGCTGGCGCGCATGCTCGGCGTCGAGGCGCTGATGGCGCCGATCACCGTGCCGGCCTGATCGCGGATCGCCGCGCCGACGCAGATCACGCCGGGCAGAAACTCCTCGCGGTCGATGGCAAAGCCGTTGCGGCGGACGTGCCGCAGGTCCTCGATCAAGGTCGGAACATCGGTAATGGTGTGCTCGGTAAAACGCTTCATGCCATGCGCGACCATGCGCTGCATTTCGTCTTCCGGCAGCCAGGCCATGATCGCCTTGCCGAGCGAAGTGGCGTGCGGCGCATCGATCTTGCCGATGCGGCCGGAATCGACGCGCACCGCGTGGCGGGCTTCGCGCCGCGCCACGGTGACGACCTGGTCGCCCTGCAAGGCCGCGATGTGCACGGTCTCGCCGGTGGCGGCGTTGATCGCCTCGAGATAAGGCTGCGCCCGGCGCGGCAGATCGACCTGCAGGCAGGCATGGCCGAGATAAAGAATGCGCGCGCCCAACGCGTAAAGTCTGCGTCCCGGCACCTTGGCGGCAAAGCCGCGCTGGATCAGCGTCGCCAGCAGATGATGACAGGTGGAGATGTTGAGCCCGGTGCGGACCGACAGGTCGGTCAGGGTCGCCTCGCCGCCGGCTTCGGCGATGGTTTCCAGAAGAAACAGCGCGCGGTCGACGGATTGAATGCTGTGGCGCTCACCGTCGGTGCGCGGCCGTGGCGGACGGGCCTTTACGCCGGGCCCTGGCAGGATCGTTGCGTCCATTGTTTGTTTTCTCCCTGCCGCGCAGGAAAAACTTAAGTCGTAGCCGAGTCAAGAACATTTCAGTATGCGGCACGGCGCTTTCACAATCTGAAATAAATAAAAGAAAGCCCGCATAAACAGCGGGCTTCCGCGCTCTTTGCATGCGCAAATCAGCTGGGCAGAACCAGACCCAGTTCGAGTTCCAGCGCGCCGCACAGCATCTGGCCGAGCGTAATGTGCATTTCCTGGATACGAGCGGTGGTGTCGGACGGCACAATCAGCAGGTGATCGGCGAGCCCTACCATGTCGCCGCCGCCTTTGCCGCCGAACGCGACGGTCACAAGGCCCATGGCTCTGGCCTGCTTGAGCGCGGCAATGATGTTCGGACTTTTGCCGGAGGTCGAAATGGCGATTACCAGGTCGCCGGGGCGGCCGAGCGCCAGGATCTGGCGGGCGAAAATCTGCTCGAAGCCGAAATCGTTGCCGGCGGCCGTCAGGGTCGAGGTATCGGTGCTCAGCGCGATTGCCGCGATCGGCGCGCGCGTTTCCTTGTAGCGAACGGTCAGTTCGGTCGCGATGTGCTGGGCGTCGCCGGCGCTGCCGCCATTGCCGAACAGCATGATTTTGCCGCCGCCGCGAATGCAGGCGACGCAGGCCGCCAGTAGCCCGGCAAAGGCCGGTTGCAGCGCGGCTTCAGTAGCGCGCGCCACGGCGTGATGCTCGGCGAATTCCGACTTGAAAAAGGCTGGCACGTCCATGTGAAATCCTCTCAAGTCAATTATGTCAGCGCGGGATCATGCGCTACGCGGCGTCGCCACGAAATTCCGGCACGGCGTCGCGCAGCACCTTGTAGATCGCATCATGCTCGTTGCGCGCCAGCCCCTGCTCCAGCAGCGCCACCCAGCCGCGCACCGCTTCGAGCGAGGCCTGCACGGGCCTCGCGGCGACGATGCCCGGAATGCCGATCTCGGCCATTTCCTCGCCGCGAGAAAACAGGATTTCGTGCAGCCGCTCGCCGGGACGAATGCCGGTGAACTCGATCTTGATGTCGCGGCCCGGCTCCAGGCCGCTCAGCCGGATGATGCGTTCGGCGAGATCGACGATCTTCACCGGCTGGCCCATGTTCAGAACATAGACTGAGACTTTCGAGTCGTTCTGGCTCTGCGCATGACGCGACGCAGTGATGACGAGATCGCAGGCCTCGCGGATGGTCATGAAGTATCGAACCATGTCCGGATGCGTCACCGTCACCGGGCCGCCGGCCTCGATCTGCGCCTTGAACTTCGGCACCACCGAGCCGTTCGACGCCAGCACATTGCCGAAGCGCACCGAAATCAGCCGCATGGCGCGGCCGCCGCTCAAATCATCGCCGTTGCCGGCGCGGCGCACCAAATCGGCGTCGAGCGCCTCGCAATACATTTCGGCGAGCCGCTTGGTCGCGCCCAGCATCGACACCGGCTCGATCGCCTTGTCGGTCGAGATCATCACCATGGCGGCCGCCCCCGCCGCGGCGGCGGCATCGGCAACATTGATCGAGCCGAGCACATTGGTCTTAACGCCCTCGTCCCAATCCCGCTCCAGGATCGGCACATGCTTGAGCGCGGCGGCGTGAAAAACGATGTCGGGCTTGAAATCGGCGATCAGCCGCGCGATGCGCGCGCGGTCGCGGATGTCGGCGATGCGCCCCGTAATTTCGGCCTTGCTTTGCTCGGCGATCAGCCGCTCCACCACGGCATACAGCGCCGGTTCGGAATTCTCGATGACCAGGAGCCGCGCCGCGCCGAAGGCGACGATGCGTTCGCAGATTTCCGAACCGATCGAGCCGCCACCGCCGGTGACGACGATCGCCTTGCCGCTGACGAACTCCTCGAGGCTCTGATAATCGATCTTGACGCTCGGCCGAAGCAGCAGGTCCTCGACCGACACCGGCGCCAGTTGCACGGCGATGCCGCCGGCGTCGAGCGACGGCATCTGGCTCATCGCCAGGCCGAGGCGGCGCGCCCGGATCAACATCGCTTCCGGCCGCGCTTCCGGCGAAAACGCCGATGGCGACATCACCAGTCGCGTCACCCGCGTGCCGCGGCTGGTGAGGTCGGCGACGACGCTTTCGAGATCGTCAATGTCGCCGAGCACCGGGATCGAACGGATCGATTGTCCGCGATCGGTCGAAGACGGCGACAGGATACCGACCGGCCAGATTTTCTTCACCGCGCCGCTTTCGATGCCACGCAACAGAACTTCGGCATCGGCGGTGCGGCCGATGATCAAGGTCGGCGTCGCGTCGGCGACTCTCACACGCTGCAACGTCCGCGCATAATGCAGATAGCGATAGGCGATGCGCCCGCCGCCGAGGAAGAACATCTGCAAGACCCAGTACAAAAGGATCGTGATCTTGCCGAAGAAAAAATCGCCGTAAATGTTCGGCGACAGCAGAATATAGTCGAGCGCCACCAGCGAGACGGCGAGAATGGTCGACGCCCGGAATATGTTGAACAGATCGGGCACCGAAGTGAAGCGCCACTTGCTACGATGCAGTTTGACGGCGAAATAAACCGCCGCGGCATAGACCAAAAACAGCGGCAGGAACGCCAGAAGACTCGGCAGTTTCGAGGCGAGCCGCACGTCGTCAAAGCGAACGACGAAGGTCAATATCGTCGCCGCCGCGGTCGCGGCCAGATCGTGCAGCACAATCAAATACTGGCGTGGCGTCATTGACCGTTTCATATCGCGGAATTCCAGGACGATCTCAGCTTCACGCTGTTGGCCGGCAGGCGCAGATAGGTCGTCGCGAAGGCGTAACGATACCAGCGCAGATAGCCCGGCAGCCAGCTCAGGACCTTGAACCGGCTGGCGCCACTCTCCCGCTCGAACCATTGCGCCGGCACTTCCGAGACCGGCCAGCCGAGCCGGTGCACTTTTACCAGAAGTTCGATACTGAAGCAGAAGCCGGCATCCGACTCGATGGCAATGCCGTCGATGACGCGGCGCGAAAACAGGCGGAAGCCATTGGTCGGATCGCGCGACGGCAGGCGCGCACCATGACAGAGCGTGAAGGCCGCCGTGCGGACCAGCAGCGCCTTGAGCCAGGGGCAACCCTCCATGCGGCCGCCGGGAATGAAGCGGCTGGCGCAGACGATGTCGGCGCCCTGCTCGCCCTTGCCCACCATCGCATCGATAATGCCGCCGTTGAAATTGTCGTCCGCGGGAAAAACCATGACGAACGGCGCGCGGCTGGCGGCAAAGCCGGCCATGATCGCGCCATGCGCGCCTCGGCCGGGATTGCGCACGAATTCGATGGTCAGCCCGGCGACCTGCGCCGGATTGCTATCGATAGCCGTCAGCGTGTCGTCGTCCGGCCGGTCATAGCAGATGAGAATGCGCGTCGGCGTCCGCACCCGATCGCGCAACGCGCCAAGCGTCGCCAGGATATTGCGGCCTTCATTGTAGACCGGGATGACGATATCGAGTCGAGCCGTCATGCTAATGGCCGCTGGCGCGCTTTGAGGACACGATTAAAAGACGACATCAATAGACGACATTGGCATTCTTCAGGAAGCCCCAGACATCGACCACCGGCTTGCCGGCGAAGTCTAAATCGCGATAGGCCGAATGCGGCGTGCACAGGATGAGCAGGTCGCTGCCGGCGACGACCCCATCGAGCGGCTGGATCGAGGCATCGGTGGTGACGAACGGATCGGTGGTCAGCACATCTTTCGCGCAGGTTTGCAGCGTGCGCTTGAGCTTGTAGCTGAGCGAGGCGCGCGTATCGTCGATATCGGCTTTGAAGGCCATGCCCAAAAGGCCGACGGTCAGGTTCGCCACGTCGTAATTGCGTTTGAGATCCTCGACCAGTTGCAGCGCCAGGCCTTCGTTCACCTGCATCGCCGCATGGCCGATATTGAACTGGTTGCGGGCAAAGGCCGCGAGCTGCATCGTGTCCTTGAACAGGCAAGGCCCGGCGGCGAAGCCCGGCCCCGGCAAGGTGCGGGCGCGCGGATAATTGTGCTTCATTGCCTTCATGATCGCCTGATAGTCGGCGCCGGCCGATTTCGCGATCATATAGAACTGGTTGGTGGCGGCGAATTCGATGTAGCGGTAGGCGTTGTTGAACAGCTTGGCGAGTTCGGCCTCGAGCGGCGCCACCACCACGACTTCCGGCGCGATGCGGCTGAACAGCGCCACGGCCTCCTCGACGGCTTCAGGCGTCGTGCCGCTGACGATCTGCGGCATCTCGGCCAGTTCCTTGATGCCGAAGCCCTGCACGACGCGCTCCGGGCAGAAGGCAATTTTGTTCTTGCGGCCGAGCCGCGCCAGATAAGTGTGCAGCCAGTCGGTAGTGCCCGGAAAAACCGTCGATCGCAGGATCAGCAACTGGTCGTCGGACATATGCGGCAACAGGTCGTCGATGCAGCGCTGCACCGCGGCAGTCACCGGATTAAGGAATTCATCGACCGGCGTGCCGATGGTGACGATGACCGGACCCGAGCCGCGGATCTGGCTTGGCGACGAGGTGAAGACCAGCCGGTTGTCCGCCAGCGCCTTGACCAACAGAGGGGCCGCGCCATGCTCGATAAAGGGCAGCTTGCCGGCGCGCAACGTCGCCAAGGTCGCTTCGTTAAGATCGTTGACGTTGACGGTCATGCCGGCTTCGGCAAAAGCCAGCACCAGCGGAATGCCGACATGGCCGGCGCCGCCGATCACGGTGATATCCGGGAGCGCGGCATTGTCCGAAATGCCGATTTTGGACCCGGTTTGCGGGCTTTTCGATGGAAAATTCAAAGTCACCTATCCCCATTGCTGGCAAGGATATAGCAGAAGAAGCAAGGGGTTGGCATAGGCCGTGGCCACCCCTCCGCGCAATGGAATCTTTGGTTTTTGGGAGGGTTTGGGGGTAAACGGTCCGAAATCCATCACGCTGATGGGCCAAAACCCTGTCTATTGATTATATACGAAGTGCCGCATCTTCATAATCCGCTTATCTAGCGGGACCCAAGTTTACGAAGGACAAGTGGACTATGCGGCGCCCGCTGCTGTTGCTGCTCAAGGCGGCCATTTCAATCCTTCTGCTGTACGTTTCCCTGCGCTCGGTCAATGTCGCCGCGCTGGCCGAACGCCTGAGCCGCGTCAACGCGGGCTGGATCGTCGCCGCGCTGCTGCTGCAGGCGACGCAGGTGGCGTTGCAGGCCCTGCGCTGGCGGACGATCGCGCTGGCCTGCGGCGCCAGCCTGACGCCGGGCGCGGCGGTGCGCATCAACTTCGTCGCGTCCTTCTTCAATCAGGTGCTGCCGTCGACCATCGGCGGCGACGCCGCGCGCATCTGGCTGCTCGCCCGCGCCGGCGGCGGCTGGGCCAGCGCCACCTATTCGGTGCTGATCGACCGCGTCGCCGGCATTCTCATGCTGGCGCTGATCGTTATCGCCTGCCTGCCGTGGACACTGACACTGGTGCAGGACCCCATCGCGCGCGTGGTGCTGCTGCTGATCGGGGGCGGGGCGATCGGCGGCGCCTTCGTGTTCATCATGATCGGCGTCCTGAAGCTGCCGCTGCTCGAACGTTTTGCGCCGACGCGGCATCTGGTCGAGGTGTCACGCACCGCCGGCCGGCTGGCGCAATCCTGGACGTCGGCTGCCACGGTCGGCGCGCTGTCCTTCACCATCCACATCCTGACCATCGCCTCGGTCTGGTGCCTCGCCCAGTCGGTTTCGGCATCGGCCAGCTTTGCCCTGCTGCTGTTCATGATTCCGCCGGTGCTGCTGATCGCGACCATCCCGGTCTCGATTGCCGGCTGGGGCTTGCGCGAAAGCAGCATGATCGTCGCCTTCACTTATGCCGGCCTTGCCGCCGGCGACGGGCTGATCGTCTCGATCCTGTTCGGACTGACCGCCTTCGCGATCGGTACCGTCGGCGGCATCCTGTGGATCGCCAACGACATGCGCATGCCGTCGAAACGGCCGGCGGCGTTTCTCGACCGCGACGGCGTTCTGAACGTCGACCATGGCTATGTGCACGCCGCCGAGCGGCTAGAATGGATTGCCGGCGCGCCGCAAGCGGTCAAGCTGCTTAACGACGCCGGCTATCGCGTCATCGTCGTCACCAACCAGTCCGGCGTCGCCCGCGGACTTTATGACGAAGCCGCGGTCAAGGCATTCCACGCCCACATGCAAGCCGGACTGGCGGCGAAGGGCGCACGCATCGACGCCTTCTACTATTGTCCGCACCATCCGGACGGCACGGTCAAGGAACTGGCGGTACGCTGCGAATGCCGCAAGCCGGGCACTGCGATGCTGGAACAGGCTGTGCGCGAATGGCCGACCGACAATGCCGCAAGCTTCCTGATCGGCGACAAGGAGAGCGACATGGCGGCGGCGGCGGCCTTCGGCATCAAGGGCGTGAAGTTCGACGCGGCAACGCAGGCCCTCGACGACGTGGTCCGCGCGCTCATCGCCGCACGCTAACCTCTGCCGCGCACCAAGGTCGCGCCGCGCCGCCATAGCCAGAACGGCAGGCGCAGCAGCGGATAGAGAAAATGCAGGCCGCGCGGCAGCGGCAGCCGGACGACGTCGGCAAGCCCAACTGACGCCACCTGGGCTTGCACTGAGTAAAAGGCCAGGCCGCGGCCGAGCAGAAACGGCACGCCGACATTGCGCAGCACGGTGGCGAGACGGCCGCGATCCACAGAAGGCGCATGGATCGCCGCAGAGGCAATGCGGGTCAATCGCGCGATGCGCCGGTCGGCGCTCAAGCGCGCCGCCAGAGCGGCCGGCAGCGGCAAGCCAAGAATGCGCTGACACAGCAACAGCGCCTGCCCCGCGCAAAGCCCGGCCGACCGGGTTTCGGCATGGCGATAGAGATGCGCAATGTCGCCTGGGTGGCGCGAGGCGATCAGCGCGTTGAGATCGGCCAGCCATTTCAGGCGCGACCACGCATGGTAGGCGCCATGCACACAGAGATAGGCAAAGAGATCGTCATCGGCCAAGGTCGTCAGCGCGCGGCCGTCGGGTAGCGTCACGGTCTGCCGCGCGCCGGTGGCGCCAACGCCGCGCAGCAGCAAGGGATGCGCCGCCAGCCGCCATTGCAGCTCAACACGCATTTTGCTGACGCCATGCACCAGTTCGATTTCCCTGCCGTAACGCAGCACAGCCGCACGCTGTGCCGCGTCGAGCGGCCCGCGCGGCAAGACCAGCGCATAGCCGTCGCCTTCAAGATGGCGCAGCGCCGCCAAGGCATCGTCCGGCGCGACCCACAGGTCGATGTCCCGCGCCTGTTTGAAATCGACCGAGCCGTAGGCAAGCTGCGCCAGCGCGCTGCCTTTCAAAATCATCGAGGCAATGCCGGCGGCAGCGAAGGCACGTTGCAGCCGCACCGATTCATCCGTCAGCAGCCCATTGCGGGACGCAATGCGCTGCGCGCGCGACGCCAACGCATTGCCGATGTCCGGCGGCAAACCAATGCCGGTGCCTTGCAGCGCGGCATGGGCAAGGCCTTCGACGCGGTGACGGGCTGCGAGTTGCAGCACGCCGGCCCAATCGGCGATTTTGCCGGCGGCGGCAATGACGGCTTCATCGCGCTCAGGCGATGGCGGCCAACGGCAGCAGGCCGCGACCAGCGCGGATTCATCCGGTCGTTTTGTTCGGCTGCTCACAGACGTCCCACGGCGAGCGGCGCGCTTGGCGCCGCCGTTGTGTCCTCGACGCACCGGCCGGCCTCGAAGCGCAACACGCGATCGCACAGCGCGATGCTTTCCGGCCGGTGCGCGATGACGACAATCGCCGAGCGCGGCACCACCGCACGCAAGCGTTCGATGACGCCGCGCTCGCCGGCGACGTCGAGCGCGTTGGTCGCTTCGTCCAGCACCAGCAGGCGCGGCTGGCGCAGAACGGCGCGCGCCAGCGCCAGCCGCTGACGCTCGCCGCCGGAAACCAGCGCGCCGCGTTCGCCAACCGTCGTGTCGAGGCCTTGCGCCATGCGGCGCACCAGATCGTCGGCGCCGGCCAGCGCCAGCGCCTGCCACATCTCTGTTTCGCCGGCGCGCGGATTGGCCCAGGAAAGATTGCGCCGGATGGTGTCGTGAAACAGAAACGGGTCTTGCGAAATGTAGCTCACCCGGTCGCGCCAGGCGGGCAGCGCCGCGCCCGACAAAACCGTGCCACCGACGGCGATGCGGCCCTGTTGCGGCGGCAACAGGCCGACCAGCAGATCGGCGAATGTGGTTTTGCCGGCGCCGGACGGGCCGGCAATGCCGACCAGTTCGCCGGGACGGATGGTGAGGCTGACATGCGTGAGGCCGCGCGCCTGAGCGTTGTCGCCACTGTCGTCCGGATGCAGGAACGTGACATCGTGAAAGACGATCGGGCCGTCCGGCAGGTTTATCGTTTCCGCCGCCGGCCGTTCGGCGGGCAGCGCGGAAAGGTCGCGTTCGAGCTCGACCGAGGTCTCGAACACCGGCAGAGCAAAAGCGATCTGCTGCACGCCGGTCTGGATTTGCCCGACCGGGCCGGCCATGCGCGTCATGATCACGAGAAGCGCAATCAGAACCGGCGGCGACACATCGAGCGCGCCGAAGCCAACCAGCATGATCGCCGCGGCGGCGAGCGCCGAGAATGTCGCCAGCGCCAGCCGCCGCTGCGTCTGCCGTCGCATCGCCTCGACCTGCTTGCGGGTCTGCTCGTGCAGAGCGTGGCGGAATTCGGCGACGAAGGGCCCTTGCAGATTCTGGCTCAACGCCAGCTTGAGGCCGCCAAGAAAATTCGCGGTCATGCCGAGCAGCGAGATGTTGGCGCCGATGACCGCGCCGCCGAGGCGGTGCATTTTACGCGCGCCGGGAAACAGCAGCAGCGCGGCGGCGATCACCAGGCCTGCCACGATCGACGCCAGAGCCGGCGCCAGCACGAAGACCAACACGCCCTGCACCAGCAGCACAACGGCGGCGATGACGCATTGCAGGGCTTGATAGGCCATGGCGCCGATGCGGGCGATGTCACCGCTCATGATATGGGTGACGCGGGCGTGGCGCAGTTGCGTCAGGCGATCCCAGCGCGCCGCGGCGAGGCGCTCGACGATGCGGTTGCGCAGCGCCTCGACGAAGCCCGATTGCAGCTCGGCGACGCGGACGTCGCGCGCGGCGATTACCATGGCGCGGACGATCATCAGGACGCTGAAGACGCCAAGCAGCAGTGCCAGCTGCGCGAAAGGGCGCTCAAGACCAAGGGCATTGAACGAGGCCCCGGCGACGCTATCGAGGCGGCCGCCGTGCGGCGTGCCGATGACAATGCCGAGCAAAGGCACGATGAGAATGAGGCCAAGGCCTTCGACGACAGCCGCGGCGGCAACATAGGCGGCGGCGGCAGTGCCCCTGTTTCCCGCATAACCGAGGAATGCGCGCAGGAAACGGCGCAACTGCCCGGTCCATCGATCGCCGCTTGCGCCCGCCATGCCCGCCAACGCCAAAGTTGTCTGTTGGCAGAGTATATCAGATTTCGAGAAACCGGGGGCCGCTTTCCTCTAGCACGACGCAGGTCAGCCGGCCGCTGGCGAAAGCGCCTGTGTCGATATTGATGCGGTTGGGCCGCACGTCGGGCGCATCGACGGGGGTGTGGCCGTGCACGACGATCTTGCCGAAATCCATTGTGCTGCAGAGGAACTCGTCACGGATCCACATCAGGTCGTCGTCGTTCTGCCGCTCGAGCGGCACGCCGGGGCGCACCCCGGCGTGACAGAAGAAATAGCCGCCGTGGCTGTGCGAGGTCTTCAGCGACCGCAGAAAATTCAGGTGATGCGGCGGCAACACGTCGCGCAAACGTTGCGACGCCTCGGCATAGTTGCGACCGAGCATCAGATCGGCCACCGGAACACCATACGAATGTAACGTTTCAAGTCCGCCGAGACGCCGCCAGTATTCGCCGCCGCCGGGGTCCGACAGGAAGGCTTCCAGCAGGGTCTCGTGATTGCCTTTGAGCGCGATATACGGTGTCGCAAAAGGGTTTCCGGCGAGCCGCTCGATGACGCCGCGCGAGGCCGGCCCGCGATCGATGTAATCGCCGAGCGTCACCGTCAGCGCCGAGCCGCCGTGCCGATCGACATCACGACCTATGGCCGCAATGGTGCGCTCCAGCAAATCCAGACTGCCATGGATATCGCCGATGGCGAAGACCCTCTCGTGTCGGTTTGGCGGTTGGTTCATGGCCGCAGTCTATGTTAATCCGCCGGTCCCAGACCAATAAGAAAAAGACCGATTGAAATGCCGGAAACGCCCTTCGCCCGTCCCGGCGGCCTGTTGCCGCGGGAACGCGCCGTGCTGTCGCTGCTCCTTCTGTGGCTCGCCGGCAATGCGCTGCGCCTGACCATTCTGGCAGTGCCGCCCGTCATCCCGCTGATCCACGATCAACTGAACATGAGTGCGACGCAGATCGGCATTCTCACCGGCCTGCCGGCGATGCTGTTCGCCATCGCCGCAGTGCCCGGTTCGCTTTTGATCGCGCGGCTCGGCGTGCGCACGGCGCTGGTGGTCGGCCTGTTCATCACCGCGATCGGCGGCGCCTTGCGCGGACTGATGCCGGACGTGCTGTGGCTCTACGCCATGACCATCGCGATGGGCGCCGGCGTCGCCATCATGCAAGTGACGATGCCGACCGCAGTGCGCACCTGGCTGCCCGACCGCATCGCCTTTGCCACCGCGGTTTATACCAACGGACTTCTGGTCGGCGAGATTTTACCGGTGGCATTGATGCTGGCGCTGGTGCTGCCTCTGGTCGGCGGCAGTTGGGAATGGGGCTTCGTGGTTTGGAGCGCGCCGGTGGCCGTCATCGCCATCATGGTGATGACGATGGCGCCGCGTCAGGCCGCCGCGAGCGCATCTGCCCCACGCCGCAAATGGTGGCCGGACTGGCGCAACATGCTGATCTGGAAACTCGGCATTGTGCTCGGCACGGTGAACGCAACCTATTTCGCCACCAACGCCTTCATTCCCGATTACCTGCGCAGCTTTGGTCAGGGCGAATGGATCAGCGCGGCGCTGACCGCGCTCAATCTCGGCCAGTTGCCGGCATCGTTTATTCTGCTCGCGGTCGCCGGACGCTGGGAGCGCAAGGTCTGGCCCTATGTCGCCTGCGGCGTCACTTGCCTCATGGCGACCGGCGGCATCGTCTTCAGTAGCGGCGTCTGGATCGTCGTCGCGGCCGCGGTGATGGGCTTCGCCGCCGCCGCCATTCTCATTCTGGTGCTGGCGCTGCCGCCCCTGCTGTCGCCGCCCGACGACGTGCACCGCGTCACCGCGGCGATGTTCACCATCAGCTATAGCTGCGCTGTCATCGTGCCGGTTATCAGCGGCGCGCTGTGGGATATCACCGGCATCGCCAGCATGGCCTTCTTGCCGATCGCGTTATGCGGTATCGTGCTGGTCATTCTGGCGCCGGCCATCAACCACGTTCCCCGGATGGAGAGCTAAGCCATGCGTCCGATCCCGGTGGGAGCCAAAGGTACCGACACTTTGCGCGTGACGCCGGCGCACCTCGCCAACCAGTTTAAGGACGCGCTGCTGCCCAAGGTGTTCGCGACGCCGATGATGGTGACGGTGATGGAGAACGCCGCGCTCAACGCCGTGCGCGAATATCTCGAGCCGGGCGAAAGCTGCGTCGGCACTCTGGTCAATGTCCGCCACCTGGCGTCGACGCCGGCCGGGCACATGGTGACTGCGACCGCCGAGGTGACCAAAGTCGACGGCCGCCGCATCGAATTCACCGTCAGCGCCCGCGACGAGATCGAGGAAATAGGGAACGGTACCCATGAGCGCATGGTGGTCGATATGGCCCGCATCGCCAAAAAGCTAGAGGATAAGCGGGCTTAAGGCCCACAATTTTGGGACGCTGTGTCCCCTTGAATTTCGACTTTTCGCGTAGTATCCCTCAATAGATACTTTCAAAGTATCTATTATGATGTTTTAAACATGATCACCGGCGCGCAAATTCGGGCAGCCCGTGCCTTGCTCGGCTTCGACCAGCGGGCGCTGGCGAAAGCGTGCGGTCTTTCCTTGCGGACCATCCAGCGCATGGAATCGAGCGACGGCGTGGTGCGCGGCAACGTCGATTCCTTGATGAAGCTGGTCGAAGCGCTTTCCGCCCACGGCATCGTCCTGATCGGCGACGGCGCGACGTCCACCGGCGGCGGCCGCGGCGTGAGGCTCAAATGATCTCCATCGCGCTCTTAGGCGTTCTGGCGCTGGTGGCGATCGCCCCCATTGCCATCGCCATGAGCGGGTCGCCGAACGCCACCGGTTTTGTCTATGGGTCGTGCCTGATCGTCACCCTCATTCTGTTTCTGATCGCGCTGGAAATCCTGTTCGCGCATCCGGCTGCTTCCACTGTCGTTTTGCCGCTGGGCCTGCCCTGGCTCGGTGCGCACTTCCGTATCGATCCGCTGGCGGCGTTCTTTCTCGTCGTCGTCAATCTCGGCGGCGCGGCGGCCAGCCTGTTCGCGCTCGGCTACGGACGCCACGAGGAAACGCCGCAGCGCGTGCTGCCGTTCTTCCCGGTCTATCTCGCGGCGATGAATCTTGTTGTGCTCGCCGACGACGCCTTCACCTTCCTGGTGTCGTGGGAGTTCATGTCGCTCACGTCCTGGGCGCTGGTCATTGCTTATCACCGTGTTCACGACAACATACGTGCCGGTTACGTCTATCTGCTGATGGCCAGCTTCGGCACGCTGACGTTATTGCTGGCATTTGGCCTGCTGGCCGGCAGCGATGGCGGCTATGCTTTCGACGCCATCCGCAATTCACATCCGGCGGCCGGGACAGCGGCGCTTGTCCTGATCCTCGTCCTGATCGGCGCCGGCTCCAAAGCCGGTCTCGTGCCGCTGCATGCCTGGTTGCCTTTGGCGCATCCGGCCGCGCCCAGTCATGTATCGGCGCTGATGAGCGGCGTGATGACCAAGGTCGCGGTCTACGGTTTCATCCGCATCGCCTTCGATCTCATCGGCCAGCCGCAATGGTGGTGGAGCCTGGTCGTGCTCGGCGTCGGCGGCGTCACCGCGGTGATGGGTGTTCTTTATGCGCTAATGCAACGCGACCTCAAGCGCGTGCTAGCCTATTCGACCATCGAGAATATCGGATTGATCTTTGCTTCGTTGGGCCTGGCGCTGGCGTTCAAGGCCTACGGCATGAACGTCGCCGCGGCGCTGGCGCTGACCGCGGCGCTGCTGCATGTCTTCAATCATTCGCTGTTCAAGAGTCTTTTATTCTTCGGCGCCGGCAGCGTGCTGAGCGCCACCGGCACCCGCGACATGGAGCAGCTCGGCGGCCTGATCCACAAGATGCCGCAGACCGCCTTCGTGTTCCTGGTCGGCTGCACGGCAATTGCGGCGCTGCCACCGCTCAATGGCTTCGTCTCGGAGTGGCTCACCTTCCAGGCGATCCTGCTGTCGCCGCAACTGCCATCCTGGGGCCTGAAGCTGATGGTGCCGGCAGTCGGCGCC
This sequence comes from Rhizobium sp. Q54, assembly GCA_945870035.1. Lineage (GTDB taxonomy): Bacteria > Pseudomonadota > Alphaproteobacteria > Rhizobiales > Xanthobacteraceae > Pseudolabrys. Next base: position 7,443 of record CAMBQQ010000033.1, on the reverse strand, counting down.
TTGCTCGCATTGTCGGCGGCGCTCGCCGCCGCCTGCTTCGTGCGCGCCTTCGGCATCACCTTCCTCGGCCGGTCGCGCTCGCCCGAGGCCGCCGCCGCGCAGGAGACCGACACCAATTCGCTTGCGGCCATGTATGCACTGGCCGGCGCCTGCCTAATCGCCGGCATTCTGCCGGGCTTCTTTATCGATGCGCTGGCGCCCGTGGTGCAGCAACTGGCCGGCGGCCGCATGCCGGTGCAGCTCGGCGGAGAATGGATGTCGCAATGGACGTCCATCGTGCCGATCGCGGAGAGCCGCAGCTCCTATAACGGTCTGCTGGTCTTCGCCTTCATGTTCATTGCCGGCATGGTGACCGCATTTGCAATTCATCGTCTTGCGTCCGACAAAATCCGCCGCGGTCCGGCCTGGGGCTGCGGCTATCCGGATGCCAGCGTGGCGACGCAATACTCCGCATCGAGCTTCGCGCAGCCGATCCGCCGCGTCTTCGGCAGCCTAGTGTTCGGCGCACGCGAGATCGGTACCATGCCGCCACCGGGCTCGATCGCGCCGGCGCGGCTCACCGTGCGGCTGCGCGACCTGATCTGGGATTTCACCTACGCGCCGATTGCCAGTGCCGTCGGCGTCATCGCCGACCGCCTGAATTATCTTCAGTTCCTCACGATCCGCAGCTACCTCAGTCTGGTCTTCGGCGCGTTGGTGATCTTGCTCACGGTGCTTGCCACATGGCCGTGATCACCGATTTTGCCCTGCAAGGCGCGCAAATGCTGCTGGTGCTTTTGATGGCGCCGCTGCTCACCGGATTCGTGCGCAAGGTGAAAGCGCGGCTCTTGAGCCGGCAAGGCCCGCCGCTGTTGCAGCCCTATCGCGACCTGATCCGCCTGCTGCGCAAGGATGTCGTGCTGGCGAACAACGCCTCGTGGCTGTTTCGCGTCATTCCCTATGTCGTCTTCGCCGCCACCTGGGTCGCCGCCTCGCTGATACCGACCTTCCGCAGCGGCCTTTTATTCTCATGGACCGCCGACCTGATCGCCATCATCGCCGTGCTCGGCAGCGCCCGCTTCTTCCTGGCGCTCGCCGGCATGGATGCCGGCACCAGCTTCGGCGGCATCGGCTCCAGCCGCGAAGTCATGATCGCCTCATTGGCCGAACCGGCGATGTTGATGATCGTCTTCGTCATCGCGCTGATTGCCGGCTCGACCCAGTTGTCGACCATGGCCGCCTTCATGAATTCGGCCGATGTCGGCTTGCGCGTATCGCTCGGCCTGGCTTTGATCGCGCTGATCATCGTCGCGGTGGCGGAAAACGCCCGCATCCCGGTCGACAATCCGGCGACGCATCTTGAACTGACGATGGTGCACGAGGCCATGGTGCTGGAATATTCCGGCCGCCATCTGGCGCTGATCGAACTTGCCGCCTCGCTCAAGCTACTCCTGTATGTGTCGCTGATCGCCTGTCTGTTCGCGCCCTGGGGCATCAGCCCGGCAATTGCCGCGCCGACCTTGCTGCTGATCGGCGCCGCCGCCTATGCCGGTAAAATCGCCGCGCTCGGCTTTCTGCTCGCCGTGTTCGAGACCTCGATCGCCAAGATGCGCGCGTTCCGCGTGCCGGAATTCCTCGGCGCCGCACTGATGCTGGCTTTGCTGGCGACGCTGCTGCGCTTCGTGTCGAGGAGCTTTTGATGCAGGGCCTCACCTTCGACATCGCGCATATGCTGGCCGGCTCGCTGGTGCTGGTGAGTTTCATGCAGTTGTACCAGGACCGGTTGTCTGCACTGCTGAACATGTTCGCGCTGCACGCCTTCGTGCTGGCGGCATCGGTGGCTTGGCAGGCCTATGCACAGGATGCGCCGCATCTCTACATCACCGCGATTATCGCGCTGTTCTTCAAGGCCATCGTCATTCCGCTGGCGCTGCGCCGCATCGTCATCAAGCTCGGGATTCACCGCGAAATCGAGAACGTGTTCGGCGTCGGTCTCGCCATGCTGCTCGGCATCGGCCTCGTCGCGCTGTCGATGGTGGTGATGCTGCGCGTCACCTCCGGCGCCGACCCGCTGGCGCGCGAGGACCTCGCCTTTGCGCTCGCTGTGGTGCTGCTCGGCATGCTGATGATGGTGACGCGGCGCAACGCGGTCAGCCAGGTCGTCGGCTTCATGTCGCTGGAGAACGGGCTGGTGCTGGCCGCGACCGGCGCCAAGGGCATGCCACTGGTTGTCGAAATCAGCATCGCCTTCTCGGTGCTGATCGCCTTCATCGTCATCGGCATCTTTCTGTTCCGCATCCGCGAGCGCTTTGACACCGTCGACATGCAGGCGATGGACCGGTTCAGGGAAGAGCAGCGATGAATATCGGTGCGCTCGAAGGCATTTTGCTGATCCCGGCTTTGTCGGCGGCGCTGCTTGCGGTCCTGCCGGGTTACAAACTGACGTCGCGGCTGAACATGGCGGCGGCCTTTCTCACATTCGCCACCGCCGTTTCGCTGTTCGTCGTCGAGCCGGCGTCCGGCCGTTATCTTTTGGTCGACGATCTCAACAAGGTGTTCATCGTTCTCACCACCTTCGTCGCCTTCACCACCAGCGCCTTCAGCGCCAGCTATATCGGCCACGAGATCGACACCGGACGGCTGAAACCGAGTCATGTGCGCTTCTATCACGCTATGTATCAGGTGCTGATGTTCGCCATGAACCTGGCGCTAACCGCCAACAATATCTGCCTGATGTGGGTGGCGATCGAACTCGCCACTTTGACGACCGTGCTGATGGTCGGCCTCTACCGCACGCACGAGGCGCTGGAAGCGGCGTGGAAATATTTCATTCTCGGCAGCGTCGGCATCGCGCTGGCTTTGTTCGGCACCATTCTCATTTACATGGCAGCGCAACCAGTGATCGGCGAAGGCCCGGACGCGATGGTCTGGACCATATTGATGACGCAGGCGGCGCGCTTCGACCCCGACCTGCTCAATGTCGCCTTCGTGTTCCTGCTGCTCGGCTACGGCACCAAGGTCGGCCTTGCGCCGCTGCATGCCTGGCTACCGGACGCGCATGCCGAAGGCCCGACGCCGATTTCGGCGGTGCTGTCCGGCCTGCTGCTCAACGTCGCGCTGTATGCGCTGCTGCGCTTCAAGATGCTACTGGCGCTCAACCCGGCGTCAATCGCGCCCGGTCCGCTGATGGTGACCATGGGCCTGATCTCGGCGCTGTTTGCCGCCTTCATGCTGTACAGCCGGCGCGACATCAAACGCCTGTTCGCCTATTCGTCGATCGAGCACATGGGCATCATCGTTTTCGCCTTCGGCATGGGCGGGCCTTTGGCGAATTTCGCCGGGCTGCTGCACATGACCATGCATTCGCTGACCAAGTCGGCGATCTTCTTCGCTGTCGGCCACATCGCACAGATCAAGGGCACGCAGCGCATCGCCGACATCAGCGGGCTGACCGTGACGCACCCGGTGCTCGGCTGGGGACTGGTCGCCGGCGTCGTCGCCATTGCCGGCCTGCCGCCAATGGGCATCTTCATGTCGGAATTTTTAGTGGTGAGTTCGACATTCGCGCGCGCGCCATATCTCGTGGTGATCCTGGTTGTCGCCATTCTGGTCGCGCTCGGCGGCCTGTTCCTCAAGCTCAACACCATCGCCTTCGGCGAGCCGCGCGGCTCGACCGCGCCGGCGCAGGCGTCCTATGTGCCGATGTTCGCGCATCTCGCCATCGTCTTTGCCGCCGGCATCTATATGCCGCCGGCTCTGGTTGCCGGTTTCCAGAATGTCGCGAGGCTTTTGGGATGATGCCGACGCAAACCAATTTGAAAGTGGATGGCTGGCTCGAGGCGGTCGATCGCCTCGCTGCGGGCCGCCTGACGCTTTTGAGCCTGTGGGCCGATGCGCCGGATGTTAAGATGGCGCTGCTCGACGAAACCAGCGGCGCGGTGTCCATCGTCGGTTATCATTGCCGCAACGGCCAGTATCCTTCCGTCGGCGTCAAGCACCCGCCGGCGATCCGGCTTGAGCGCGCCATCCGCGATCTGCACAAACTGGAAGCCATTGGCGCCAGCGATACGCGGCCCTGGATCAAGCACACGCCCGCGCCTTACGCGTTTCTGCCCGCCGATGGCGAAGCCTTGCACCAGATCGCCGTCGGCCCGGTGCATGCCGGCATCATCGAGCCGGGGCATTTCCGCTTCACCGCCAACGGCGAATTCCTGGTGCGGCTGGAAGCGCGGCTCGGTTACGTGCATCGCGGCATCGAAGCGTCGATGGCCGGCGCGCCGCTCGACAAGGCTGCGATGTTCGCCGCGCGCGCCTCCGGCGATTCGACGGTGGCCTATGGGATTGCTTTTGCGCTTGCCGCGGAAACGGCGCTCGGCATCGCCGCTCCGCCACGCGCGGTTTTTCTGCGCGCGCTGATGGCCGAACTGGAACGGCTCGCCAATCACTTCGGCGACATCGGCGCGATTTGCAACGATGCCTCGTTCTCGCTGATGCATGCACAATGCGGCATCCTGCGCGAACTGACCTTGCGCGCGGCGAACGATTGTTTCGGCCACCGGCTGATGATGGATATCGCGGTGCCGGGCGGCGTCGCGCGCGATATCGCCGCCGATGGCGCGGCTGCCTTGCGCGTCTTGCTGGCCGAAGTGCGCCGCGTTTTTCCGCAGCTGATCGAGCTCTACGACAACACAGCGTCGTTACAGGACCGCACCGTGACCACCGGCATCGTCAAGCCGGAGTATGCACGGCAGTTCGGCGCCGGCGGCTTTGTCGTCCGCGCCTCGGCCCGCGGTGTCGATGCGCGCCGCCTGCCCGGCTATGCGCCCTATGGCGATTTGAGATTCGACGTGCCGGTGCTGACCGCCGGCGACGTCAATGCGCGGGTCTGGATTCGCATCCGCGAAGTCGAGCAGAGCCTCACATTGGTCGAACAGATCATCGCGGCCCTGCCGCAGGGCGACCTTCGCATCGACTTGCCAGTGCGCGGCGGCGAAGGGCTGGCGCTGACCGAAGCGTTTCGCGGCGACGTGCTGGTCTGGCTGCGCGTTGGCGAGGACGGCCGCGTCGCGCGCTGCCATTTGCGCGATGCGTCGTGGTTTCAGTGGCCGCTTTTGGAAACCGCGGTCGAGGGCAACATCGTCGCTGACTTCCCGCTGTGCAACAAGTCGTTCAACTGTTCCTACGCAGGACACGATTTATAATGCGCAAAACAATGATCGAAAGCCTGTTGCGCGGGCCGCTGACCGAACCGCCTCCGCCGGTCGATGACACGGCGCTGGCCGAGCTGGCGGCCAGCGTCAACAATGCGGCGCGGGCGCGGCTCGGCCGCTCGCTGTCGATCCGCCATGTCGATGCCGGTTCGTGCAATGGCTGCGAACTTGAACTGCATGCGCTAAGCAACGCCTTCTACGATCTCGAACGCTTCGGCCTGCGCTTTGTCGCCTCGCCGCGGCATGCCGATGTGCTGACCGTGACCGGACCGGTGACCGTCAATATGCGCGAAGCCTTGCTGCGCACTTATGAGGCGATGCCCGATCCGAAATGGGTCGTCGCCATTGGCGGCTGCGCGGCCGATGGCGGCCTCTTTGCCGGCGGCGCCGCGGTCGTTGGAGGCGTCAAGGACGTGCTGCCGGTCGATCTGACCATTCGCGGCTGCCCGCCGTCGCCGCGCCAGCTATTGGCTGGATTGCTGGCGCTGCTGAAAGTCTAGTCGGCAACTCGGCCGAGCCGGTGCGCGATCAGCAGCGCAGACAGGCTGATGAGCGCGGCGACAATCAGATAGTAGCTCGGCGCAAGCGCGCTGCCCGTCGTCTGGATCAGCCACACGCTGATGAACGGCGCAAAGCCGCCGAACACGGCGACCGCGACCGAATAGCTGACCGACAATCCGGTGGCGCGCATGCGCGCCGGAAACAGCTCGGCCATCAAGGCCGGCAGCGCGCCGACATAAAGCGCGGTCAAAACGCCGAGCGCGATCTGCGTCAGAAAAAGTTTCTCGACGGTCGGCGCGCCGGCAAGCCAGGCAAAGGCCGGATAGGCGATAATACCGAGCACCAGGGCAGACACTGTCGAGATTGGTAACCTGCCCCAACGGTCCGACAACATGCCGACAAAAGGCACGACGATGACCTGGATCGACGCGGTCGTGAACGCGGCGGCGAATGAATGCGATGCCGTCAATCCAAGATGGCGCGCGGCGTAAGTCGGCATGAAGACGATGGTGTAGGTCGCCACCGTACCGAGTACGATGAGGCCGGTCGCTGCGATCAGGCGAAGCTTGTGCTCGGCAAACAGCGCCGTCACCGGCGAGCGCGCCGGACGCGCCGCAGTCAGGTCGATGGTCTCGATCAGACGGCGGCGGATGTAATAGCCGACCGGCGCGATCAGCAGGCCGAACACGAAGGGCACGCGCCAGCCCCAACTGGCGATCTCTTCGGCGCTCAGGCCTTGCGTGATGGCAAAGCCGAACCCGGTCGCAAGCACGGCGGCAACGCCCTGGCTGGCGAACTGCCAACTCGCCAGATAGCCGCGCCGCGTTGCGTCCTTTTCGGCGAGGAACGCCGTCGCGCTGCCGAATTCACCGCCGACGGCGAAGCCTTGCACCATGCGCGCAACGACAAGGATCACGGGCGCCAGAATTCCAATTGAATGGTAGTCGGGCACAAACGCAATCGCCGCGGATGCGCCGGTCATCAACACAATGGAGAGCTGGATGGCGCTCTTGCGTCCATATTGATCGGCGTAAGCGCCAAGAACGACGGCGCCGACGGGACGTACGACAAAAGTCACGCCGAAAGTCAGGAACGTCAGCAGCAGCGACACGCCGGGCGTGTCGGCCGGGAAGAACAGCGTTGCGATGATGCCGGCGAAAAAGCCGTAAACGACGATCTCGAACCAATCGAGCGCATTGCCGATCGAGACCGCGACGATATCGCCATGCTTCATAAAGGTTGCTGGGCGCGTCGATTTTACCGAACGAGCCAGCATAATTCCTGCATTTCTATATGTCGCAAATCAATTGCCCCGGAAAAGCGCTCGCCACGATAGGATACCGGGGCCGGCCGATCCAGAGAAATTCCGCCGCGAAAATCGCGTCAGGTCGATTTGCGACGTGCCAGGCTTTCGTATTTCGGCCGCAGGACAATGACCTGCCCCCTGCCACTTGATTGCACACGAGTCTCCAACTCATGGCAGAAGGCGGACAGCTCGGCCTCGGAGATGTCGTGGACTTTCATGCGCAACTCAAGTTCGGCCATTTCGAGCAGCGCCGCCGCGCTGTCGCATTTGAAGGACCGAACGACCGCGATCATCGCGCTAGGGCACCTCGAACAATAGCGTTTTTGCTGCGTGATCGTTAGCCCGCGCGGATCGGCGGGCAATTGGCAGATGATCTGACGCCGGTGCGGCTCCGCCGTATGCACCCGGCGTCCTGTTGAGGGTGGCACAAGCTGCCTTTTCCCTCAT
>CAMBQQ010000032.1 GCA_945870035.1 Rhizobium sp. Q54 | reverse complement strand
CCGCCCGCACCTTCGGCGTCGTCGTTGCTTGGCTGTGAAGTTGGATCAACATGCCCGAACCCCGCTTCGAATGTCCCTCAGGATCGATCTTGCCATGAAAAAAGCAGAGCGACGAGGGTCTATGTGATCATCCGGGATGGAACAGTTATAGACTATCGGGAGTCACTTGCCCCCTCACCCCGACCCTCTCCCCCAAGGGGAGAGGGAGCGCACCGGGCAAGATTATCCGTTGTTGGCCAATCATCACGCCAAAGCATCGGCGACGGCCTTGCCGCAGGTCACCGTATCGGCCGGACCTTTCAGATCGCGCGTGCGCAACTTATCCTGCGCCAGCACCATCTCGATCGCCTTGACGATGGCCTTGGCCGCTTCCGGCTCGCCGAGATGCTCCAGCATCATCGCGCCCGACCAGATCTGACCGATCGGGTTGGCGATGCCCTGCCCGTAAATATCCGGCGCCGAGCCATGCACCGGCTCGAACACCGACGGAAACAGCCGCTCCGGATTGATATTGCCGGACGGCGCGATGCCAATGGTGCCGGTGCAGGCGGGGCCAAGGTCGGAGAGGATATCGCCGAACAGGTTGGAGGCGACGACGACGTTGAACCTGTCCGGATTCATCACGAAGTGCGCGGTGAGAATGTCGATGTGAAACTGATTCCATTTCACGTCGGGATAATTCTTCGCCATTTCCTTCACGCGCTCGTCCCAGTACGGCATGGTGATGGCAATGCCGTTCGACTTGGTCGCCGAGGTGAGATGCTTCTTCGGCGTCGTCTTCGCCAACTCGAAAGCGAATTTCAAAACGCGATCGACGCCGATGCGGCTCATCACCGTTTCCTGCACCACCACTTCACGGTCGGTTCCGGGGAACATGCGGCCGCCGATCGAGGAGTATTCGCCTTCGGTGTTTTCGCGCACCACCCAGAAATCGATGTCGCCGGGCTTGCGGCCGGCCAAGGGCGACGGCACGCCGGGCATCAGCCGCACCGGGCGCAGGTTGATGTATTGATCGAACTCGCGGCGGAACAGAATCAGCGAGCCCCACAGCGAAATGTGGTCGGGCACGCGATCGGGCATGCCGACGGCGCCGAAATAGATCGCATCGTGCTTGCCGATTTTCTCCTTCCAATCCTCCGGCATCATGCGGCCGTGCTTGTCGTAATAATCGCAGGAGGCGAAATCGAAATCGTCGAACTGGAGCTTGAAGCCGAATTTCTTCGCCGCCGCTTCGAGGACGCGCACGCCCTCGGGCATGACTTCCTGGCCGATGCCGTCGCCGGGAATGACGGCGACGCGGTGAATGCGGTTGGTGGTCATGGGAGCCTCAGGCATTGAGCGGCGGACTGATCGCGGACACTAAGCAGAATGCCCGATCGATCGCAACCGGCCCGCTTGCTAGGCCGCGATCACGCGCTTGAGAAACTCTTCGACCAGAGCGTCGAACTTGCTCGCCGCCACCGCCGACGTGCCGGATGCGGCCTCGACATGCTCAGCGGCGGCCTGCGTGCGCGCGACCGCCAAAGCGAGATCCTCGACAACGCGTGAAAGGTCCGCGGTCCAGCCGGCGGCATCCTGCAAGTTGCGATTGACTTGCACCGCCGCCATGTTCTGGGAATCCACCGCGGCGGAAATCACCGATGCGTGCGTCGTGGCGTCGCCGCTGTTGCTGACGATGGCGCGGATGTCATTGACCGCGGCCGCGGTCCGGCTGCGGATATCGTTGATGCGGGTCGTAATCTTCTCGGTGGCCGCCGCGGTCTGCGTCGCCAGCGACTTCACTTCGGACGCAACCACCGCAAAGCCGCGCCCGGCCGCCCCGGCGCGGGCCGCCTCGATGGTCGCGTTCAACGCCAGCAGGTTGGTCTGACCGGCGACGGATTCGATGAAAGACACAACATCGCCGATGGTCTGCGTCGCCTCCGCCAGGCCATCGATCGATGTCGACGTCATGCGGGCGCGCTGCGCGGCCTGGCCGATGGCCGTTTCGGCCTGCCTGACCGAATGGGCAATGCTGTCGACCGATCCGGATAATTGCTCGGTGGCCGCCGCCACGCTCGCAACATTGGTCGACACCTCATTCGACGCGTTGGTCGCCAACCCTGCCGCAGCCTGCGTATCGGCGGCGGCAGCGATCAGGTCCCTGGCGGCAAGGCTCATGGCCGCGACCGACTTCTCATTTTCGCCGAGGGCGGCAACAACGGCCGCGCGAAACTCGGCAATGGTCGCTTCCAGTTTTTCACGGCGCTTGTCGCGTTCGACCATATCGTGGGCGCGATCTTCCGCGAGCCGGCGGCGCGCCTGCGCGTTATCGCGAAAGACCTGCAACGCCGAGAGGATCGCGCCGATTTCGTCGGACGTGGTCGCCGCCGGCACCGGACTGTTGATATCGCCGTCGGCAATCCTGGATACCGCGGCGATTGCCTCACCGAGCGGCCGCTTGACGCCGTAGTGCAGCAACAGCCAGCCCGCTACCAAAGTCACGGCAATACCGGCAATGAGCGCCGTGAGGATATTCTGCTTGGCCTCGGCCGCGCGGCGATCGAAAGCCCGGGCGGCGGCATTGGCGCTGCGGTGGACAATGTCCTCGGCCTTGACGACGACCGCGCGCACGCGGCCTGCATGAATGACGGCCGCGGCCAAATGGAAAATCTGCTCGTCGTGCGAACGCTGGCCGAAGTCTTCCATGGTCTCCTGCCAGGCGTGCCGCATTTCCTTGACCGAGGTGGCAAAGGTCTCGCGCTCTTCCGCGCTCACGACATCACGCAGAATCGGAGCGACCGGCGCCTGCAACGCCTCAAGCCGCGTCAACAGCGTGTCGCTTTCCTCGATCGCCAATTTTTGCTCGGCCGGCGTCAGATCGAGACCGATCGACGAGAAAGCCGTCGCCGCCCCCAATGCAACGATCACCACCTCGTTGATCGTTTCACGGCGCTGTTCCTCGGCCCGCTCGACCTCGCCAAGCGTCTGCAAAGCCGTGAGTTCGTGAAGGCTCAGGCCGACGATCAGCGCGGTGACAACCGCGCCGCCAGCGAGAATGGCGGTAATCCGCTGGCGGAGGCCCAGGCGTTGCAGCATCATTGCCCTTCCGCGACGAGCGGGAGAAGCTCCCGCTCGTCGCGGAAGTCCCTACACCATCAGCTCTTGTGCTCTTGAACGACTGCGCCCGTAATCGGATGGAAGTAAATCTCGACGCGCTGGCCTTTTTCGTCCTGCCCGTATATTTCGTAGCAATTGCCGGTCGTCACCTTGAAGACCTTGTACTTGTAGCCTTGCGTGGCGAGCTTCGCCTTCATGTCAATTTCGCTCAGCCACTTCGTCTTCGGTTCGCTGGTGCAGGACGGGCCTGCGAAGGCGGAACCCGCCATCATCGAAATCACCAAGCCGAGCATCAAGGCGCGCATACCGGTCTCCTCATGTTGAAATCAAATCAACATGAGGATGCCTGCCGACCTTTAACTGACAATTAAGGGTGGCCGGGGAACCGGGCGCAAAGGTGCGTTTAATTGCCGCGCAACTCATCTGGCAAGCGCGGTTGATAAACCAGATTATCGGCCGCGGTTGGTCCGGTTCACGACATAGCGGTCAGGCGAAGTACTGCCCGCCGTTTGCGGTGAGCGTCGCGCCGGTCAACAGACCGGCTTCGTCGGCGGCGAGGAAGACCACGCAGCGCGCGATTTCTTCCGGCTCGCCGAGACGGCCGATCGGGATCAGCGGCAGGATCGACTTTTCCAGCACGTCCTTCGGCACCGCCTGCACCATTTCGGTGTTGATGTAGCCCGGGCAAATGGCGTTGACGGTGATGCCGGCCTTGGCGCCTTCCTGCGCCAAAGCCTTGGTGAAGCCAAGTTCGCCCGCTTTCGCGGCGGAATAGTTGACCTGGCCCATCTGGCCTTTCTGGCCGTTGATCGACGAGATGTTGACGACGCGGCCGAACTTGCGCGCGCGCATGCCTTCCCAGACCTGGCGCGTCATGTTGAACAGCGAGCCGAGATTGGTGCCGATCACCGCGTTCCATTGGTCCGGCGTCATGCGGTGGAACATGCCGTCCTTGGTGATGCCGGCATTGTTGACCAGGACTTCGATCGGCCCGACCTCGGCCTCGACCTGCTTGATGCCGGCGCCGCAGGCTTCAAAAGACGACACGTCCCATTTGAAAACCGGAATGCCGGTCTCGGCCTTGAATTTCTGCGCGGCCTCGTCGTTGCCGGCGTAGCTGGCCGCGACCTTGTAGCCTTTGTCCTTCAACGCCTTTGAAATCGCCGCGCCGATACCGCGGGTGCCGCCAGTCACCAATGCTACGCGAGACATAAATTACTCCTCCCAGAGTATCGAGCCTTACAGCCGTTTATTGACGCCGCTTATGATTATCGCCTTTGCGCGGCGATTTTAACAGTCGCATTTAGTCGCGGTTAAAAATCATGGCCGGCTCGCGGGAGCCGGCCATGATGCAGATCAATTATTTTTGTGCGGTGCAACGGCTATGCGTTAGCGTTCCACGCACAGAGCAATGCCCATTCCGCCGCCGATGCACAATGTCGCAAGGCCCTTTTTGGCGTTGCGCTTCTGCATTTCGAACAGCAGCGTGGTCAGCACCCGGGCGCCCGATGCGCCGATCGGATGGCCGATGGCGATGGCGCCGCCATTGACGTTGACCTTCGAGGTATCCCAGCCGAGATCCTTGTTGACCGCGCAGGCCTGCGCGGCGAAGGCCTCGTTGGCCTCGATCAAATCGAGATCTTCGTGCTTCCAGCCGGCTTTCTTGAGCGCGGCGCGCGAGGCGGGGATCGGGCCGGTGCCCATGATCGACGGATCGACGCCGGCCTGCGCCCACGAGACGATGCGGGCGAGCGGCGTCTTGCCAAGCTTGGCGGCTTCCGAGGCGCGCATCAGCACCACGGCGGCGGCGCCGTCATTGATGCCCGACGCCGAGGCGGCGGTGACGGTGCCTTCCTTGTCGAAGGCCGGGCGCAGCTTGGTCAGGCCATCGAGCGTGACGCCGGCCTTGGGATATTCGTCGGTGTCGACGACGGTGTCGCCCTTGCGGCCCTTGATGGTGACGGCGGCGATTTCGTCCTTGAACTTGCCGGCCTTCATCGCGGCCTCGGCCTTGTTCTGCGAGGCGACGGCGAACTCGTCCTGCTGCTGGCGGGTGATCTGCCACTGCTTGGCGACGTTCTCGGCCGTGGTGCCCATGTGATAGCCGTTGAAGGCGTCCCACAGGCCGTCCTTGATCATCGTATCGACCAGTTCGAATGAGCCCATCTTGACGCCGGCGCGCAGGTGCTGGGCGTGCGGCGCCATGCTCATCGATTCCTGGCCGCCGGCGACGACGATGTCGCTGTCGCCGTTCATGATCGCCTGATAGCCGAGCGCGACCGCGCGCAGGCCGGAGCCGCAGAGCTGGTTGACGCCCCAGGCCGGGCTTTCGACCGGGATGCCGGCGGCGATCGAGGCCTGACGGGCGGGGTTCTGGCCCTGACCGGCGGTCAAAATCTGGCCCATGATGACTTCGCTGACCCGGGCGCCCTCGACCCCGGCGCGCTCCAGCGCGGCCAGAATGGCGGTTTTGCCCAACTCATGGGCCGGCACATTGGCAAATGCCCCGTTGAACGAGCCGACCGGCGTGCGGGCGGCGCTGACTATGACGACGTCGTCTTTCATGGGTAACTCCTGTGGCGTTCAACTTGGGGCGCGAGATACCGGATCCGGCGGCCATTATGGCAGTGCCGCATCCTCGGCAGGCCCGGGGGGCCTGTCAACAATGGAACCTCGCGGTTTATGCCGGAGAATTGGCGCTTTTTTCCGCTTTCCGCAAGGGATGCCGCAGCGCGGCTTAAGTTTACCGCGCCGCCACAAAACGGTGGCCCGCCCGATCATAATCCGGCTATGCTTATGGCTGGGCAGAGGAAACGAGTGATCACGTGGCAGATGAAAAAGAGCCGGTCACCATTAAAAAGTACGCCAATCGGCGGCTCTATAATACCGGCACCAGCACCTACGTTACCCTCGAAGACCTCGCGGTCATGGTCAAGAACGGCGAGGACTTTGTCGTCTATGACGCCAAGACCAGCGAGGACATTACGCGGTCAGTCTTGGCGCAGATCATCTTCGAGCAGGAGAACAAGGAAGGCCAGAGCCTGCTGCCGATCGCCTTCCTGCGGCAGTTGATCCGTTTCTACGGCGACAGCATGCAGATGATGGTGCCGAAGTTCCTCGAACAATCGATGTCATCGCTGACCAGCCAGCAGGGCAAATTCCGCGAGCAGATCACGCAAGCCTTCGGCGGCGTCGGCGGCTTCGGGCCGATGGAAGAACATGTCCGCCGCAACATGGAAATGTTCGAGAAGACCTTCGCCATGTTCGCGCCGCCCTTCGCCCGCGGCGGCAAGCCGGGCGAAGGCGCTGCCTCCACCGACAAGCCGCAATCGGCCGGCGAGATGGAAGAGTTGAAGCGCCAGCTCGACGAGATGCAGAAGCGGCTGGATAAATTGGGCGGCAAGGAATAATTTTCTGTCGTCCCCGCGCATAGCCGTTCGAAGAACGGCGTTCTTCCAGAACGCCTTGTGTGGGAATCCAGTATTCACTGCATTCGAGAATTTATCGCAGACGTTTGCGTTTACTGGATGCCCGCCTTCGCGGGCATGACAAGTGGTGCCTACACCGCAACCGCTTTGCCGGTGCCGCTCGCCCACGGCCGCTCGGTGCTGGCGAGGCCCGTCAGCGCGCCTTGCAGGAAATCGCAGCCCCAGTCGCGCAGCAATTCCGCCGCCGCTTCGTCCTGCACCCATTCCGCCACCGCGCGAAGACCGAGACGGCGCGACAGGTCGATCAAAGTCTGCACGAAAGCGCGGTCGTCGGCCGACTTCATGATGTTCTGCACGAAGGCGCCATCGATCTTGATGATATCGACGCCGAGCTTGCGCAGGTTGCGGAACGAGGTATTGCCGGCGCCGAAATCGTCGATGGCGATGCGGCAGCCGAGATCCTTGACGCGCGAAACGAAGCCGCGCGCGTCGTCGAGATCCTGGATCGCCGCGGTCTCGGTGATTTCGATGATCAGCCGCTCGGCCGCGCCGCTGTTGGCGCGCAGCAGACCGCCCAAGCCCGTCCACCAGTCCGGATCGACGGCGGACGCCGGCGAGACATTGACGCTGGCCTGCAAGGCCGGCGCGGCGGCCAGTTCGGCGACCACCAGTTCGAGCACGCGATAATCCAGCATGCGCACCAGGCCGACGCGCTCGGCCACCGGGATGATCTCGTTGGCGTGCGCGATCGTGCCATCGGCGCGGTAGACGCGCATCAGGCATTCGTAGAACGATACCTGGCGGCTTTTGGCGTCGACCACCGGCTCGTAGGCCAGCGCAATGCGGCGGTCATTCAGCGCGGCGACGATTTCGTCAGTGGCGCGCAGCGATTCCTTGCGCATCGCGTCGCGCTCGACATTCGGATGATAGGCCGCAAATGAGCCGTGCCGCTTGGCGCGCGCGCCGGTCAGCGCATCCTGCGCGCGGCTGAGAATTTCCGGCACGGTGCGGGCGTAACGCGGCGCGGTGACGCCGCCGATGGTGACGGTGACCGCGGCCGAGCCGGCGGCGGTGACGATCGGCGTGTCGCGCACGCCGGTCATCAGGCGGTCGGCGGCGATCGACAGTTCGTCGGGCGTGCAACTGGTCAGCACGATGCCGAATTTGTTGCCGGAAAAGCGGCCGAGAAAATCCTTGCCGCGCAGGCGCGCGCGCAGCCGCCGCGCGACTTCGGCGATGACATTCTCGGTGACATCGAAGCCATAGGATTCGTTGAGCCGGCCGAGATGGTCGATGGTGACCAGCAGGAAGCCGCATGAACCGCGCAGGCGAATGGCGTTGTCGAGTGTCGACGACAGGACATCGACCAGCGAGGCGCGGTTGAGTTCGCCGGTCAACTGATCGAACTTGGCCAGCTGCATGAGGACGTGTTCGCGCGCGCGCCGCGCGTCGATGACGCGCAAGGTGCCGTGCGCGCGTTGCGGCTTGCCGTCGGGGCCGGCGAACCAGCGGCCGGTATCCTCGACCCAGGTTCGCTCCTCGATGCCGCGCTTGAACGCGTACTGCACCTGATAGGGCACGCCGCCGCCGGTATCGCGCTGGCCGGATTGCTGGATGGCATCGATGCGGCTCTGGCCGCCGGTTGTGTCGGTGCGGCGCGCAAAGCTGGCGCCGTTCGACAGATCGTTGATGTCGGCAACGCCGAGCACTGTGGCGGCATTGCCGCCCCAGATCAGGACATCGGTGTCCAGTCGCCACTCATAGGCGGCGTCGCCAATCGACTGCAAAATTTCCGCGGCGTCCGGGCTGCCGGCGGCTTGCTCGAAATGGGTCACGCTCGCCCCTTTTTGGGAACGCCACGCCGTCGCGGGCGTTGCCTCGGAATGGATACCGTGGCGGGAAACTACCGGTAATCCTTAAACAATTCGGAAAAGCGGCGCTTTGCGCCGTCTTAACCAAGACGTCCCGCCAGCGGAACGGCCTTTATGCCGCCGGCACGGCCCTTGCCAATATCACGCTGGGCAAGCGCCATTTGGAGCCACTTGTCCCAAACTGAGACAGGCAGTCCCTATGCGAGTCGAAGCGGCCAAACAAGCAGCGCCCGGGCAAAGCAGCGATTTTGCCGGCAGCCTCGGCCGCGCCGTCGAGCGCGAAGTTGACCGCGCCGAGGCGCCGGCTTCGCAAAGCCGGGCGCTGGTCGTGATCGAGCCCGCCGCCACCGTCCCGCCCGCTCCGGTCTTCCGCGAAGCCACGTTCCTGGCGCATCTCATCGCCACCAAGGAGCACGCGCCGCAGACGCGCGAACGCCGCCGCGCCGAACCCGGCGAGGCCATCAGCGCCTATCGCGCCGCCATGGCCATGGCCTAGCGGCAGTTTTCGCGCGGCGATTATTGCGAGCCGGCGAGTTCGAGCTTGCGCACCAGCGAGCCCCACTTCTCGCGTTCCGACGCCAGATATTTGAGCGTGTCCGGAATCGACGGCGGATCAATCGGCAGCAGACCGATGGCCGAGGCCTTCGCCTTCATTTCCGGGTCGGACATGATCTTGGTCATGGCGGCGTGCAACTTTTCGATGACCGGCTTCGGCGTCGCCGCCGGCGCGAACAGCATGTGCCACGACACCGCTTCGAAATCTGGCGCGCTGGCCGCTTCAGCGAAGGTCGGCACATCGGGTAAGGTCGGGATTCGGGTCGATGATGACACCGCGAGCGCGCGCAGCTTGCCCTCGCGGATCAGCGGCAGCGACGCGCCGGCTTCGGCAAAGCCGAGCTGGACGTGACCGGCGACGATGTCGGAAATCGACTGCGGCGTGTTGCGATAGGGCACATGCGCCATGGTCAGGCCGAAGCGCTGCTTCATGTATTCCATCGACAGATGCTGGGCGACGCCGGCGCCGGGCGAGGAATAGTTCAGCGGCGTCGGGCTGTCCTTGGCCAGCTTGATCAGCTCGGGAACCGTCTTCGCATTGAGGTTCGGGTTGATGACCAGGATGAACGGCGACTTCACATAAAACGACACCGGCGTGAAATCCTTCACGTCGTAATTGACCTTCTTGTACAACACCAGATTGATCGCCATCGCCGAACTGGTCGACACAACGAGCGTGTAGCCATCGGCCGGCGCGGCGGCGACCTGTTGCAAGGCCAGCATCAAAGCGGCGCCGGGCTTGTTTTCGACGACGACCGGCTTGCCGAGCGCCTGCTGCAGTTTGTCGGCGTAAATGCGGACCAGCGAGTCCATGCCGGAGCCGGCGGCCAGCGGGACGACAATGGTGATTGGCTTTGTTGGATAATCCTGCGCCTGCGCCGAGCCCAGCATCAGCGATCCGGCAACCAGCGCGGCAAGCGCGCCCCATGTCCGCTTCAAAGTAACCTCCCCCAATTTTGTTGGCTTCTCTGCAAAGCCGTTGCCGCCGAGTATGGACGGCAAACAACCAATTAGACAATTGGAGTTTGAGGCATGACGGCGATCGGCCGCGCTCGCGGCCGACGACAAAGCGTCACAGGGGATTTGATTTCACAGCGTGAATATTCGGCCGGTTAGTAGCCCAGCGCCAGGCCGTCCTTGCGCGCGTCCGAACCGCCTGTCAGTACACCGCGCTCCCAGTCGATCCTGACAATCTGCGAACCGCCCCAGGGCGCGTCCGCCTTGACCACCGTATGGCCGCGCGCGGCGAGGCCTTCGATGGTCGCCTGCGACGTGCCGCTTTCGACCAGCGTCTGCTCGCCTTCGTAAAAGACGCGCGGGCAATCGATCGCCTGCTGCACGTCCATGCCGTAATCGAGCACGTTGTTGACGATCTGTACGTGACCCATCGGCTGATAGGCGCCGCCCATGACGCCCATGCTCATGTCGCAGCGGCCATCGCGCAAGGTCATGCCGGGGATGATGGTGTGCAGCGGCCTTTTGTCCGGACCGAAGGTGTTGGGATGATCGGGCTCGAGCGTGAAGCAGGCGCCGCGATTGGTCAGCATGATGCCGCTCTTCTCGGTGCAGACGCCAAGGCCGAAGCCGGAATAAAGCGAGTTGATGAACGACACCGCGGTGCGGTCGCGGTCGACGACACTGAGATAAATCGTGTCGCTGTTCGGCGCCGGCGCTTTCGGCAACTGCACGCGCTTGTTCATGTCGATCAGGCCGGCGAGTTTCTTGGCAAAGCCTTTATCGAGCAGATCGGCGACCGGCGTGCGCATATGGGCTTCGTCGGCGATGTGCGTGTCGCGCACGGCGTAAGCAATGCGTGCGACTTCGAGCATCAGATGGAAACGCTCGGCGCCATAGGGATCGAGCGCGGCGACGTCGAAGTTCTGCAAAATGTTGAGCATCACCAGGGCGACCAGGCCCTGACCGTTTGGCGGGATTTCGACGAGATCGAGGCCTTTGTAGTTGGTCGAGATCGGGGTGACGATATCGCCGCGATGATGGGCGAAATCCTCGGCATCGATGAAGGAGCCCTTGCCGCCGATGGTCTGCGCCATGTCGTCGGCGAGTTCGCCTTCGTAGAAGGCGCGCGCGCCCTTGGCGGCGAGCGTCTTCAGCGTCTGCGCCAATGCGGGAAAGCGGACGACGTCGCCTTCCTTCGGCGCCTGGCCGTTGAACAGATAATGCTTCGACGCACCGGCATCGTTCTTGAGCTTGGCTTCGTTACGCTTCCAGTCCCAGGCGACGCGCGCGGCGACCGGGAAGCCGTTCTCGGCATGTTTGATCGCGGTTTGCAGATTGCGGTCGAGGCCGAAGCGGCCATGGTCCTTCAGGAGCGCTTCCCAGGCATCGAGCGAGCCCGGCACGGTGACGGCGTGGATCGACGCGCCGATTTCGGTCATGCCCTTGGCCCGCAAGGTTTCGAACGAGGCCTTGCGGCCGGCGCGGCCGGAGCCGTTATAGCCCCACACCGGCTTGCCCGGCTTCGATACCAGCGAATAACAATCGCCGCCAATGCCGGTCATGGCCGGCTCGACAACGCAGAGCGTGGCCACGGCAGCGATCGCCGCGTCGGCCGCTGTGCCGCCGGCGCGCAAGGTCTCGACCGCAGCGAGTGTCGCCAACGGATGCGATGTTGCCGCCATGCCCTCGCAGGCGATGACCGGCGAACGGCCGGGCAGCTGAAAGTCGCGGCTCATGTTGATTTCCGGATTATTGAGAGGAAGTGATGTGCGGCACGCCGCCTTCGACCGTGAGATCGCGCTGCGAGGTGCGCAAGGTGACGGCAAAGCCGCCGAGCACGTCGACCAGGGCGATGATCAGGAGAAGGAAGTAAGTCGATGTCGCCGCCTGCGGCACCAGCAGGAATTCGACAATCATGACGAGGAACAACAACAGCGACAGGCCGTGGTCGACAACGCTGCGCACGCCGATGCGGGTCGACTTCATCATCTCGGCAAACAGCAGGATGATGGCGAGCACGATCAGCATGTCGCCGAGCGACATGGTCCACGTCCCGCCAGACATCATGCTGACGCTGGTCAGCGTTTCGGTCCAGCTCACGCCCGGCATCAGGAACGCGACGATGTTGTAGAGCGCAAAGGGTACCAGCAGCAGGGGAAAGCCAAGAATGAACATCGCTTTCCCCGCGCAGAACTTACGCTTCGGTCTTCACCTTGAGAACCTGACGGCCTTTGTACATGCCGGTCTTCAGGTCGATGTGGTGCGGACGGCGCAGCTCACCGGAATCCTTGTCTTCGACATAGGTCGGCCGCTTGAGCGCGTCGGCCGAGCGGCGCATGCCGCGGCGCGACGGCGAGGTTTTTCTTTTCGGCACAGCCATTGGAAGCAACTCCTGGAAAGGCGCAGATATCGGTTTGAATGCGGGCTTATAGAGGAAGGCCGGGGCCAAGGCTAGGGCCAAAACCAGCCATTTATGCGCATGATCTTATCCGAAAACCGGTGCCCACTTTTCGGGATCATGCGTTATTTAGCCGATTTGACGCAATTGGCCGCCTCCGGCGAGCGGGCGGCGCGGCTCTGATAGAGCCCGGCCAGGCGGCGCAGGCCCGGCCCCGGCCGCCGGGCGTCGCGGGTCACCGGATTGGGCAGGCTGGCGGCGAGCAAAGCCGCCTGATAGCGGCTCAGGCCTTCGGCGGAGCGGCCAAACGCCCGCCGCGCGCCCGCCTCGGCCCCGAAAACGCCATCCGGACCCCATTCGGCGATGTTGAGATAGATTTCCAGCACCCGCCGCTTGGACAGCACCAGGTCGATCCACAGCGCCAGCGGGAACTCGAGCGCTTTGCGGACGAAGCTGCGGCCGCCCCAGAGAAACAGGTTCTTGGCGACCTGCTGGGTGATGGTGGAGCCGCCGCGCACATCGTCCAGCCCCTCGGCATCCTCGATGGCGTTGCTGATTTCGGTGAAATCGACGCCGTAATGGGTGCAAAAGCGGCCATCCTCGGCAATCACCACCGCCAAAGGCAGCGCCGGGGCCATCCGGTTGATTGGTTGATAGATCCGCTCGACCCGCTGGCCGGTCGCCATCCGCCACAGCATCAAGGTCGAGACCGGGTTAACCACGCTGTACAGCAAAGTCAGCGCATAGGGCAGCAGCAGCAGCGTCAGCACGACATAAATCGCCAGCCGCAACGGCCGCGCCACGCGCGGCAGCCGCAGGATGTCGTAGGCCACACTGAGCCGCCGGCGCGGCTGAAAGTCGGGGCGATAAATCACGGGCCGAGCTTAGCCCATTGTCATGGCAATTGCGGCAAGTGTCGCGCTGGGGCAATTATGCCGCATGGGTTCCTCAGATTTTACCGACCGCCTGACCGCCACCGCAGCCGAAACCGAAGCGCTGCTCGAGCGCCTGCTCGACGGCGCGACGATGCCCGGCGAGACGACGCGGCCGACGCGCCTGCTGGCGGCCATGCGCCATGGCGCGCTCGGCGGCGGCAAGAGGCTGCGGCCGTTTCTCGTGGTCGAGTGCGCGGCTCTGTTCGATGCGCCGCGTGACGGCGCGCTGCTCACCGGCTGCGCGCTGGAACTGCTGCACTGCTATTCGCTGGTGCATGACGACCTGCCGGCAATGGACAATGACGATTTGCGGCGCGGCCATCCGACCGTGCACAAGAAATTCGATGACGCTACCGCGATCCTCGCCGGCGACGCGTTGTTGACATTGGCCTTCGACGTGATGGCACGCGACGAGGTTCACGCCGATGCCACGGTGCGCATCGTTTTGGTGCGCGCTCTGGCGCGCGCTGCCGGCATCGGCGGCATGGCCGGCGGGCAGATGCTCGACCTGGCCGCCGAGGGCCGCTTCGCGCCTAAGCGCACTTTAAGCGAAACCGAAATCGTCACTTTGCAGGCGATGAAAACCGGCGCGCTGATCCGCTTCGCCTGCGACGCTGGCGCAATGCTTGGACAGGCTGACGCACAAGCCACCGCCGCGGTAGCGCATTACGGCGCAGCGATCGGCCAGGCGTTCCAGATCGCCGATGATTTGCTCGATGCCGAAGGCGACAGCGCCGTGCTCGGCAAAGCCGCCGGCAAGGATGCCGCCGCCGGCAAGGCGACTTTGGTCGCCATTCTTGGCGCGCAGGAATCCCGCGCCCGGCTCGATCGCCTGATCTCGGCAGCCGACGACGCGCTGGTGCCGTTCGGCGCCAAGGCCGATGCCTTGCGCGCGGCGGCGCGCTTCATCGCGCAACGGCAAAGCTAGAGGCAAGGGCAGGCAGCCTACTCCACCCTCACATAATCAATATCAACGAACAGCGACATGTCGCGCTCTTTCAGGCGCGGGGCCTTGCCGACGCCGGGCTCCGGCGAATAAGTGATTTGCACCTTGTTGTTGGCCAGCCATTCGATTTTTGGAAAGGCATTGCGCTTGGCCGGCGCGGCACAGGGCGCAGTATAGACCTGATAGGCGCTGTTGCTGGACACGAAGCTGTCCGGATAGACGGTGAGGAAAATCGCGATCGTGTCGACGCAGAAATTCACCGGCGTGTCGTTCGACACAGTCAGCCGCACCGCCTTGTACTTGCCGTCGGGCGAAGCGATGGCGACAAGCGCCTTGTCGGCGCGATCAGTGGTGGCAGCGAGATAGATCGAGCCGGCGACCAATGCCAGCACGACGCACAAGAATCCGATCAGAAACGGCTTTGCTTTCAAGATGTAACGCTCATTCGGCGGCCGTGCGGTTGCCGGTGCCAAACCGGCGCTCGATGTAATCGATCACCATCTTCTTGAAATCGGTGGTGAGGCTCGGCCCGCGCAAGGTCGCCACTTTCTTGCCGTCGACGAAAACCGGCGCGGTCGGGGTTTCGCCGGTGCCGGGCAATGAGATGCCGATGTCGGCGTGCTTCGATTCGCCCGGACCGTTGACGATGCAGCCCATCACCGCGACGTTCAACGTTTCGACGCCGGGATAGCGAGTCTTCCATTCCGGCATCGAGGTGCGGATGAAGCCCTGGATGTCGGCGGCGAGTTCCTGAAACGTCGTCGAGGTGGTGCGACCGCAACCGGGACACGCCGCGACCAAAGGCACGAAAGTGCGCAAGCCCATGGTCTGCAGCAATTCCTGCGCGACCTGGACTTCCAATGTGCGGTCGCCATTCGGCTCCGGCGTCAGCGACACGCGCACGGTGTCGCCGATGCCCTGTTGCAGCAGCACGCCCATTGCCGCGGACGAGGCAACGATGCCCTTCGAGCCCATGCCGGCTTCGGTCAAGCCGAGATGCAAGGCGTAATCGGAGCGGCGCGCCAGTTCGGTATAGACCGCGATCAGATCCTGCACGGCGGAAACCTTGGCCGAGAGAATGATGCGGTTCTTCGGCAGGCCGATCTCCTCGGCGCGCGCCGCCGACAGCAGCGCCGACTGCACCATGGCTTCGTGCGTGACTTCGCGCGCGCCAATGGGAGAGGCGGAGGCCGAATTCTCGTCCATTAACTTGGTCAGCAGTTCCTGATCAAGCGAACCCCAGTTAACGCCGATGCGCACCGGCTTGCCGTGCTTGATCGCCATCTCGACGATCTGGGTAAATTGCGGATCGCGCTTGTTCTTGAAGCCGACGTTGCCGGGATTGATGCGATATTTGTCGAGCGCCTCGGCCATGGCCGGATAATCGTTGAGCAGCGTGTGGCCGTTGTAGTGAAAGTCGCCGACGATCGGCACCGTCACGTTCATCTGCGCGAGTCGTTCCTTGATGCGCGGCACGGCGTCCGCCGCCTCGGGGCGATCGACGGTGATACGCACCAGTTCGGACCCGGCACGCGCCAGCGCGGCGACTTGCCGCGCGGTGCCCTCGGCGTCCGCCGTGTCGGTATTGGTCATCGACTGCACGACAATCGGCGCACCGCCGCCGACGGCAACGCCGCCGACATCCACTGCGACCGTTTTATGACGTGATTGCGTGCTCATAAGGGATCCTGACCGCACCGGAGTGCCAGACTTATATTAGGCGGTCAACGCGTCCTGTTCACCAATATAAGGCCGCCCGCGACCAGCGCCACGGCGGCGATAAAAGCGGGCGTCAGCGGGTCGCCCAGCACCAGATGGCCGGCGGCGACCCCGAATAAAGGCGCCAGGAAGGTGAATGCCGACAGCCGGTTCGTCGAATATTTTTTGATCAGCGCAAACCAGATCACAAAAGTGACACTGGCAACCCAGACGGTCTGGTAGGCCAGCGAGCCGAGCGCCACCGCATCCGGCCAATGTGTCACTGACTCGCCCGCGGCAAAAGCGCCGAGCGCCAGCATCGGGCCGGAGACCATCAACTGGTAGAGGATCACTTTTTCCGGCGACACCGTATTGAGGCGGCTCGCCTTGACGACCAGCGTGGTAATCGCCCAGGTCAGTGCGCCGCCGACCAAGAGCACGTCGCCGAGCGTCTGGCGCGGATCGAGCGCAGGCGTCGGCAAGCCGAACGCGACCAGCATGCCGGCAAACGACAGGCAGAGCCCAAGCCATTGCCAGAGCTTGAAACGATTGGCGGGCAGGAACACGCGCGCGCCGAGCACGACGAAGAACGGCGCGAGATAGAGAAACAGCACCGCGCGCGTCGCCGTCGTGTAGGCGAGGCCCTGATAGATGCAGATGAACTCAATGCCGAACATGAAGCCGGCGGCGAGGCCGGACCACAACGTGCCGTCGCGCGTGAACAGCGGGATGCCGCGCAAGGCGCACCACAGCGCGACGATGACGACGGCGACGAGCGAACGGATCGCGCCCTGCAGCAGCGGCGGGATGTCGTGGATCGCCAGCTTCACCGCGACCTGGTTGAAGCCCCAGGACAGACACAGCAGCACGGTGAGCGCGATGGCCACGGCGTCGAGCGGCCGCGTGGTGTGGTGGGGGGTGGGCGTTGAAGACAAAGCAGAATTCCGGCGGAAGAATTTTTGTTCTAGCGCAGCGCTACTCGCTTTGTCGTCCCCGCCTTCGCGGGGACGACAGAGAAAACCTAAGCCGCCTTGCAATTCACGCAGATGCCGGAGATTTCGATCACCGGCGTTTTCGGCGTGAAACCGGCGGCGCGTGACGCGCTTTTGATCGTATCGGCGACGGCGGCTGACGCCGCTTCGCCGACCGCGCCGCATTTTTCGCAAATGAGAAACACCACCGGGTCGCCGCTGGCGTGATTATGCGCGCAGGCGATGAAGGCGTTGCGGCTTTCGATTCTGTGAACCAGCCCCTGCTCGCGCAGGAAATCGAGCGCGCGGTAAATGGTGATCGGCGCCGGGCGCGCGCCAGCATCGGCCAGCCGGTCGATCAGTTCATAGGCGCCGAGCGGCGCATGGCTGGCCAGAAGCGCTTCCAGGACGCGGCGGCGAATCGGCGTCAGTTTTTCCTTGTGCGCGGCGCAGGTCGCCTCGGCATGGGCGATGGCGTCGCTGGCGCAGCGGTCATGATCGTGTCCCGGCGTCGGGAACACCGCGCGCGCGGGGGACTTCTTCTGTGTGCCTTTGACCAATGTCCGCTCCGTCCTGATACTCAAGTCTACCCTATGGGGGCCTGAATCGCGCCATCTCCTACATATATATTGCACTGCAATAAGAATAGAGGCAGGTTCCAGCGCGCCTCCAGACACCCGGCCCCGGCCGCACGGAATAGAGGACTTTCATGCTCAAAGGCAAAACCGCACTGGTCACCGGTTCCACCTCCGGCATCGGGCTCGCCACCGCGCGCGCGCTGGCCGCCGACGGCGCCAACATCATGCTCAACGGCTTTGGCGACAAGGACGCGATCGAGAAGGAACGCGCCGGCCTCGAAAAAGAATTCGGCATCAAGGCGCTGTATTCGCCGGCCGATATGTCGAAGCCGGCTGAAATCGCGGCGATGATCGCAACGACGGAAAAGGAATTCGGCGCGCTCGATGTGCTGGTCAACAATGCCGGCATCCAGCATGTCGCCTCGATCGAGGATTTCCCGGTCGACAAATGGGATGCGGTCATCGCCATAAACCTGTCGTCGGCGTTTCACGGCATTCGCGCCGCCATCCCCGGCATGAAGAAGCGCAAATGGGGCCGCATCATCAACATCGCCTCGGCGCATGGGTTGGTGGCGAGCGCGCAGAAGGTGGCTTACGTCGCCGCCAAACACGGCATCGTCGGCATGACCAAGGTGGTGGCGATTGAAGCGGCGAACGACGGCATCACCTGCAATGCGATTTGCCCGGGCTGGGTGCTGACGCCTTTGGTGCAGAAGCAGATCGATGCGCGCGCGCAAGCCTCCGGCCAGTCAAACCGCGAGGCCGAAATCGCGCTACTGTCCGAAAAGCAGCCGATGCATCAATTCACCAAGCCTGAGAACATCGGCGCGCTGGCGGTGTTCCTGTGCAGCGACGGCGCCGCGTCGATCACCGGCTCGGCCTATTCGATCGATGGCGGCTGGGTGGCGCAGTGATCGGAACACGATGATCGATTTCCTCGCGCGTGCGCTCGGCGGCGACAAGCCGCCCAAGCCGAAACGGATCAATCTGGCGCTGCAAGGCGGCGGCGCGCATGGCGCCTTCACCTGGGGTGTGCTCGATCATCTGCTCGAAGACGGAAGGCTGACGGTCGAAGGCATTTCCGGCACCTCAGCCGGCGCAGTCAATGCGGTAATGCTGGCCGACGGCCTTCGCAGCGGGCCCGAGGAAGCCCGCAAGCGGCTAGCCGAATTCTGGCGCGCCGCCAGCCTCGGCGGCGATCTGCCGGCGGTGCAGCGCGCGGTCACCGACCGGCTGTTCTCTCTGCTGCCGGCGGCCGGCTCGCCGACCTTCAACTGGCTGTCCGCCTGGTCGCAGTATCTGTCGCCCTACGATCTCAACCCGCTCAACATCAATCCGCTCAAGGATCTAATCGAACGCTTCGTCGATTTCGACGCATTGCGCGCGGACGCGCGGCCGATTTTCATTGCCGCCACCAATGTGCAAACCGGGCGGCTGCATATTTTTCCGCACGACAAGATTTCCGCCGAAGCGGTGATGGCCTCGGCCTGCTTGCCCGCCGTGTTCCGCGCGGTGGAAATTGACGGCGTGCCCTATTGGGACGGCGGCTATCTCGGCAATCCGGTGCTGTATCCATTCTTCCGCTCCACCGACACCGAGGACGTCATCATCGTCCAGATCAATCCGCTGGTGCGGAAGAAGATTCCGCAGTCGACGCGCGACATCATGGCCCGCGTCAACGAGATCACCTTCAATTCGGCCCTGATGGGCGAACTGCGCGCCATCGAATTCGTCAACCGGCTGATCGAACAGGGCCGCCTGCCGCACGGCACGGGACCGAACGAATACCGCCGCATCAACGTGCATCGCATCGTACTCGAGGGCCTGGGCGAGCGGCTGTCGTCGTCGTCCAAGCTTCGCAACGATTTCACCTCGCTGGAACTGCTGCGCAAGCTCGGCCAGCGCGCGGCGCGGCGCTTCCTCGACCAGCACTTCGACGACATCGGGGTGCGCTCGAGCGTCGATCTCAAGACCGAGGTTTATTCCGAGCGGGGGTAGCCGCTTTCTTGTCCCGGACGCGACGCTGAGCGAAGCGATGCGTCGCTGAGCCGGGACCGTAGCAAACTCCGAATGTGGAAAGGTCCCGGTCCTGCAGCGCGCACGAAGACGTGCTGCGCTGCGCCCGGGACAAGAGTAGAATCAACCCATGACCGAACTGTTCGCCGAAATTGGCCAATCCCGACTTGAGATCGAAATCGCCGACATCACCACGCTCGATGTCGCGGCCATCGTCAACGCGGCGAACTCATCGCTGCTCGGCGGCGGCGGCGTCGATGGCGCCATCCACCGCGCCGCCGGGCCTGAGCTACTCGAAGAATGCCGGGCGCTTGGCGGCTGCGACACCGGCGAGGTTAAAATCACCCATGGCTATAACCTGAAAGCGCGCGCGGTCATTCACGCGGTCGGGCCGGTGTGGATGGGCGGCATCGCCGACGAGCATGCGCTGCTGGCGAATTGCTACAAAAACGCGCTCGATCTCGGCGTGAAACATGCGCTGGGTTCGCTGGCTTTCCCGGCGATCTCGACCGGCATCTACCGCTTTCCGCCGGACCTCGCCGCGCGCATTGCCGTCGGCACGGTGGCGTCGGAACTGGCCAGTCATTCGCGCGGCCGCTCGCCCATTCTCGGACGCGTGATCTTTTGCTGTTTTTCGGCCGAGAGCGCCGAGCACCACAAGGATGCGTTCGGCGAACTGGGGTTGGTGTAATCACAACCGTTCGTCCCCGCGCATAGCCGTTCGAAGAACGGCGTTCTTTCAGAACGCCTATGAGCGGGGACCCAGAAAATGAAGAACTGGATTCCCGCTTGCGCGGGAATGAACGGAGTTTGTGACGAGCGTTCGCGTTAACGTCAAATCTTCGGCGCCACATCCAGACGCACAACCCAGTCTTCCAGACCGGGCGCCGCCGCCGGATAAAGTTTCAGCACATCGGGATCATGTCCCGGCACGATATGCTGGCGCGATGAGGCAAGTTTCGAAAGCTTCTTGTAGCCCTCGAGCGTGTCAGCGACAGAATAGGTGATGGGGAAGACACGGGCTTCGTCGATGTGCGAATAATAATGCGCGCAGTCCGACGCCAGTACGACATCGCCGCGTTTGGTTTTCACCTTGACGCATTGCAGGCCCTTGGAGTGGCCGCCGATCTTGTGGATCGAAATGCCGGGCGCGAGTTCGTCGGCGCCGTCGTGAAACTCGCAACGGAAGGCAAACACCTTCTTGACCATCGCATGCACGTCGCTTTCGTTGAACGGAAGGCGCAGCATCGGATGGCACATGCAGCGGCCAGTGGCGTAGGCCATCTCGTCGTCCTGAATGTGATAGCGCGCATTCGGAAACATGTCGTAATTACCGGCGTGATCCCAATGCAAATGCGTGGCAATGACATGATCGACCTTGGAAGGATCAACGCCGATCGCATTCAATCCCTGATCGATCGGGCGCGAGATATGCCGGCCCCGTTCTTTCGCCGCTGCTTGGTCGAATCCGGTATCGACCATGAAGGTGCCGTGCGGCCCCTTGATGACCCAGACGAAGTAAGTCAGTTCGGTCATCTCATCGTGCGGATCGCCGAACACATAATTGTCTGACCGCTTGCGCATGTGCTCGCCATACTTGATGGCGAAAACCTCGTGAACGTCATCGCTCATTGCTATTTCCCCGCTTTGCCGACGATGACGCCGGCGCGCCGTTCGACCGGCTGAATGATGGTGGTGAAATCCTTGTCGGCACCGATTTCATCGGCGAGCCGCTGCCACAATGAGGCGACTATGCCCATCATGTCGGTTGGCACGCCAGCGGCCTTGGCCTCGGCGAGGCATAGCCGCACATCCTTGAGCATCAGCGCGGTGGCGAAGCCGGCGTCGAAGGTGCGCGGCAATACGGCGTTGGGAAATTTGCCGGACGACGCGGTGTTGCGGCCGGAGCCGGCATTGATGACGTCGATCATGATTGCCGGATCGAGCCCGGCCTTGACGCCCATGACGATGGCCTCGGCGGTCGCCGCCATCGCGGAGGCGGAGAGAAAATTATTGGCGAGCTTCATGGTCTGCGCCATGCCGGGCGCATGGCCAACGACGAACACCGTGCCGAAGACGCCGAGCGCATCCTTCACAACATCGATGTGTTCTTGCGGCCCCGACACCATCACCGCAAGCGTGCCCTTCACCGCGCCGGCAACGCCGCCCGACACCGGCGAGTCGATCTGCGCGATATTCTTTGCGGCGAGTTGCGCGGCAATCGCGGCGGCGGCCGTCGAGCCGGTGGTCGACAGATCGACAAAGCGCTTGATGCGCTTGCCGTGGATGACGCCGCGCTCGCCCGCCGCGACGCTCTCGACGATGTGCGGCTCCGGCAGGCTGGCCATCACCGTCTCGACCCTGTCGGCGACTCCGGCAGGTGATGCGGCCAACGTTGCGCCAAGCGCCACGAAAGGCGCGGCCGCCTCCGCGCGCGTGTCGTAGATGACGAGGCTGTGGCCGGCTTCGATCAGGCGCCGCGCCATCGGCTGCCCCATTTTGCCCAGACCGATGAAGCCGATGTCCATGCCGCGTTTCCGTCCCGTGACTGTTTTTTGTTGGCGCGACTTTGCCCGAGGAAACCGGTGGCGTCACCCGGCGCCGGGCGAGCCTGGACTTGGCCAAAAGGCCTATTGAACTTATTATAAGCTAGCTTATTATATGCATTGTAATTTAGAGAAAAACAAACTGGAAATAATGACAAAATTACCGATCGAACGCGAATTTGCCTTTCAGATCATGGACGTAGCGCGCCTGCTGAAAACCTATGCCGACCAGCGCGCGCGGCAGTTCGGCATCTCCAAGGCGCAGTGGATGGTGCTGGTGCGCATCGACCGCCATGAAGGCGTCAAGCAATCCGAACTCGCCGAAATGCTCGACCTCCAGCCGATTTCGCTGACCCGCGTGCTCGACCGCCTGGCCGAGAACGGCCTGATCGAGCGGCGGCCCGACCCGAACGACCGGCGCGCCAACCTGCTCTATCTGATGCCGGCAGCGCGGCCGCTGCTCGACCAGCTCTCGGTGTTGGCCACCGACATGATGAAGACCGTTCTCGAGGGTCTCGACGCCAGGACGATCGAGCGCACATTGCGCGATCTCGGCCTGGTCAAAGACAATCTGCGCACCGCCATCGGCCGCAATGCCGGCCAGCCACCGTCCAATGAACCGGACTTGCAAAAAGATCTCGCGTCATGAGTGACAAAGTCCTGAAAGTCGTCCCGGCCCCCGAATCCAAAACATCGCCGGAAGCAGCAACCGAAGCGCCAGCCGCCGCGCGTGGCGCAGCTCCCCGACGCAAGCGCCTGCGCACCATCCTGCTGATCGTGTTGCCGGCGCTGGCGCTGCTGATCGGCGCCGGCATCTATCTGATGGGTGGACGATACATCTCGACCGACAACGCCTATGTCGGCGCGCAGAAGGTTCTCATCACGCCGGATATTTCCGGCAAGATCATCAATATCGCCGTCCGCGAAGGGCAGCACGTCAACGCCGGCGACGAATTGCTCAGCCTCGATCCCGTTCCCTATCGGCTCGCCGTGGCGCAGGCTGAAGCCAGACTGGCGACGGTGCGGACCGACTTCGACAAGCTGAAGAGCAATCTCACGTCGCTCAACACTCTGGTCGAGCTTTCCCAGAAGAACGCCGAGATCAAGCAGCGCGACGTCGAGCGCAAGGCCAGCCTGGTCAATTCCCAATCCGGCTCGAAGGCCGATGTCGATACCGCGATGAGCGCGTTGGTCACAGCGCAGTTGCAATCGCGCTATGGCACACAGCAGCGCGACGACGCGCTCAACCAGTTGCTCGGCGATCCCAATCTGCCGATGGAGAAATTCCCGGCCTATATGCAGGCCAAGGCCGCGCTCGACCAGGCGCAGCGCGATCTCGACCACACCGTGTTGCGCGCGCCGATCGGCGGCACTGCGACGCAGGTCGATAATATCCAGCTCGGCCGCTTCGTTTCCGCGGGCGGGCCAATCCTCAGCGTCATCGACGACAGCGCCCCATGGGTCGAAGCCAACCCGAAGGAAACCGACATCACCTATCTGCGCCTCGGCCAGAAGGTGACGCTCGACGTCGATTCGTTTCCCAACCACACCTTCAAAGGTACCGTCGTCGCGATCAGCCCCGGCACCGGCTCGCAGTTCTCGATCCTGCCGGCGCAGAACGCCAGCGGCAACTGGGTCAAGGTGGTGCAGCGCGTACCGGTGCGCATTGCCTTCGATAAAGGCGAGGACACGCATCTGCTGCGCACCGGCATGAGCGTCAATGTCGAGATCGACACCGGCCACAGCCGACTGCCGTTCATGTCCAGAGAACTATCCAAAGATCTCACGAAATGAGCCCCGCCGCCGCAGCGATGACGCCGACAACGCGGCGCATGCTGATCACGGCATGCGCGATGACGGCGACCATCATGCAGGCGCTCGACACCACGATCGCCAACGTGGCGCTGCCTTACATGCAGGGCTCGCTGTCGGCCTCGCTCGACCAGATCAACTGGGTGCTGACCTCCTACATCGTCGCCGCCGCCATCATGACCGCGCCGATCGGCTGGCTGGCCGACCGCTTCGGCCGCAAAAGGTTGTTCATCATTTGCGTCGCCGGATTCACGGCCGCGTCGCTGCTATGCGCGCTGGCGCAGAACATCGAACAGATGGTGTTGTTCCGCCTCCTGCAAGGCATGGCCGGCGCGGCACTGGTGCCGCTGTCGCAATCGGTGATGCTGGATGCCTATTCGCTCGAGGAACGCAGCAAGGCGATGGCGATCTGGGGCATGGGCGTAATGCTCGGCCCGATCATGGGTCCGACGCTCGGGGCCTGGCTCACCGATAATTACTCCTGGCACTGGGTGTTCCTGATCAACCTGCCGATCGGCGTTCTCACTGTGCTCGGCATGATGGCCTTCATGGAAGAAACCAAGAAGCAGGATCACCTGATCTTCGACTGGTTCGGCTTTCTCGCGCTGGCCATCGGCATCGGTTCGCTGCAACTGATGCTCGATCGCGGCGAGCAGGTCGGCTGGTTCGGCGCCACTGAAATCTGGATCGAGGCGATCGTCTCGGCTGCCGGCTTCTATTATTTCTTCGCGCACTCGCTGACGACGCGGCAGCCATTCGTCAATTTCGAGATGTTCAGGGACCGCAACTTCGTCTCCGGCTGCGTGTTCATGCTGGTGATCGGCGTCGTGCTGTTCGGCACCATGGCGCTGGTGACGCCGTTCATGCAGAATTTGCTCGGCTATCCGATCCAGACCGCCGGCTTCTTGCTCGGCACGCGCGGCGTCGGCACGCTGCTGACCATGATGGCGGCGCCACGGCTAATGAAGATGATCGAGCCGCGCTATCTGATACTGAGCGGACTTCTGATTACGGCCGCGACCTTGTACGAAATGACCGGCTGGTCGCTCGATGTGCAGCAGCACACCATCATCGTCACCAATGTCGCGCAGGGCATTGGCCTCGGCCTGTTGTTTGTGCCGGTGACCTCGGTGGCTTTCAGTACGCTCGCCGGCAATTTGCGCAATGGCGCGACCTCGATGACGACACTGCTGCGCAATATCGGCTCGTCGATCGGCATTTCGATGATGATCGCCAATCTGACCAGCACGACGACGATCATGCACGCCACCATCGGCGCCGGTGTGACGCCGTTCAACGACGCGCTGCAAATGCCGGATGTGGCCGCCAACCTCAATCTGGCGACCGAATCGGGCAAGGCGATGCTCGACGGCATCATCAGCCAGCAGGCGGCCTTGATCGCCTATCTCAACGATTTCAAGCTGCTGATGGTGCTCACGCTGCTGACGGTGCCGCTGGTGATGCTGATCGGCACGACCAAGAAGCCGGCCGACGCCCCGAAGGATGAAGAAGTCATCCACGCGATGGATTAGGGTCCGCGCGCAAACTCTTTCCTGATCTTTTCCGAATGCGATCCCAGCGCCGGAACCCCGCCATACTCGCGGCGCTCACCGACAAATTGCGATGCCGGCGCCGGCGTGCTCGCCGGCCCGCTCGGCGTGTCGACCGAAATCCGCCGCAAATGCGGATGCGTCGCCAGCAAAGCCGAGTCATTGACGCGCGCGAAAGCAATGTCAGCCGCCGCCAGCGCCTTCATCAGGGGCTCAACATCCTGCGTCGCGAAGACGCGCGCCACTTCGGCGTCGGTCGCGGCGCGGTTGGCCTGGCGCTGCGGATTAGTGGCGAAGCGCGCGTCAGTGCCGAGCGCGGCATTGCCCAGCACCTTGTCGGCGAGCATGCGCCATTCGCGGTCGTTCTGGATCGAGATCAGGATGTCGGCGTCATCACGCGTCTTGAACACGCCATAGGGCGCGATGGTCGGATGCGCCAGGCCGACGCGCTTGAACGGATTGCCCCATTCCTGATTGAGCAGCGGGATGGTCATCCACTCGGCCATGGCGTCGAACATCGAAATCGAAATCGTCGCGCCCTCGCCGGTGCGCGACCGGCGGATGATGGCTTCGAGGATCGCCTCATAGGCACTGAGGCCCGCGGCAATATCGACCACAGAGACGCCGACGCGTGCCGGCCCTTCCGGCCCGCCGGTCACCGATGACAGGCCCGACTCGGCCTGGATCAAAAGATCGTAGGCTTTGCGTTGCGCGAAGGGCCCGCTCTCGCCGTAGCCTGAAATGGAAGCGCAGATCAGCTTCGGATAATCCTTGCGCAACCGCTCGAACGAAAAGCCGAGCTTGCCGAGCGCACCGGGCTTGAGGTTCTGCACAAAGACGTCGGCCTTGGCGAGCATCGCTTCGAGCAGGGCCTTGTCCTCATCCTTGGTGAGATCGCAGACGACGGACTCTTTGCCGCGATTGAGCCAGACCAGATGCGCGCTCTCGCCATGCACGATGTAGTCGTAATGGCGGGCGAAATCGCCTTCCGGCCGCTCGACCTTGATGACGCGCGCGCCGGCATCGGCCAGCCGGCAAGTGCATTGCGGCGCGGCGACGGCCTGTTCGACCGAGACAACAAGGATACCTTCGAGCGGGAGCGACATCTCAATACGACCGCGGCAGGCCGAGCACATGCTCGGCGAGATACGACAGGATCAGGTTGGTCGAGATCGGCGCCACCTGGTAGAGTCGCGTTTCGCGGAACTTGCGCTCGATGTCGTATTCCTCGGCAAAGCCGAAGCCGCCATGCGTCTGCACGCACATGTCGGCGGCGGCCCATGACGCATCGGCGGCCAAGAGCTTCGCCATGTTAGCCTCGGCGCCGATATCGCCGCCGGCTTCATACTTACGCGCGGCTTCATGCACCATCAGTTCGGCGGCGCGCATCTGCGCATAAGCCCGCGCGATCGGAAACTGCACACCCTGGTTTTGTCCGATCGGACGACCGAACAGTTCGCGGCTCTTGGCGTAAGCGGTCGCCTTCTCAATGAACCATTTGGCGTCGCCGATGCATTCCGACGCGATGAGAATGCGCTCGGTGTTCATGCCGGAGAGAATGTAGCGGAAGCCCTTGCCCTCCTCGCCGATGAGATTTGCCGCCGGGACGCGCAGATCGTCAAAGAACACTTCGGTCGTGGCGTGGTTCATCATGGTGCGGATCGGGTTGATGGTGATGCCCGCGCCTTGCGCCAGCCGCATGTCGACCAGGAACACCGACAACCCGTCGGTGCGCTTGACCGCCTGCTCTTTTGGCGTGGTGCGCGCGAGGAGCAGCATCAGATCGGAATGCTCGGCGCGCGATGTCCAGATCTTCTGGCCGTTGATGACGTAAGCGTCACCATCGCGCCGCGCCGTCGTGCGCAGCGACAACGTATCGGTGCCGGACGTCGGCTCGGTGACGCCGAAGGCCTGCAGGCGCAGTTCGCCGCTGGCGATCCCCGGCAGATAGGCCTGCTTCTGCGCCGGCGATCCATGCCGCAAAATGGTGCCCATGGTGTACATCTGCGCGTGGCAGGCGGCGCCGTTGCAGCCGGTAGCGTGCACCTCTTCCATGATCGCCGCGGCGGCGCTGACCGTGAGGCCGCTGCCGCCGAATTCTTCCGGGATCAAAGCGGCGAGATAGCCGGCTTCGGTGAGCGCATTGACGAACGCCGTCGGATAGGCGCGTTCGCGGTCGAGATCGCGCCAGTATTCGCCGGGGAAGCGCGCACACAGCGCGCGCACGGATTCGCGGATGTCGGCATAGGCGTCGCGGTCGGCGGTTTTCGTCATTTGTTACCCGGCAATCTCGGCGCGGCCGTTACTGATGGCCACCACATCGCGCTCCATAACACGGGCGCGGAAACTTGCCACGTTGCCATCGCGCCAGATTTCGGTGCGGATGGTTTCGCCGGGGAACACCGGGGCGGAGAAACGCACCGCCATCGCCGTGAGCCTCGCCGGAACATAACCGCATACCGTTTTGAGTAGCGCGTGTCCGGCGACGCCCATGGTGGCCAGCCCGTGAAGAATCGGCCGCGGAAACCCGGCAGTCTTGGCGAACTCCGGATCGGCGTGCAGCGGGTTGATGTCTCCGGATAACCGATAGATCAGCGCCATTTCCGGACGGGTCGGCAGATCGCAAATCAGGTCCGGCGCGCGATTCGGGATGGCGTGCGGCGGCGCGGCGTTTTTACGCTCGCGCGGGCCGTCGAATCCGCCATCGGCGCGGCAGAAGGTAGTCTGCATCAAGGTCGCCAGCAATCGGCCGCTGGCCTTGTCGGCGATGGTGCGCTCGGAGTAAATCAGCGCGCCGCGCCCCTCTCCCTTGTCAATGACGTCGACGACCTTTTCTTGGCCGATGACCGTGCCCTGAACGGCGACGGGTTCGTGCAGCACGACGGTCTGCTCGCCATGCACCGCATGCGAAAAGGTCAGGCCGTAGTCCTCGTCGCGCAGCCAATACGGCAGGTAGCCCTGCTTCAGCGGCCAGGTCGGCAGCGCCTTGAGGTTTTTCTCATAGACGAATTGCAATTCGTTCTCGTCGGTCGGGTCCTGGCCGAAGCCGAGGCCGAGCGCGTAAAGGATGCAATCCTTCGGCCCGTAGGTCTGTTCGACCGGGGCGACTTTATGAGTCAGCAGTTTTTCGAGATTGACGGGCATGCGGGATCCTGTCAGCGCAGCTCGCTTCTTATCCCTCCCCGCCTTCGGGGAGGGTGGACGCGAGCGATAGCGAGCGGACGGGTGGGGTGACAAGTACAAAAACCCCACCCGGCGGCCTTGCGGCCGCCACCCTCCCCCTTCGGGGGAGGGATAAGAAAACTAGCCCCAAACCTCTTCCGCCAGTTCGACGATCATGCGCAGCTTGGCCCATTGCTCGTCTTCGGCGAGGATGTTGCCTTCCTCCGTCGAGGCGAAGCCGCATTGCGGCGACAGGCAAAGCTGCTCCAGCGGCGCGAATTTCGACGCCTCGTCGATACGGCGCTTCAGCTCATCCTTCGATTCGAGCTTGCCGGACTTCGAGGTGACAAGCCCAAGCACCACGCTCTTGTCCTTTGGCAGCAGCCGCAGCGGCTCGAAGCCGCCGGCGCGGGCGTCGTCATATTCCATGAAGAAGCCGTGCACGTTGATCTTGTTGAACAGGATCTCCTGCACCGCGGCGTAGCCGCCAGCGCCCATGAAGGTCGATTTGTGATTGCCGCGGCACATATGCATGGTGATGGTCATGTCGGACGGAATATCCGACATCGCCACGTTGATGAGGTCGGCATAAAGAGCGCCGAGCTTTTCCGGATCGTCGCCGCGCGCCGTCATCTGCGCCCGATATTTATCGTCGCACAGCATGGCGATGAAAACTTCGTCGAGTTGCAGATAGCGGCAGCCGGCATCGGCGAAGGCGCGCACGGCTTTCCTGTAGGCCTGGCCGAGATCCTCGAACATCGCGTCGAGCTGCGGATAGATGCCGGCATCGATCGGCGGCCTGACCGGGCGGCCATAGATCGCCGACGGCGCCGGAATCGTGATCTTCGCCGTCTGCTTTGTGTGCGCGGCGACAAACTTGAAGTGCTCGAGCATCGGATGGCCGCTGAAGCCAAGCTTGCCTGTGACCTTGACGCCCTCGTTGCGCGTCGCCATGCCGGCGAAGGCAACGCCTGAATCCATCACATGCTTTTCGGCGCCGTCGAGACCCCAGAGAAAATCAAGATGCCACCACGAGCGGCGGAATTCGCCGTCGGTGACGGATTTCAGCCCGACCTCCTCTTGCTTCTTGATGACACGCTCGATCTCGCGGTCCTCGACTGCTTTCAGCGCTGCGGCGTCGATCTCGCCTTTGGCGAATTTGGCGCGGGCTTCCTTGAGCGCGGCCGGGCGCAACAGGCTGCCGACATGGTCGGCACGGAACGGCGGCTTGCTACGTTGGGACATTGAGTACGTGCTCCCTGCTTCTTCTTATCCCTCCCCTGCAAGGGGAGGGTCCGCGCGCAGCGCGGGGGTGGGTATCGCTTAACGTCTAGCAAAACCCCACCCGGCTCGCTGCGCTCGCCACCCTCCCCCTTCGGGGGAGGGATAAACATCAGCCCCAAACTTCCTCACTCAACTCCACGATCATGCGCAGCTTGGCCCATTGCTCGTCCTCGGCGAGGATGTTGCCCTCCTCGGTCGAGGCAAAGCCGCACTGGGGCGACAGGCAAAGCTGCTCGAGCGGAATGAATTTCGCCGCCTCGTCGATGCGGCGCTTGAGCTCATCCTTCGACTCGAGCTTGCCCGATTTCGACGTGACCAGTCCCAGCACCACCGTCTTGCCTTTCGGCACGAAACGCAGCGGCTCGAAACCGCCGGCGCGCGCCGAATCGTATTCCATGAAGTAGCCGCGCACATTGATTTTGTTAAACAGGATTTCCGCGACCGGCTCGTAGCCACCCGAAGCCACGAATGTGGATTGGAAATTTCCGCGGCACAAATGCATGGTGATCGCCATG
The DNA here is from genome assembly GCA_945870035.1 of Rhizobium sp. Q54. Taxonomy (GTDB): domain Bacteria; phylum Pseudomonadota; class Alphaproteobacteria; order Rhizobiales; family Xanthobacteraceae; genus Pseudolabrys. The sequence goes on along the minus strand of CAMBQQ010000032.1, from coordinate 9,213 downwards.
TCGGCGGGAATATCCGAAATCGCCGCATTGATCATGTCGGCATAGATCAGCGGCAGTTTGTCAGGATCGTCACCGCGACTGGCGACCTGCTCGCGCAATTTCGGATCGCACAGATACGTGAAGTTCACTTCGTCGAGTTGCAAATAGCGGCAACCCACATCTGCGAAAGCGCGCACGGCCTGGCGATAGGTCGCGCCGAGATCGCGGTAGAAATCGCTCATGTCGGGATAGATGCTCGCCGGCACGGCGTCGCGGCCATAGCGGAAATGCATGCTGGACGGCGACGGGATCGTCATCTTCGGCGTCGCGCGTGTGTGCTCTTTCAGGAACCTGAAATGCTCGAGCATCGAATGGCCGCTGAACGTGCCGAGCTTGCCCGTCACCCGCATCATCATCGGCCGCGGATTGACGCCTTCGAACTTGATCTTGCGTTCGCCGAGATAGGCTTCGGCGCCGTCGAGCTCGCCCAGAAAATCGTAGTTCCAGAAGGCACGGCGGAATTCACCATCGGTGATGGACTTGAGCCCGACGTCTTCCTGCTTCTTGATGACGGCGACGATCTCGCGGTCTTCTATCGTTTTCAGCGCCTCGGCGGTGATCTCGCCTTTCTCGCGCTGGGCACGGGCCTGTTTCAGCGCGGCGGGGCGGAGCAGACTGCCGACATGGTCGGCACGAAACGGCGGTGTGGCGCGAAGGGTCATTACTTCCAGATTTCCTTTGACAGTTCGACGATCATGCGCAGCTTGGCCCACTGCTCGTCCTCGGCCAGCACATTGCCTTCCTCGGTCGAGGAAAAACCGCATTGAGGCGACAGGCAAAGCTGGTCGAGCGCGACATATTTCGTCGCCTGGTCGATGCGGCGCTTGATGTCGTCTTTGGATTCGAGCGTGCCGCTCTTTGACGTCACCAGCCCAAGCACGAGCTGCTTGTTGCCTTTGGGGAAGAAACGCAGCGGCTCGAAGCCGCCGGCGCGGTCGGAATCGTATTCGAGGAAATAACCGTCGAGATTCGTGTTGCCGAGCAATTGCTCGGCGACGAATTCGTAGCCGCCTTGCGCGATCCAGGTCGAACGAAAATTGCCGCGGCAGGAATGCATCGTCACCGCCATGTCGGCCGGCTTGTCCTTGAGCGCGGCATTGGTGACGCGCGCATAGATTTCCGGCAGCGCGTCGGGATCATCGCCGCGCGCTTTGGAACCCTCGCGCTCCTTCGGATCGCACATCATCGCCCAGGCAGTGTCGTCGAGTTGCAGATAGCGGCAGCCGGCGTCGTAAAAGGCGCGGATCGCCTTCTGCCAGGTGCGGCCGACATCGTCGAAGAAGACGTCGAGATCGGGATAGACATCCTTGCTGATCATCGCCCGGCCATGCCGGAAGTGGAATGTCGACGGCGCCGGGATCGTCATTTTCGGCGTGACGGCGCAATTGGCTTTCAGAAATTTGAAGTGGTCGAGATGCGGGTGCCCGGCAAAATCGACCTTGCGGTTGATCTTCACCGCTTCGCTCTTGGTCTCGACGCCGTGGAATTTGATCGGCGGCGCGGCGACGAAGTCGACGCCTTGCAGGCCGCGGAAGAAATCGAAATGCCACCACGAACGGCGGAATTCACCGTCGGTGGCCAGTTGCAGGCCGATCTCTTCCTGCTTCTTGATGACCTTGACGATTTCGCGGTCTTCGACGGCCTTGAGCGTGGCGGCATCGATGCCGCCCGCGGCATGCTGGGCGCGGGCGGCTTTCAACGCGGCAGGACGCAACAGACTGCCGACATGATCGGCGCGGAATGGCGGCGACGTGCGTTGCGGCATTGATCACTCCCTGGATTTTTCTTTACCTCTCCCCGTTTACGGGGAGAGGTCGGCCCGCCGAAGCGTGAGCGGAGGCGGGTCGGGTGAGGGGCAGCCTCATATCAATCAGCCCCTCACCCGGCTAGCGGCTTTGCCGCTCGCCACCCTCTCCCCGCACGCGGGGAGAGGGAAGAGGAAGCTACTTCCCCCAAACATCCTTCGAGATCGCGACGATCTCCTTCAGCTTGGCCCACTGCTCGTCCTCGGCCAGCACGTTGCCTTCCTCGGTCGAGGCAAAGCCGCACTGCGGCGACAACGCGAGCTGCTCGAGCGCGACGAACTTCTCGGCTTCCTTGATGCGCTTCTTGATGTCTTCGACCGGCTCGAGCGCGCCGACCTTCGAGCTGACAAGGCCCAAGACGACGATCTTGTTGCCCTTCGGCAGGAAACGCAGCGGCTCGAAACCGCCGGCGCGGTCGGTGTCATATTCGAGGAAGTAGCCGTCGTAGTTGCACTTGGCCAATAGGCTCTCGGCCACCGGCTCGTAGCCGCCCGACGAGATGAAGGTGGAGCGGAAGTTGCCGCGGCAGACATGCGTGGTGATGACCATGTCGGCGGGCTTGGCCTCAAGCGCCTTGTTGATGCACTTGGTGTAGGTGTCCTGAAGATGATCGACATCGAGGCCGCGCTCACGCGCCTTCTTCAGCTCAACCTCGGAGCAGAGATAGGCCCAGGCGGTGTCGTCGAACTGCAAATAGCGGCAGCCGGCGGCGTAGAACGCCTTGATCGCGTCCTGATAGGCAATGGCGAGATCGTCGAAAATCGCATCGCGGTTTGCATAGGCGGACGCCGCGACCGAACCCGGCTCGAGGCGGAAGTGCATCACCGTCGGCGACGGAATGCACATCTTCGGCGTCTTGGTGACGTGCTTCTTCAGGAACGTGAAGTGCTCCAGCATCGGATGGTTCTTCGAGAAGCCGATCTTGCCGGTGACCTTGAGCACCTTCATCTGGGTCTGCATGCCCTGGAACTGGATGCCGTGGTCGGCCTTCACGACATCGACGCCGTCCAGCATGCCGTAGAAATCGTAATGCCAGAACGAGCGGCGGTACTCGCCGTCGGTGATGGCTTCCAGCCCGACGTCTTCCTGCTTCTTGATGACCTTGACGATTTCCGCGTCCTCGATTTCCTTCAATTTCGTGCCGGTGATTTCGCCCTTTTCGTGCTTTTCGCGGGCGTCATGAATGGCCTTGGTCCGCAGGATGCTGCCGACCTGGTCGGCGCGGAAGGGCGGCTTGGTACGCTGGCTCATCGTTTCCTCCATGGGACCCGCCATGGCGGCGGGCGTGATTTTCAAGGGCGCGCGACGTCCGAAAAGGCCGGGCGGCCGCCGGGTCAGGCGCTGTTGGGACGTGCCATAGCACGGCTGGATTGTTGCGTCCCGCGTGCCGCGTCGCATGCGTAGCATGCGGTTTCAACCACCCCGCCGAACGAAAAATAATGCGGCGCGATATCGCCCAAATTATCGGCCTGCGCCAGCGCCTCGATCAGGCGGCCGGGCCCCACCGTCCCGGTGGTGATCTGGCCGACCAGGCCGGCGCCGACGCCGGACACCAGGCCGCGCAAGGACGCTGCAACGCCGCAGCGCTTGGCATAGCGCAACAGGGCCGGCACGCTGGTCGGGCCGGCCATGCCGACCTTGACCGGTGCGGCAATGCCGCAGGCCCGCAAGTGGCGGAGCCAGGTCAGCACGCGGTCCGGCGAAAAGGAAAACTGGCTCACGATGTGGGTGCGCAGGCCCTGCGCCGTGGCGCTGGCGATTTTCTCGTCGAGGGCCGCTTCGAGACGGCCCGGCGGAATGATGGCATGGCCTTCCGGATGGGCGGCGATGCCGATCTCGTCAAAGCCCAAGTCGCGCAGGCCGGCTTTCTGGATTACCGCCAGCGCATCGGCGAAGGGACCGCCCGGCTCGATGTCGCCGCCGATCACCAGCAATTGCCGCATGGCGGCCTCGCCGCGCAGCGCCTTCAGCAATTCGTTTAATTGACCGACGCTGGCGAAGCGGCGCGCCGCGATATGCGCGATCGGCTCAAGGCCTGCCTTGCGCAGACGCGCGGCGGCGTCGACCAATTCGGCGGCATCCATGTTCGGCACCGCGGACAGATAAACCGCCGTGCCCGGCTTCAGCGCCCCGGCCAGCGCCGCGATCTCGGCCTGGCGCGGGCGCGTCGCCTCGATCGAGAACGCCGCGGCAAAGGGCTTGCGATTGTCGTTCACGACAATTCACCCGGCATCATGGCCTATTCCCGCCGGCGCGAGATCACGAAGGATTCGTCGTAGAACCACAAGCCGCCGTGCTCTTGCAGCGTGTCGCGTGTCGCATCGATAAAGCGCCGGTCGCTGTTGACGTCGGAGAGCCGGTCGTCCTCGACCTGCGCCACGTAAACCGCGGCGTTCCACGCCGCCATCAACGTGGACGTCCCGATCGACGACGACACTTCCGACGGCAGCGTGTGCATCTCGTATTTGAACAGCGAGCGCTGGTCGGAATAGGCATTGAAATTCATGTCGCGCGCCGCAGAGCCCAGTTCAACCTTGGTCGCCTTGAGCAGATCGTGGCGGCTGTGCGTGAACGGATTGTCCTCCGGCCAGACCTTGTGGATGATCTCCATCGCCGGGTCGTGGCCATAAGACTGGATCGCAATCATGCGGCCGCCCGGGCCGAGCGCTTTAGCCAACGGCGCCAGCACGCGCTTGGCCTTGAATTCGAGCGAGGCGCGGGCGCGATATGGCTGCGAGGCAATGACCAGATCGTAGTCGGCGACGGTGCCGCCCGGCTTCGGGATCACCTGGTCGAGCAAAAAGCGGTGGTCGTTGCGGTAGATCACCAGCACGACCGGGCGCTCATAGACCGGGTTGCCGCTCTTCGGCGACACCTTGGCCTTCCAACTTTCGGCCAGGAACGGTTCGAGCGCGGTGATCTGCTCTTCGAACGTATGGGCGGTGCCACCGTCCATCGCGACTTCTTTCCAGATCATGCTGGTGGCGGCATGCAGCGACTTGGCCGCCAGCCACGGCGCTTCGGCGTAGGCAAGATTGGTCAGCACCAGAACGGTGGAAGGATGCTCGACGAAACGGTCGGCCATTTTGTGCAAGGTGAGGCGCACGTCCTCGAGGCTGATTTCCTTGCCGACGATGTAATGCGGCATGGTCGGAAACTTGTCGTGCATCGAGCGCATGACGCGGGCCAGCACGCTGCCGTCGCCAACGCCGGCATCGAAGACGCGCACCGCCGGCGGCCGTGGGTGAATATTGCCGAGTTCGAGGCTGACGCGCTGGGCGACTTCCCATTTTTCGCTGCACGTATTCACGAACAGCAGATATTTCTGGCGGTTGTCGAAGAAACGGAAATTGCGTTGCGGATCGTCATCCGTCTGGTTGGTGGCCATTGGCGGCGCCTGCGGTTTGATAACGGGAAGGGATTGCGCCGGTGGCGCGTCGAACAGAACGCGGCGGCGCGCCGGCGCGCCCTCGTCGCTTTGCGACATGAAGGCGCGGATGCGATCCAGCGTGTCGGTGGTGATGCGGCCGCCATTGCGCAGCCGGCTGGCGAGTTTGCCGTCATTGACGGCGCGACGTCCGAAGGTGGATTCGGCTAGGCCGCGCTGACGGCAGAATTCGCTGATCTCCTGAAGGATGACCTCGTTCATGACGTTTCCTCGCGCTTTTTTGCTGGCTCTGAAGGCCGTCGCGCTTGCACAGCGAACCAAGCGTAGGATTTTTCGTCAACCACAAAATGTCATCGAGAAAGTTGGGCAAAACGTGTGGGCAAAGCCCACTGCGCTAAATAACTATATATATCAGCATTTTATGGTTTAAGAGAATAAAAAGCGCCCTACGCCGGCGGGTGATGGTGGGCAGAAATGGCCCAGTTTCGTGGGCAATTGTGGGCAAAGAAAAGGCGGCCAGCATGTGGCTGGCCGCCGTGATGTCGCGATCAAAAAAACCGCCGCTAGATATCGAAAAACACCGTCTCGTCGCCGCCCTGAACGCGGATGTCGAAGCGGTACAGCGCCGGATCGGTGCCCGACTGTTTGTGGGCAATGAGGGTTTTCCGCCGGTCGGCAGGCACCATCGACAGGATCGGATCGGCGGCATTGGCCGCTTCGTCGGCGAAGTAGAGCCGCGTATAGACCTGCCGAATCATGCCGCGCGAGTAAATGCAGACGACAATGTGCGGGGCCTGCGGCTTGCCGCCGGGACCTGCGACCTGCCCCGGCTTGATGGTGTCGAAGGCAAACACCCCGGCCTTGTCGGTGGCGGAACGGCCGAAGCCCTTGAACTGCGTGTTGGACGCAGCGCCCGCGCGCGGGCTGGCATAGCGGCCCTGACTATCGGCCTGCCAGATCTCGATCATGCAGTCGTTGATCGGCAGGTTGTCGCCGTCATAGACGATGCCTTCGATGCGAATGCGGGTGCCTGAGGCATCCGGCGTGACCAGGTTGGATTCGACCGTATTCTTCCACGAGTAGCTGCCGTTCGGATCCCAGTCGCAGCGGCCTTTGGGCGTGAGCCCATAGGCGAAGAACGGACCGACGGTCTGTGAGGGCGTGATTTCCGACATTTTTTGGTCCGGTCCTAGTGTTCGTCGTTGTCGAGCGGGGTCGCTTCGCGGCCGCGCAGCACGATGTCGAAGCGGAACGCCAGCGCCCAATCCGGCACGGTGTTCTCGAGATCGAAAGTCGCAATCATGCGCGCCCGCGCCTTTTCATCCAGCACCGAATTGAAAATCGGATCGTAGGGGAAAAGATAGTCGCCGGGGAAATACATCTGCGTGACCAGCCGCGACAGGAACGAGTGGCCGAACACCGAGAAGTGGATGTGGTTCGGACGCCAGGCATTGTGGTGATTGCCCCACGGATAGGCACCCGGTTTCACGGTGATGAATTTGTAATAGCCCTTGTCGTCGGTGACGGTGCGGCCGGCCCCGGTGAAATTCGGATCGAGCGGCGCCGGATGCTGGTCGACGTTGTGGACATAGCGGCCGCAGGCATTGGCCTGCCAGAGCTCGACCAGAGCATTGGGTACCGGCCTCTTGTCCTCGTCGAGAACCTGGCCATGCACAATGATACGCTCGCCGAGCGGCTCGCCTTTGTGCTGCTTGGTCAGGTCGTTGTCGTTTTCCTGGATGGCGTCATGGCCGTAAACCGGGCCGGTCAGCTCCGACAAAGTATGCGGCACGATCATCAGCGGCTTCGACGGCGAGCGCTTGATCGTACTCTTGTAGCCAGGCGAGAGGTGTTTCGGGAACGCCTCAAGGCTTTGTTTGGGATAGATCAGCGACATTTGTATTCGTCCTTATTATTAAACGCGTTCCATCGCCAGCGACACGCCCTGTCCGACGCCGACGCACAGGGTGGCGAGCGCCAGCCTGCCGCCTCTTTCTTCGAGACCGTGTACCGCCGTCAGCGCCAGACGGGCGCCCGACATGCCGAGCGGGTGGCCAAGCGCAATGGCGCCGCCATGCGGATTGACCTGTTCGGCATCATCGGCGAGCCCGAGTTGGCGCAGGCACGCTAACGATTGCGAGGCGAAGGCTTCGTTGATCTCGATCAAATCATAATCGCCGATCTTGTGTCCAAGCCGCGCCATCAGCTTAAGCGTCGCCGGCACCGGGCCGATGCCCATGATCCGCGGCGGCACCGCCGCCGACGCCATGCCGAGAATACGCGCGCGCGGCGTCAGGCCAAAGGCTTTCACCGCCGCTTCCGAGGCGACAATCAACGCCGCCGCGCCGTCATTGACGCCGGAAGCATTGCCCGCCGTCACCGTGCCGGGTTCGCGAAACGGCGTTTTGAGCTTGGCCAGTTGCTCCAAAGTCGTGTCGGGACGAGGATGTTCGTCCTTGTCGACCTTGACGGTCTCGCCCTTACGGCCGGGAATTTCGACCGGCACGATTTCCCTGGCGAAATAGCCCGACGCGATGGCCTTGCCGGCGCGCTGCTGCGAGCGGATGGCGAAGGCGTCCTGATCGGCGCGCGAAATCTGGAAGTCGGCGGCGACGTTCTCGCCGGTTTCCGGCATGGCGTCGACGCCGTATTGCTTCTTCATCAGCGGATTGACGAAGCGCCAGCCGATCGTGGTGTCGTAAATCTCCGCGTTACGCGAGAAAGCCTCGGTTGCCTTGCCCTGCACAAAAGGCGCGCGCGACATCGACTCGACGCCGCCGGCAATGGCGAATTCCATTTCGCCCGAGCGAACGGCGCGGGCGGCGGTGCCGACCGCTTCGAGGCCGGAAGCGCACAGCCTATTCAAGGTCACGCCCGGCACGCTCTGCGGCAGTCCCGCCAGCAGCAGCGCCATGCGCGCGACATTGCGGTTGTCCTCGCCGGCCTGGTTGGCGCAGCCGTAATAGACTTCCTCGAGCTTCTCCCAATCCACTTTTGCATTGCGCGCCATCAAAGCCTTGATCGGGATCGCGGCGAGATCGTCGGTCCGCACTTTGGCAAGCGACCCGGCATAGCGGCCGATCGGCGTGCGAACGGCGTCGCAGAGAAATACGTCACGCATACTGTTTTCCTTTATGCCGCCGCATGCGCCTTGTTGGTGCGCGCGTGCAGTTCGCGCAGCACCTCAAGTTCTTTCGCCGTCGGCGCCGGGGTCTCTTCGACCTTGGCGGCGAACTTCACCGTCCAGCCGGTGTTTTCCTGGATCTGCTCGCGGGTGACGCCCGGATGGATCGAAACGACGGTCATCTCCTTGGTCTCCGGATCGGGCGCCCACACCGCCATGTCGGTGATCAACCTGGTCGGGCCCTTGGTCTTGACGCCGAGCTTCTGGCGCGAGTCGCCGCCCGAAACGTGACCGATCGACGTAACGAAATCGAGCTTCTCGACGAAGGAGCGCTTGCCCTGCGCCATGATAATGAAAATCTCGCCGCATGACGTCGCGATCTCCGGGGCGCCGCCGCCGCCGGGCAGGCGCACTTTCGGCTTGTCGTAAGGGCCGACCACCGTCGTGTTGAGGTTGGCGAACTTGTCGATCTGCGCGCCGCCGAGGAAGCCCACCTTGATGCGGCCGCCTTGCAGCCAGTAGCGGAACATCTCCGGCACCGACACGGTCGTCAGCGCGGTGTCGCACAATTCGCCGTCGCCTATCGACAAAGGCAGCACGGTCGGCTTGGTGGCGAGCGTGCCGGATTCATAGATCAGCGTGATGTCCGGCGCATGCGTCAGCCGCGCCAGGTTGCAGGCGGCGGAGGGTTGCCCAATGCCGACAAAGCATATGGGCACCTCGAACAATAGCGTTTTTGCTGCGTGATCGTTAGCCCGCGCGGATCGGCGGGCAATTGGCAGATGATCTGACGCCGGTGCGGCTCCGCCGTATGCACCCGGCGTCCTGTTGAGGGTGGCACAAGCTGCCTTTTCCCT
>CAMBQQ010000031.1 GCA_945870035.1 Rhizobium sp. Q54 | reverse complement strand
AGGGAAAAGGCAGCTTGTGCCACCCTCAACAGGACGCCGGGTGCATACGGCGGAGCCGCACCGGCGTCAGATCATCTGCCAATTGCCCGCCGATCCGCGCGGGCTAACGATCACGCAGCAAAAACGCTATTGTTCGAGGTGCCCTCCAGTATTCTGGGGAATATCGGGTTCATAAAGGGCGATCCGCATCGTCGTTTGGCCAAAATGGAATTGCTACAGGAGGCGGGCTAAACTGTTCTAGACGAATGATTTATGCACCGGGCGGTGTGCGGCGCGATAGCGGGCTTGCACTCGCACCGCAAGGGTGCCAATAGAACCCACCGAAAACGCAATCCTGCCTTCTTTAAGGGTTGCCGTGTCCGGTCCGCCCCGCGCCGCGGGATAATATCCCCGGTTTCAGCCGTGGGCGGTCGATCTAAGCCAGCCGGGGGAGAGGATTCAGACGTGACGACCGTGTCTTCTGCGGAGCACACGCGCCGCGATTTCCTTTACATCGCCACCGGCGCCGTCGCCGCTGTTGGCGGCGCTGCCGTATTGGTGCCGCTGATCGCCCAAATGAACCCGGATGCCTCGACCATTGCCGCCGGCGCGCCGATCGAAGTCGATCTGGCCCCGATCGCGGAAGGTCAGATCATCAAGGTGTTCTGGCGCTCCAAGCCCGTTTTCATCTCGCATCGCTCCAAGAAGGAGATCGATGCCGCCAAGAACGTGCAGCTCTCGACCCTGCCGGACCCGGAGCCCGACTCGGCCCGCGTCAAGGCCGGCCACGAGCAGTGGCTCGTCGTCATCGGCATCTGCACCCATCTCGGCTGTATTCCGCTCGCCAAGCAGGGCGAATACGATGGCTGGTTCTGCCCGTGTCATGGTTCGGCCTACGACACCGCCGGCCGTATCCGCAAAGGTCCGGCGCCGAAGAACCTGCTCCTGCCGCCGTATAAATTCGTCTCCGATACCAAGGTTCAGATCGGCTGACCGAAAAACGTCGCATTCAAGGTACGACCATGCACGGAAACTCGACCTACCAGCCGCAAAGCAAAATTGGGCAGTGGTTTGAAAAGCGGCTGCCGATCGGCGGCCTCATTCATTCGTCCTTCGTCGCTTACCCGACGCCCCGTAATCTCAATTACTGGTGGACCTTCGGCGGCATCCTGTCGTTCATGCTGGGCGTTCAGATCATCACCGGCATCGTGCTGGCGATGCACTACACGCCGCACGTCGATCTCGCCTTCAAGTCGGTCGAGACGATCATGCGCGACGTCAATTACGGCTGGCTGCTGCGCTACCTGCACTCCAACGGCGCGTCGATGTTCTTCATCGCCGTCTACATCCATATCTATCGCGGCATGTATTACGGCTCCTACAAGGAGCCGCGCGAGGTGCTCTGGATCCTCGGCGTCATCATCTATCTCCTGATGATGGCGACTGGCTTCCTCGGCTACACGCTGCCGTGGGGCCAGATGAGCTTCTGGGGCGCCACCGTCATCACCAACTTCTTCTCGGCCATTCCCGGCGTCGGCGAAACCGTCGTCACCTGGCTGTGGGGCGGCTACGCCGTCGGCAATCCGACGCTCAACCGCTTCTACTCGCTGCACTACCTGTTGCCCTTCGTCATCGCCGGCGTCGTGATCCTTCACGTCTGGGCGCTGCATGTGTCGGGCCAGAACAATCCGGCCGGCATCGAGCCGAAGTCCGAGCGCGACACCGTGCCGTTCACGCCCTATGCGACCGCCAAAGACAGCTTCATGATGGTCGCGTTCTGTCTCCTGTTCGCCTGGTTCGTGTTCTATATGCCGAACTATCTCGGCCACGCCGACAACTACATCGTCGCCAACCCGGCCGTGACGCCGGCGCACATCGTGCCGGAGTGGTATTACCTGCCGTTCTACGCGATCCTGCGCGCGGTTCCGGACAAGTTGCTCGGCGTGCTCGCGATGTTTGGCTCGATCGCCATCTTGGCGTTCCTGCCGTGGCTCGACACCTCGAAGGTCAAGTCGGCGCGCTATCGCCCGCTGTACAAGCAGTTCTTCTGGCTGTTCTTCGCGGTTTGCATCGGCCTCGGCTGGCTTGGCGCCAAGCCCGCGGAAGGCATCTATGTCGTGCTGTCGCGCATCCTGACCATCTACTACTTCGCGCACTTCATCGTCGTCTTGCCGCTGCTCGGCATATTCGAGAAGACCAGGCCGTTGCCGAATTCGATTTCGGAATCGGTTTTGGGCTCGAAAGCGTGAGCGGGAGAACAATCATGACGACGCAACGTATCCTCATCGCTCTCACGCTGGCCGCCTCGCTCGGCGCCGCCGGCGCCGCCCACGCTGCGGAAGGCGCGCCGGTCCCGCCGGCCCAAAAGTGGTCGTTCGCCGGTCCGTTCGGCAAGTTCGACCAGGGCCAGTTGCAGCGCGGCTTCAAGGTTTACAAGGAAGTCTGCGCGTCCTGTCATTCGATGAGCCTGGTCTCGTTCCGCAATCTTGCGGAAGCCGGCGGCCCGGGTTTCTCCGAGGCGCAGGCGGCGGCTGTCGCGGCCGAGTACAAGATCAAGGATCTCGACGACAAGGGCGAAGCGATCGAGCGTAACGGCCGTCCCGCCGACGCCTTCCCGGCACCGTTCGCCAATGATCGCGCCGCCGCGGCCGCCAATGGCGGCGTCGCGCCGCCGGACTTTTCGACGCTGGCCAAGGCCCGCACTTATGAGCGCGGCTTTCCGTGGTTCGTGATCGATATCTTCACGCAGTATCAGGAGCAGGGCCCGGATTACATTAACGCCCTGCTGCTCGGCTACAAGGATCCGCCGAAGGGCTTCGTTATGCCTGAGGGCGGCAACTACAACGAATATTTCCCCGGCCATGTCATCGCCATGCCGCCGCCGCTGAGCGACGGTCAGGTGACTTATGACGATGGCGCGCCGCAGACCATCGCGCAGTATGCCAAGGACGTGACGGCGTTCATGATGTGGGCGGCCGAGCCGCACCTGGTGCAGCGCAAGCGCATCGGCTTCCAGGTCATGATCTTCCTGCTCGTGCTGACAGGCCTGCTGTACTTCACCAAGAAGAAGGTGTGGTCGGCGGTTCACTAAAACGGCATTCGACATCTCTTGACGCGAGGGCCCCGAATGGGGCCCTTTCGTTTTTGGGGCGGACGACGAGGTGGCTATGACGAAGGCAGTTCTCGGCATCATCGGCGGCTCGGGCGTGTACGATCTGCCCGGCCTGCAAAACGTGCGCGAGGAGCGCATCGCCAGCCCTTGGGGTGAGCCGTCCGGCGCCCTGCGCATCGGCGACATCGATGGCCTGCCGGTCGTCTTCCTGCCGCGCCACGACAAGGGCCACAGGCTGTCGCCGTCCGACATCAATTACCGCGCCAATATCGACGTGCTGAAGCGCGCCGGCGTCACCGACCTGGTTTCGCTGTCGGCCTGCGGCTCGTTCAAGGAGGAGATGCCGCCGGGCACTTTCGTCCTCGTCGATCAGTTTGTCGATCGTACCCACAAGCGGGAGAGTTCGTTTTTCGGCAAGGGCCTGGTGGCGCATGTGTCGATGGCGCATCCGGTGTCGCCGCGCTTGAGCCAACGGATCGGTGAGGCGGCCGACAAAGAAGGCATCAAGGCGGTGCGCGGCGGCACCTATGTCTGCATGGAGGGGCCGCAGTTTTCCACCTATGCCGAGAGCATGACCTACAAAACGCTCGGCTATTCGGTGATCGGCATGACCAACATGCCGGAGGCCAAGCTCGCCCGCGAGGCCGAGATTTGCTACGCCACGGTGGCCATGGTGACAGACTTCGATTGCTGGCATCCCGACCATGACGCCGTCACCGTGCAGGACATCATCAAGGTGCTGATGGAAAACGCGGCACGGGCGCAGACATTGGTGGCGCGGCTGGCGCGCGATTTTTCGCGCGAGCACGAGCGCTGTCCGATCGGCTCCGACCGCGCGCTCGACACCGCCTTGATCACGGCGCCGGAAGCGCGCGATCCTGAACTTCTCAAGAAACTCGACGCAGTGGCGGGCAGGGTGCTGAAGGGACAGAACTGATGACGCCGCCTGTAAACGAACTCGATCTGCGTGCCGCGATCCGCTCGATCCCGGATTATCCCAAACCCGGCATCATGTTCCGCGATATCACGACGCTGCTTGGCGATGCGCGCGCGTTTCGCCGTGCGGTTGACGAACTGGTGCAGCCCTGGGCCGGCATGAAGATCGACAAGGTCGCCGGCATCGAGGCGCGCGGCTTTATCCTAGGCGGAGCGGTGGCGCACCAGGTGTCGGCCGGTTTCATTCCGATCCGCAAGAAGGGCAAGCTGCCGCACCAGACGGTGCGGATGGCTTACGCGCTGGAATACGGCACCGACGAAATGGAGATGCATGTCGACGCGGTGAAGCGAGGCGATCGCGTCGTTCTGGTCGACGACCTGATCGCGACCGGCGGCACCGCGGAAGGCGCGGTCAAGCTGTTGCGTCAGGTCGGCGCCGAAGTTTTGGCGGCGTGCTTCGTCATCGATTTGCCTGAACTTGGCGGCGCCGCGAAGTTGCGGGCAATGGATGTGCCGGTGCGGACGTTGATGAGTTTCGAGGGGCATTAGTCACGACCGCGCGAAAGCGGAGTATGCAGCGCCTGGTTATTGCCGCGGTCCCCAAGGGCCTTCGCTTCCCGGCAAAAATGGCTTGCCGCTGTCCTGTTGAGCATTATTTTGCGGAGGATCGCTCCAAGGGCCTTCCGGCGGTGGCCCGAGTTGCCCTGTTTCTTGCGGCCCCTCAATTGAAAGCGGCCCCGGATCGCGGCCGCCGGCGAATTGCACCAAGGCCGCGACGCGCTTGTCCACCGACGGATGCGTGGCGAAAATATCGGCAAATCCCGAGCGCGGATTGTCGATGCACATTTCCATCACCGCGGAATTGGCGGCCGCCAGCTCGCCGCGGTTCTCGATCTTGCGCAGCGCCGAGATCATGGCATCCGGGTTCTTGGTCAGCTCGACCGCGCCGGAATCGGCGAGGTATTCGCGTGAGCGCGACAGCGCGAAGCGGATGACGATCGACAAAATCCATGCGACCACGATCAATGCGATGGCAATGGCAATCGCGATAAAGGCGCCGCCGCCTTTCTTGTCATTGCTGCTACTGCTAGAGCGCCGGCCGTAAAAGGCGTTCTGGAAAAAGATGCGGAACACCATCTCGCCGAAGAAGGAGATCACGCCGGCGATGACCACCGCGATCACCAGCAAGCGCACGTCGCCGTTGCGGATATGCGTCAGTTCGTGGCCGAGCACAGCTTCGATTTCCTGGTCGTCGAGCGCACCGATCAGGCCGCGCGTTACAGTGATGGAATATTGCTTGTCGTTGAGGCCGGTGGCGAAGGCGTTGAGCGCGTTATCGTCGGCGATGCGCAGCTTCGGCATGGCGATGCCGCGTGAGATGCACAGATTTTCCAGCAGATTGTAAGGCCGCGGCTCTTCTTCGCGAGTGACCGGGCTTGAGCCGGTAATGGCGTCGATCATTTTCTGGTGGAATTTGTAGGCGATCAGCACCCACAGAATGGTGCCGATGGTGGCAAACGGCGCCGCCATGGCGAAGTCGTAGAGTGCCGCCTGAATGAGATAATCGAGCGGCGCGTCGCCGACACTCAAGGTTTCGGCGAGCAGCGCGCCGGCAAACACCAGAACATAGACCAGGAAGAAAAGGCCGATCAGCAGCGCGACCGAGCGGCGTTTGTTCGACTGGATATGGGTGTAGAGACCATAGGCGGCCATCGTATTCTTCCGTCATTCCGGGACGGCCGAAGGCCGGACCCGGAATCCAGAGGGAAAATTTCAGCGCCAGTATCTGGATTCCGGGCTCGCGCTTTCGCGCGCCCGGAATGACAGAATTCTAAAACTTCACGCTCGGCGCCTGCTCGAGTTGCTGGCGCTGCTCGCCGACATCGAAGAAGGTGCGGTGTCCGAAACCGAACATGCCGGCAAACAGAGCCGCCGGGAACTGCTCGATGCCGGTGTTGTATTCCTGCACGGCGCTGTTGAAGAAGCGGCGCGAGGCGGCGAGCTTGTTCTCGATATCGGAAATTTCGGCCTGCAACTGCTGGAAGTTCTGGTTGGCCTTGAGATCCGGATAGCTCTCCGACAAAGCGAACAACTGGCGCAGCGCGCCGGATAGCATGTTTTCGGCGGCGACTTTCTGCTCGACTCCGGGCGCGGCAATGGCCGCGTTGCGGGCATTGACGACGGCTTCAAGAGTTCCGCGCTCATGCGCCGCGTAGCCTTTCACGGTCTCGACCAGATTGGGGATCAGGTCGGAGCGCTGCTTGAGCTGAACGTCGATGTCGGCAAAGGCCTGATTGGTGCGCTGCCGCAGGGCGACGAGGCCGTTGTAGATGCTGACTGCCCAGATCACGATCACAACGACAATGCCGAGGATGACCCAGCCGGTGGTGGACATGGCGGTAGCTCCTGAAAACGTGAACCAGAGCAAGCCTAGCTCAAATGGGCGCTTTGCGCCTAACGGCAACCGAGTAGGGGCAAGGCTTTCGCACAAAGTTCCATCGAATTGCGCGGCGCGCGGTAAGCATCTGTTGCACAAGAAAAAAGGCCCCGAACCGGAGTTCGGGGCCTCTTCGCCAGACGGCTATTCGGGGGGTAAGGGGGGAGCCGCCCGGCTGAAACGCTAGTACTCAACTAACATTGACAGCCGGGTTTGGTTCCGCACTCGAGTAGGCGGTTTCGAATTATTTTTTAAATTGTGCGCCGACTCAGAGAGAGCGCAGCCAGTTCAAAATCTGGCTCGCGGCGACTTCCGGCGTGTCACGATGGCCGCCGGCGACTTCCAGATAGAGGCTCTTGGGATCTGCCGGGGCGCGATCGAAAACATAGGCCTTGCCTAGCCGGATCAGCGCGTCGTCGCGGCCAATCGCCCACATTAGCGGCGTGCCCGGTTTGAGCTTGCTGGCGTTGAGCGGCATGGCGGCGGCGCCTTCCGGATCGTACCAGCTCAGGTAGATGCGCGCCTTAACCCGCACTTGCGAAATTTGCCGCTGGTTGTTGTCGGCGAAACCTGTAGCCGCCTCGCCTTCGCCTTTGTCGACCATCGCCTTGGCGCGGCGGTAGTCGTGCTTCAACGAGTTCTGGTACATCGGAAGATCCGGGACATGGCCGGGGGCGAGCGCCATGATGCCGGCGAGGCCGTCGCGCTGCGCGCCATAGCCGAGCGCGGCGTTGGCGCCCATGCTCTGGCCGCCGACCACGATCTTGGTGGCGCCGCGTTTTTTCAGGCGGGCGACGGCGGCATCGATTTCCGCCATCGCGCCGGCATAATCCTTGTCGAGGAACCGGCTGCGCGACCACGGCATGTCCGGCGCATCGACCAGGATACCGCTGCCTTGCAGCTTGGCAATCAACGGGCCGATCGGACTCCGCGGCTTGGCGGTTCCGGTTTTGCCGTGCATCAGGACGACGCCGATTTTGTCGGCGGCGGAAGCCGGCGCAAGTGCCGTGCCGAAATGTAAAGCCGCGACGAACAGCAATAACGCCGCCAACCGCCGCATGACTCGCCCCCCTAAAAGCCGCGGTCCGGGCGACCGCGGCGGAATTCAAGCACGGTCAGCCCGCCTCGCGGAACCGGACGGCGGCCTCGAGATCGACCGACACCAGTTGCGACACGCCGCGCTCGGCCATGGTCACGCCGAACAACCGGTTCATGCGGGCCATGGTGATCGGGTTGTGTGTAATGATCACGAAGCGGGTGTCGGTAGAACGGGTCATTTCGTCGAGCATGTCACAGAAACGTTCGACGTTATGGTCGTCGAGCGGCGCGTCGACTTCGTCGAGCACGCAGATCGGCGCCGGATTGGTCAGGAACACCGCGAAGATCAGCGCCAGCGCCGTCAAAGCCTGTTCGCCGCCTGACAAAAGCGACAAGGTCGCCGGCTTCTTGCCGGGCGGCTTCGCCAAAATCTCCAAACCCGCCTCTAACGGATCGTCGCTCTCGATCAACTGAAGTTCCGCGGTGCCGCCGTTGAACAGCTTGGTGAAAAGCTGCTGGAAGTGGCTGTTGACCTGCTGGAACGAGGCCAAAAGGCGCTCGCGCGCCTCGCGGTTGAGGCTCTGGATGCCGAGGCGCAGTTTCTTGATCGCTTCGACCAGATCGTCGCGTTCGGTGGTCAGCGAAGTGTGCTGGGTCTCGACCTCGACCAGTTCCTCTTCGGCACGAAGGTTCACGGCACCGAGACGTTCGCGTTCGCGGCGCAGACGTTCCAATGTCGCCTCGACATCGGCCAGTTCCGGCAAAGCCTGATCGGGCTGCAATTCGGCCAATTCGGCGACGCCGGCCGGCTCGATTTCCAGCATGTCGTGGATTTCGCGGGCGATATCGGCGAGGCGCCGTTTGGCGCCTTCGTGACGTTCCTCGGCGCGCGCCGCTTCCTCGCGGGCGGCGGAAGCGGCCTCGAGCGCGGCGCGGGCGTCGCGGTCGGCCTCGGCCAGAGCGGTTTCGGCTTCCTGCAAGCGGTCGGCGGCGTCGCGGCGCTCGGTTTCTGCGATTTTGACCTCGTTGAGGAGCGCCTCGCGGCGGTCGGCGAACATCGCCGGCGCGTTTTCCAGTTCGGCCCGGTCATGCGTCGCCTCGGCGACGCGCTGCTCCAGCGTGGCCATCTGGCCGCGCGCGCCTTCCTGGCGCTTGATCCAGCCGGCCTTGTCGCTGCCGACTTGCGCCAGACGGCGGTCGGCGAGTTCGGCTTCGCGGGCGATCGCCTGTTGCTCGGCGCGCACTTCGGCCAGATGAGCGCGTTTTCCGGTGATGTCGTCGCGGACGCCGGACAGTTCGGTTTCCAGATCGGCGGCCGGTTCGAGCGCGGCCAAGGCTTCCTCCGCCTGCGCACGGGCGGCGGCGGTCTCGTCGCGGCTGGTGGTCAGGCGGGTTTGCGCTTCGGCCAATGCGGACAGGCGCGCGGCGTTGCGGTTGACTTCGCGCTCGGCGGCGTCGTGCCGGTCGCGGGCGGCGTTGGCTTCGCGCTGGCGTTCGCGCGCGGCGTTGCGGGCTTCGGTTTCGGCGGTCGCGGCCGCCTGCAAGGCGCCCTGGGCGGCTTCGCCCTGCGCGCGCGCGGTTTCCGCCTCGGCGCGCGCCGTCTCCAGTTCGGACTCGATGTCGTGAAGACGTGCGCGCTCGGCCAGACGCCTCGCGGCGCCGGTCGGCGCATGCGCGGCGGCGGCAAAACCGTCCCAACGCCACAAATCGCCTTCAGGCGACACCAGACGCTGGCCGGGCTTCAGCAGCGCGGCGAGGCGGGGCCCGGAATCCTTGTCGCAGACGCCGATCTGGTTGAGACGGCGGGCGAGTTCGGCCGGCGCCTGCACATGCGACGACAGCGCCGTACAGCCATCCGGCAGCGACGGATCGCTCGGATCGACGGCCGAGCCGACCCAGCGCATCGGCGCCGACGGATCGACCGGCGCGTCGAGATCGTCACCGAGAGCGGCGCCGAGCGCCTTCTCGTAACCCTTCTCGACCGAGACGTGGTCCATGACCGGCGGCCACAGGTTCTTGTTCTCGACCGCCAGAACCTTGGACAGGGTCTTGGCTTCGGTTTCCAGACGCTGTACGCGCCGTTCCGCTTCGGTCAGCGGCGCGCGGGTGGCTTCAAGGGCGGCGCGGGCGGCGGCGTGCGCCGCTTCAGCGGCAATGGCGGCGTTTTCGGCTTCCGCCACGGCGCGCTGGATGTCCTCGACGGCCAGCGTCAGGGCGGCGAGATCGGGCCCATCGGTGGCCTGCAAGGCATCGACTTCGCCGGCGATGCCGGCGATTTCCGTTTCCAGCTTGGCGGCACGCTCGCTGTGCTGGCGGCGCGCATTCTCAAGCTGGTTGCGCTGCGCGGTCAGGTCGGCGAGCTTTTTGGTCAGCTCGGCGAAAACCTTCTCGACGGCGGCAAGCTGCTCGCCGGCTTCGCCGACGCGGGCATCGACGCCGCTGCGGCGGCCGGCGCTTTCATGCGCCTCGGCGCGGATGGTTTCTTCTTCCGCGGTGAGGCGGGCGATGGCTTCCTCGGCATCGGCCGCAAGCTTCTGTTCGCGCTCGCGGTCGGCGGCGAACTGCACCAGACGCAGATCGAGTTCGGCGATGCGGTCCTTGGCGCGGGTTTCTTCGCGGTCGAGTTCCTGCATCGCCACGTTGAGGCGATGCAGCGCCGCGCCGGCGCGCGCCTCAGTTTCGCGCAGAGGCGGCAGGGTCGTCGCCAGATTGGCCTGCCGGGTTGAGGCTTCGGCCTGCGCGCCGGTACGGGTGGCGACTTCGCGCACCGCTTCGTCTTTGGCCTGTTCGGCGGCGGCGAGTTCGGCGGAGGCGGCGGTCCAGCGCAGGTGATAGAGCGTTGCTTCCGACTTGCGCACTTGCGCCGAGACGGTGCGATAGCGGATCGCCTGGCGCGCCTGCTTTTTCAGCGCTTCCATTTGCCCGGCGAGCTGGCCGATGACGTCTTCAAGACGCAGCAGATTGGCTTCGGCGGCCTTGAGACGCAGTTCGGCCTCATGGCGGCGGGCATGCAGGCCGGACACGCCGGCGGCTTCTTCCAGCACGCGGCGGCGCTGTTCCGGCTTGGCCTGAATGATTTCGCCGATGCGGCCCTGATGGACGAGGGCGGGCGAGCGCGCGCCGGTCGAGGCGTCGGCGAACACCATCTGCACGTCGCGGGCGCGGACGTCGCGGCCATTGATGCGATAGGCCGAGCCGGATTCGCGCTCGATGCGGCGCGCGATTTCCAGCATGTCGGTGTCGTTGAAATTGGCCGGCGCCGAGCGCTCGGAATTGTCGATCGAGATCGCGACTTCGGCGTGGTTGCGCGCCGGCCGGCTGTTGTTGCCGGAAAAGATCACATCGTCCATCGACGAGGCGCGCATGGATTTGTACGAGCTTTCGCCCATCACCCAGCGCAGCGCTTCGACGAGGTTGGATTTGCCGCAACCGTTCGGGCCGACGACGCCGGTCAGACCCGGCTCGATTTGAAAATCGGTCGGTTCAACGAATGACTTGAACCCGATCAGGCGGAGCCGCGTAAGCTTCATGCTTTAAGGCCTCAACCCGCGCAGGGTGAACGCCCGACGTCCTGCTGGGTTTTGCATTGACGGATACAATTCGTAAGCCGGGGGCACTGCCCGGACGCTACATATAGGTGCCGCGTTCGCCGGGAGAATGAGTTTTCGCGGTCCCTTGAGCAACAGAGATGCGCCCAGAAAGCCCGGTTTTCCAGACCTTTCGGCTGTGGATTAGCGAAAAATACGCTTGCCGGCCCGGTAATCGGTAACCGGGCACGGCAAGAGGCCAATCCAGCCTGCAAAATCAGGCGAAAACTCAGCCCTTCAGCAGCGGGTCGATCTGCTTGGCCATTTCGTCGATCGACAGCGCCCCGGTGACCAAGGTGCCGTTGATGAAGAATGACGGCGTCGACTGCACTTTGAACTTCTCGGCGCCGCGGTTGCGCACGGCTTCGATGCCGTCCAGCAGCTTCTGGTTTTGCAGGCAGGCATCGAAGGTCGCCTGGGTGAAGCCGGCCTGCTTGGCCAGCGCCAGCAACGGCGGCAGCGGCTTTTCAACCGCCCAGACGCGCTGCTGCTTGAACAGGGTATCGACCAGGGTGAAGTACTTGGCCGGATCGGTCTCGGCCGAGCAGCGCGCCAGCATGAAGGCCGCGGCGGCCAGCTGATCGAGTGGGAACTCACGGAAGATAAAGCGCACCTTGCCGGTGTCGATGTAGCGCTTCTTTAATTCCGGGAAGGTCTTTTCGGTGAAGGTCGCGCAATGCGAGCAGGTCATCGAGGCATATTCGATAACCGTAACGGGAGCCTTGGCATCGCCCATCACCATTTCCGGCAGCGGGCCCGGCGCCATCAGTTCGGCTTCCGAGACTTTCGCCTGCGCCAGCGCTGCGTCCGTGAAAGCCGGCACAGTCGCCAGACCGAGGGCGGTGGCGAGCGCCACGGTGGCGGTGCTCTGGCAGAATTCGCGGCGGGTGAGGCGCAAGGGAAATCTCCGTTCGATTGAGACGTTTGTCCGGTCTGGCTAGCTGGACAGGACAATTGTGGCAATGGCGGGCCGGGAAGGAAAGGGCGGCGGCGGCGTCACTTTCGTTTGATCGAGGCTCCCAGACGGGCGAGCGCCTGTTTTAGGGCCTCGTCCTCGACTTCCGGCATGCTGGCGGCGAGTTGCGCGGTGACGGCCGGATCGGGCGGCGGCGGCGCCTTTTTCGGGCTTTGCCGGTGCAAGGGCGCCTGCCGCAAGGTGATGCGGCCGATGGCCTGCCAGCCGAAGAAGCGGTTCACCCGCTCCAGAATGACCGCCGACAGGTGCTGAATTTCCAAGGCCATTGGGCCTTCGACCCGCAATACCAACGTCGCCGGCTCGCTTTGGTCGTCGTCGCCGGTGTCCTTGACCACGCGCGGCCAGTTGATCTTCATCGGCTCGCTATGGGCGGCAATTTCGGCACCGACAATATCGGCCCAGCGGGCGATGATCTCGGTCGAGGCGAAACCCTGTTCCTTCAGCACGCCGCCGAGCGTCGCGCCGAGGAACTCGGACAACGGCCGGGGAAAACTGCGGGCGGGCTTGCTCATAATACCGGGTCTCGTGCCAAGGTCGGCGCCATGAACGTAGCAGCTACCTCAAAGCGAAAGAAGCAGGCCGACTCTCCGGTCAGCGGCGACGCTTCTCTTTCTTCACCTCCCCCCTTGAGGGGCGGGAGGGGGGTAAGCCGCGAACTCTTGCGCAAGAAAGACACCCCCCTCCCTGGCCCTCCCCCTCAAGGGGGGAGGGAAAAGAAGAAGCAAGCGGGGAGGGAAAAATCGGAGCAAGGGGCGAGTGCGAAAGCCGACCCGCAATTATTGTTGGCCTGGTACGACCGCCATCGCCGCGTGCTGCCGTGGCGGGCGCGAGGCCTCAACAAGGCCGACCCTTACGCGGTATGGCTGTCGGAAATCATGTTGCAGCAGACCACGGTCAAAACCGTCGGGCCGTATTACGCAAAATTTCTTACGAAGTGGCCGACGGTCGACGCTTTGGCGAAAGCGCCGCTCGACGATGTGCTGCGCGCCTGGGCCGGGCTCGGCTATTATGCGCGCGCCCGCAACCTCCATGCCTGCGCGCGCGCAGTTGTCGAACGCCACAACGGAATCTTCCCGGACAGTATCGAGGCGCTGCGCGCTTTGCCGGGCATCGGCGAATACACCGCCGCCGCCGTCGGCTCGATTGCCTTCGATCTTGCCGCCGTGCCGGTCGACGGCAATGTCGAGCGCGTGGTGACGCGGCTTTATGCCGTGGAAGAGGCGATGCCGGCGGCGAAGCCTGAGATCAAACGGTTGGCGGCGTCGTTGTTGCCGCCGCATCGCTCCGGCGATTTCGCGCAGGCCTTCATGGATCTCGGCGCTACCATTTGCACGCCGAAGAAGCCGGCATGTTCGCTCTGTCCATGGAGCGAGCCGTGCGTCGCCCGCGCCCGCGGTGACCAGGAGACTTATCCCCGCAAGGCGCCGAAGCGCGAAGGCAAGGAACGCTATGGCGCGGCCTTCGTCGCGTTGCGCGCCGACGGCTGCGTCCTGCTGCGGCAGCGGCCGGAAAAAGGCCTGCTCGGTTCGATGACCGAAGTGCCGGGCAGCGACTGGGCGCACGACTTCGATTTAAAGTCGGCGCTCGATGCCGCGCCGCTTAAGGCCAAATGGCGCAAGCTCACCGGCGAAGTGACGCATGTGTTCACCCATTTTCCACTGGCGCTGACCGTCTATGTGGCGGAAGTGCCGCGTAGTGCGCCAGCGCCGAAGGGCGCGCGCTGGGCCAGACGTGAGGGATTAGCCGACGAGGCCCTCCCCACGGTAATGCGCAAAGTGCTATCGCATGCGCTAGAATAGAGTTGAGAAAACCTGTCGGGGGAACGCCAATGTCTGAAGCCAGTTCGTGGACGCCGAGCCTGCGTTATCCCGACCCATCGATCGTGGCGCTCGATCCGCGCTTCAAGAAATACTATTTCCCGCTGTCGAATGTGGAGCGTCTCTATACCGGCACGCGCTGGGGCGAGGGCCCGGTTTATTTCGGCGACATGCGCTGCCTGATCTGGAGCGATGTGCAGGCCGGCTGCATGTACAAATGGGACGAGGAAACAGGCAGCGTCGGCGTTTTCCGCAAGCCGTCGAATTTCGGCAATGGCAATACCCGCGACCGGCAGGGCCGTTTGCTGACATGCGAGCATCTCGGCCGCGTCGTGCGCACCGAATTCGACGGCTCGATCACGGTGATCGCCGAGAAGTTCAACGGCAAGCGACTGAATTCGCCGAACGATATCGTGGTGAAATCGGACGATTCGATCTGGTTCACCGATCCGCCGTTCGGCCTGCTCAGCAATCATGAAGGCGAGATACGCGACAGCGAATTGCCGATGAGCGTTTATCGGGTCGACGGCAAGACCGGCGCCATCAGCCTGATTGCCGACGACATCAATGCGCCGAACGGGCTGGCCTTTTCGCCGGACGAGAAAAAGCTCTACATCGTCGAGTCGCGCGCCGAGCCGCGGCGCATATTGAGCTTCGACGTCGCGGCGTCGGGCGACAAGATTTCCAACTGCAAGATTTTGATCGATGCCGGCCCGAACGGCACGCCGGATGGTTTCCGCGTCGATGTCGACGGCAATCTCTGGTGCGGCTGGGGCATGACGCCGGAATTGGACGGCGTGCGCGTGTTCTCACCCGAGGGCGAGCCGATCGGACATATCGCGTTGCCGGAGCGCTGCGCCAATGTCTGTTTCGGCGGGCGAAAGCGCAACCGCCTGTTCATGGCGGCTGCGCATTCTTTGTACGCGCTCTACGTCAATACGCAGGGCGCGGTGGGCGGGTAGAAGCGTCGCTGCGCATTCTGCGCGACTCCCTCTCCCCTTGGGGGAGAGGGTTGGGGTGAGGGGGCAAGAGACTCAACTGAGTCCCTAACCCCTCACCCGGATTGCTGCGCAATCCGACCTCTCCCTATGGGAGAGGTGAAGAATCAAATCGCCGGAATGCCGGCCGACGCGGCGAGGAAGGCGTTCTCGGCCTTTTCGGTGCGGTCGGGCTTCGGCAGTTTGCGCATCGCCGCCTTCTTGTTGATCTTGCGCTTGGCGATGGAGCTGAGCTTCTTGTCGGTCGCTTTTTCCTCTTTCAGCGTCATGGCGAGGATCTTGGCGACGTCGTTGCGGCCGATGAGCTTGGCCCAGGCGACAAGGGTGCCGTAGCGGGTGATCTCGTAATGCTCGACCGCCTGCGCCGCCGCGATCAGCGCGGCATTGAGCACCGTCTTGTTGTCGATCTCGCCGGCGATCTCGTTGGCTTCGTCGATGATGCCGTCGATGGCCGGGCACTTGGTGCCCTGCGGCACCGACTTGATCATCTTGAACACCCGGTCGAGCCGCTTGATGTGGCCGTCGGTCTGCTTGAGGTGCATCCGGAAGCCTTTTTTCAGCTCGGCGTCGGACGCCTTGGCGACCATGTCGGGCAGCGACTTCTTGATCTGGTGCTCGGCATAATAGATGTCCTGCAACGTGTGCACGAAGAGTTCGTCGAAAGTGTCGATATCGGATGAAAACCAGCCCATGGCGAAAACCTCCCTGAAGGAACCTGTGCGGGTATAAAGCGCGGAACCCGCCTGAGTTCCCTTTGGCGGCAAAGCCCGCTAAGAATTGCCCCGATTTGTACAATTAAAGGGAGAGCCCAGATGGCTATCGAACGTCACGACGTCGGCCCGCGCATGAGCAAGTGCGTGGTGCACGGCAACACCGTTTATCTCGCCGGCATCGTCGCCAACGAGCCCAAGGGCAAGAGCGTTGCCGACCAGACCAAGGACATTCTCGGTCAGATCGACGGCTACCTGAAGACTGCCGGAACCGACAAATCCAAGCTGCTGACGGCCAATATCTGGATCACCGACATGGCCAATTTCGCCGAAATGAACGGCGCCTGGGACGCCTGGGTCTCGCCCGGCAATACCCCGGCGCGCGCCACCGTCGAGGCCAGGCTCGCGACCCCCGACTACAAGGTCGAAATCATGGTCGTGGCGGGCAAGTAAGAAGATAAGCGGGCCGGGGAGATCATCAATGTCATTCGACTTCGGCCCGCTTTTTCCAGTGGGAACGCCGGCGCCCGCGGTGCGCTGGACCGGTTCGCCGAAATACAATTTCACCGGCGGCAATAACGACCCGGACGCGGTGCCGCTGGAAGGCCTGATGCAGGCGGCGCAGTCGGTGATGGCCCGCGAGGGCCGGACGCTCGCCACCTACGGCCTCAATAGCGGCCCGCAAGGCTATCGGCCGTTGCGCGAATTCCTGGCAACGAAGTTGAAGCGGGACGCCGGCATGGCTTGCACCGCCGACGACCTGCTTATCGTCTCAGGTTCGTTGCAGGCGCTCGATCTGGTCAACGCGGCGCTGCTGACGCGCGGCGACACCGTGATCGTCGAGCAGGACAACTACCAAGGCACGCTGACGCGGCTCGCCAAGCTCGGCGTCAATGCGGTCGGCATTCCGCTCGATGCCGGCGGCATGCGCATGGACGTGCTGAAGGCGGCGCTCGCCGAGCTTCTGGCGCGCGGCATCCAGCCGAAATACATTTACACGATCCCGACCGTGCAGAACCCGACCGGCACTATTCTCGACGAAGCGCGCCGCGCGCAAATGCTCACGCTGGCCGATCAATACAGCGTGCCGATTTTCGAGGACGACTGCTATGCCGACCTGGTGTGGAGCGGCGAGCGGCCGCGTTCGCTCTATGCGATGAGCAAGTCGGATAACGTCATTCATATCGGCTCGTTTTCGAAATCGATCGCGCCGGCTCTGCGCGTCGGCTTCATCGCCGCGCCCTGGGGCGTGATGTCGCGCATGCTGGCGCTTAAGACCGACGCCGGCTCCGGCGCGCTCGAGCAAATGGTACTGGCGGAATACTGTGCGCCGCATTTCGCCGACCACGTTCCGGCGCTGCGCGCCAGCCTGCGCAAGAAACTCGAAACTTTGATGGAATCGCTCAACGAGCAGTTCGGCACCGCCGCCGAATTCGACGATCCGAAGGGCGGCATCTTTTTGTGGGTCAATCTGCCGGACAATGTCGACAGCCTCAAGCTCTATCAGGCGGCGCTGAAAGAAGGCGTCGCCATCAATCCCGGACCGGAATGGTCGACCGACAAAGCGCACAGTATCAGCCGCGTGCGGCTGTGCTTTGCCAGCCCGTCGCACGACCAGATTCGCGAAGGCATTGCGGTGCTGGCGGAAGTTTGCCGCAAGGAATTCGGCGTGCCATCGCGTAGCGCAAACGTAGAGCGCAGCGGCAATGTCGAACGGGGTCAAGAAAATGGCGAACGCTGAGCCCGGCATTCTGGCGATCTGGAATGATGCCGCGCCGGGGCGCGACGCCGATTTCAATCTCTGGTTCCAGGGCGAGCATCTGGAAGAGCGGCTCGGCGTGCCGGGCTTTCTCTATGGCCGCCGCCATCAGGCGATTTCCGGCGCCTGCGGCTATTTCAATTTCTATGTGGTGCAATCGCCTGACGTGCTGACCTCGCCGGCTTATCTTGAGCGGCTGAACAATCCGACGCCGATGACCAAGATGATCATGTCGGAGGTGTTCAAGAACATGAACCGCACATTGTGCCACCGCACCTTGCGGCGCGGCGCCATGCGCGGCGCCTATGCGGTGACCGTGCGCTTCAATGAGACGCCCGATCAGACGCGGCTTGCCGCGCTGCTCGACGAATTGTTGGCCGACATCAAATTCCCCAGTGGCGAAATCTGGATGGCCGTCGATCCGGCCGGGCAGCCGGTCGCCGAGGAAGAAAGGCTGCGCGGCGGCGACAGGAAAATCAAAGGCGCGCTGATGGTCGATACGATCTGGCAAGCCGATGCCGAAGCGCTCGGCGCGCGGCTGGCGCGGGAATTTCCCAACGGCGAGGTCGGCGTCTTCCGGGTGCTGTGCCAGCTCGGCCATGGCGAGGCGTTCGCAACATGACACAGCTTGAGAGTCTGGCGGCGAAGGTTGCGGCGCGCCTGATCGAGCGCAAGGAAACCATCGCCATTGCCGAGTCCTCGACCGGCGGGCTGATCGCCGCGGCTTTGCTCGCGGTGCCAGGCGCGTCGGCCTATTTCATCGGCGGCGCGGTGGTCTACACCAAGCAGTCGCGCGCGGCGCTGATGGACATCACCGATGCCGATATGACCGGCCTGCGGCCGTCGACCGAGGCCTATGCGCTGCTGCTGGCGCGCCGCGCCCGCGACAAGATCGGCGCGACATGGGTTCTGAGCGAAACCGGCGCGACCGGGCCGACGGGCAATCGATACGGCGATGCGGCGGGACACACTTGCGTCGCGGTCGCGGGCCCCGTTGAAAGGGCCGTGACGCTGGAAACCGGCAGCACCGACCGCCGCGCCAACATGGAGGCGTTTGCGGTGCGCGGTTTGGAATCGTTGCTGGAAGTGCTGGTCTAAATCCTGATCCAAGCGAATTTTAGGTGCCGTCGCGCCTTGCACTTGCCATCATTGGTAACATATATGATACTATTGGAATGGAAGTGCTTGCCTATGTGGAAACATTAGGAGGGTGCCCGTTTCGAAATTGGTTTGCGGATCTCAATCCGCAGGCTGCTTCGAGAATTACCATTGCATTGAAGCGTTTGGAGCAAGGCAACTTCTCGAATGTGAAATCGGTCGGCAGCGGCGTTTTCGAATACCGTATCAACGTCGGGCCTGGCTACCGGGTTTATTTCGGCCACGACGGCGAGACTCTCATCATTCTGCTCGGCGGCGGAACGAAGCAAAGACAGGAACTGGATATTGCGGCGGCTCACGAGCGCTGGGCTGACTACAAAAGACGTAAAAAAGGAAGATAGATAAATGCCACTTACACGTAGCTTCAAGGAGATCGTCAAAGAGCGCGCCGAGCGTGATCCAGAATTCCGCGCGGCGCTGCTGACTGAAGCGGTCCAGGAAATGCTCGGTGGCGACATGGCCACCGGCAAGGCCGTCTTGCGGGATTATATCAATGCCACTGTCGGATTTGAACGGCTGGCAAAAGAAACAGGCACGCCGGCGAAAAGCCTGATGCGTATGTTTGGCCCGAAGGGCAATCCGCGCGCGGAGAATCTGTTTGCCGTTATCAAGCGATTGCAGAAGGCGTCCGGTATTCGCCTCGGCGTCGCTGTCGCGACCTAAAAGTTACTCCGCCGCTTCCGACATCTCCGCGCGCATCTGGGCGCGTAATTCGTCGATGAGCCGCAGGCCCTTCGGCGTTTCGACATGCCAAAAGGTCCAGCCGTTGCAGGCGTCGAGCCCTTGCGCGACCGCGCCCATCCGGTGGATTGAGCCGACCTGCTCGCCGAGCGACACCGCGCCGTCGGCGCGCACGACAGCCTTGTAGCGCTTTTTCGAGTCGGTGAGCCGCGCGCCGGGCGACACCAGCCCGCGCTCGATCAGCGCCGAAAAGGCGACGCGCGGTGCTTCACGCGCGGTGATGAAGGGCGCGATCGATGGCGACGGCACGACCTGCATCTCGTCGATGCGTTTCATCGCAGCGCGGGCGTATTTTTCCTCGCGCTCGATGCCGATAAAGCGGCGGCCGAGACGCTTGGCAACGGCGCCGGTGGTGCCGGTGCCGTTGAACGGGTCGAGTACCAGGTCGTCCGGCTTGGAACTTGAGAGAATGACGCGGGCGAGCAGCGCTTCCGGTTTCTGCGTCGGATGCAGCTTCTTGCCGTCGGCGCCTTTGAGGCGTTCGCCGCCGGTGCACAGCGGGAAGGTCCAGTCCGAGCGCACCTGCACGTCCTCGTTGCCGGCTTTTAGCGCCTCGTAATTAAACGTATAGCCCTTGGCGTTGGCGTCGCGCGAGGCCCAGATCATCGTCTCGTGCGCGTTGGTGAAGCGGCGGCCGCGGAAGTTCGGCATCGGATTGGTCTTGCGCCAGATCACGTCATTGAGGATCCAGAACCCCATGTCCTGCATGATCGCGCCGACGCGGAAAATGTTGTGATAGGAGCCGATCACCCAGATCGTGCCGGCCGGCTTGAGCACGCGGCGGGCCGCCTTCAGCCATTCCTTGGTAAAGACGTCATAGGCGGCGAAACTGTCGAACTTGTCCCAGTCGTCGGTGACCGCATCGACATGCGAATCGTCCGGACGCTTGAGATCGTTGGCGAGCTGGAGATTGTATGGCGGGTCCGCGAACACCAAATCGACGGAATTCGCCGGCAACCTGTTCATCTCGCTGACGCAGTCGCCAACGAGGATACGATGGAGTTCGGAGTTCTTTTCTGAAACTCCACGGGGCGCCCGTGAGGGCGCCCCGCGACGCGAAACTACCATGACTCGTACTCTTGACTCAGGCGACGCTGTCGGCAGACGCGGGACCTACAAACCGACAGCCCGCAATATGCGCACGCAAGGTGAAGAAACGGTTTATCGAATGGCTCTCTGAAGTCGGCAATTTCTGCCTATTTAACGGGGAGTTAGCACTTGTTAACGGATGTGAAAAAGCAGCCCATTGGACGCCGCTTGAAGCATGCGCGATGATCGAAACACGACTCTTGTCTACGGGATGGCGCGACGCGCCGGACCCGGAATCCGTTTCAGGCATTGTCACGTGCTGCTGGATTCCGGGTTCGCGATTTTCACCTGTGCCGGAATGATCGGAAAACGGATTTTGGAGACGACTTGAATGCGTTGGGATGATTTTCGCCGCAGCGACAATGTCGAAGACGACCGCGGCGGCGGTGGCGGTGGCTTCGGCGGCGGTGGATTGCCGGTGGGCGGCGGCGGCCTCGGCATCGGTGCGATCGTCGTGCTTAGTCTCGTCGGCTGGGCCTTCGGCATCGACCCGAGCATCCTGATCGGCGGCGCTGAGATGGTGAACAACACGCGCACGCAGATAGAGCGGCCGTATCAGCCCAATCAGCAGCCGACCGGCCGGACAACGACGACGAAGCCGAACGATAGAATGGGCGATTTTGTTTCTGCCGTTCTCGGCAACACCGAGGATGTCTGGATCAAGGTGTGCAAGGACGGCGGGCAGAACTACAGGGCGCCGCGGCTGCGTTTATTTGCCGGTCAGGTAGCAAGCGGGTGCGGCGGCGCGTCGGCGGCGTCCGGTCCGTTCTATTGCCCGAGCGATCGCCGCATTTACATCGACACGTCTTTCTTCCGCGACATCGAAAACCGTTTCCGCGGCTGTAGCGGCAAGGCGTGCGAGTTTGCGCAAGCCTATGTGCTGGCGCACGAGGTCGGTCATCACGTCCAGAATCAGCTTGGCATTCTGGCGAAGTCGCGTCAGGCGCAGCAGGCGGCAGGCAGCAAGGCTGCGGCCAATCGCATTCAGGTGCAGGTCGAATTGCAGGCCGATTGCTTCGCCGGCATCTGGGCCAATCAATCGAACCAGCGTTGGAAGTCGGTCGAGCCGGGCGATGTCGAAGCCGCATTGCAGACAGCGGCGGCGATCGGCGACGACACGCTGCAACGGCGCGCCGGGCGCTCGGTGGTGCCGGACTCGTTCACGCACGGCTCGGCGGCGCAACGGCAGCGCTGGTTCGACATCGGCTTCAAGGGCGGCAAGGTCTCGGCCTGCAATACGTTCGCGGCGAACGTGCGGTTGTAGCGCTTCTTATCCCTCCCCCTGAAAGGGGGAGGGTGGCGAGCCAAAAGAGCGTTTACGCGCGTCTTTCGACGCGCTATGGCGAGCCGGGTGGGGGTCGCTAGCGTTCTTCTCATCTGATAGTTGACCCCACCCCGCCTCCTCTCGCGCTATGCGCTCGAGCAGGCGACCCTCCACTTTCAGGGGAGGGATAAGAAAGAGGGACTTCAACATGCCCGGTATCGACGATAGCCGACAATTCGTGCCGCTCAAGATCGCGGTGCTGACCGTGTCCGATACGCGCGAACTCGCCGACGACAAGTCCGGCAATACCCTGATCGAACGCATCCGCGCCGCCGGCCACGTCGTGGCGGAACGCTCGATCGTCAAGGACGAAGTCGACGCCATCCGCGCCAAGGTGAAGGCCTGGATCGACGACAAGTTCATCGATGTCGTCATCTCGACCGGCGGCACCGGCTTTACCGGCCGCGACGTGACGCCGGAAGCGGTCGAGCCTTTGTTCGAGAAGCGCATGGACGGGTTCTCGACTCTGTTTACGATGGTAAGCTATCCGAAGATCGGCACCTCCGCGATCCAGACCCGCGCCACCGCCGGCGTCGCCAATTCGACTTACATCTTCTGCCTGCCGGGCTCGCCCGGCGCCTGCAAGGACGCCTGGGACGACATCCTGGTGCACCAACTGGATTACCGCTACCGGCCGTGCAACTTCGTCGAAATCCTGCCGAGGCTCGACGAGCACATGCGCAGGCCGAAAGCGAAAGGCGCGACGGCGTAGCGCCGGATTATTCTTGAGATGATTTCGGTGCGAGCAACTGTGCGCAAGCGTCGGGCATTGGCCATATGCACGATGACGGCGAGCTTGGCCGGCTCAGGCCGCTGGCGCGTCACAATTCCATGTCCCAGAATTCGGCGACGACATTCTGGCCGAAGCTCATCCGGTTTTCGCGCGACGTCAGTGTGAAGCCGGCCTTCTCGTAGCAATGGCGCGCCGCCGTGAGGCAATCGTGCGTCCATAAAGTGATGGCGCGGTAGCCCTTGGCGCGGGCGAAGGCGATGCATTCGTCGGTCAGGCGGACGCCGAGCCCCAGTCCACGCGCCTTTGGCGATACGATGAGCAGGCGGATGCGCGCCGTGCCCGGCTTCTCGTCTTTCACCAGCATCACCGAGCCGACCGGTTCGCCGTTCATCTCGGCGATCCAGCAGTTCTCCATCGCCGGATCGAAATTCTTGACGAAGTCGGCGACGATCTGCGCGACCAGGCCTTCGAACGACGTGTCCCAGCCGTATTCGCTCGTATAGACGCGGGCGTGTTCGGCGACGATCCAGCCGAAGTCGCCATGCTTTGGCGCGCGTAAAGTGAAAGTCCGCTGCGGGGCAGGGGCGTCCTCGAGCAGCGCCTCGATGGTCTGCATCGCCTGAACCAGTTGCGCCTGCTTGCCGCTGTTGAGTTTGGCCAGCATCGCCGCGACGTCGTCCTGCGAGCGCTTGTCGGCCGGCGCGAACACTTTGCGGCCCTTGGCAGTGAGCGCGAGATGGCTTTGCCGCGCATCGATCTTCGACGTCTTGCGGCTGACCAGGCCTTTCTTTTCGAAATCACGCAGCACGCGCGACAGATAGCCGGCGTCGAGATCGAGATTGCGGCCGATGTCCTTGGCGGTCTTGTCGTCACCTTGCGCCAGTTCGTACAGCACACGCATTTCGCCGAGCGAATAGGGGCTGTCGAGATAGGTTTTGCGCAGCACGCCGATCTGCCGCGTGTAGAAGCGGTTGAAGCGGCGCACCGCGCTGATGCGGTCTGTGTCCGAGTTGTCGGTTTTCATGGCCGGGGGAGGGTCAGCCAGTTAGTTGACAAAGTCAAGTATCTCATTTGTCGTCCCCGCGAAGGCGGGGACCCATACGCCGTGGACTGAGTTCGGGGCAAAGTGGAAGTTGCCTTCTTCTTCTACCCGGCTTCCATCGAAAGGTTGGTGGCTATGGGTCCCCGCCTTCGCGGGGACGACAGTTACGAAACCGTCCTCGCCCCGGCGGTCAGCATGGTCACCCGCCTTCGCCCCAGCTTTTTCAGCATCGCCGCTTCCGGCGCGGCCGCATCGGGGTGGCCGCCGAGCGCGTCATAGAAGCGCCGCGCGATCAGCAGGCCCTGTTCGGGCCTCGGCCCGCCGCCGGCGATGACGCGCAGCAGCGCCAGCACTTCGGCCATCGCCGGTCGCAACAAGTCAGCCGCGCCGGGCGGGCGGAAGACGGCGGCGCGGGCGGCGCCATCGATCCGGCTGGCCGCTTCCATGAAACGCTCGCAGGCCTCGATCCAGCCGGGCTCCGGGACGCAGCCGGGGCGCAGGAACATCAGCCAGGGTGTCCGCGTGCTCACTGCCGCCTCTTTAAGCCGTGCGCCGAGCGCCGCATCGGAGCGGATGAAGCGGCAGCCGGCAATGTCGGCGACCTCCTCAGTGGCGTCTTTTGAATTGGCGTCGATCACGACGACTTCGCTGACCAGCCCGGCCATCGCCCCGGGCACAAGCGCGGCGAGCGTCGGCACCAGCAGGCGCTCCGATTCGTGGGTGGGGATGACGACGCTGATCATGGAACTACCGGCCTGTGCACAGGGTTGCCACCATATCATGTGGGATTTCGAAAACGTCCCACGAGATCGGCCTGTTAAGCCACGGATTCGCGGATTTCAAAAATTGTTCTTGTTTTGTTCATGTACTCTCACTAGGTTGGGACCATGGCTAGATCATCAACATCAGCCCTGAAACACCCGCCGGCGTCGCCCGGTTTTGCCGATCGGTCTAAGGAGCTGCCCTCCGCGCCGGCGGGTGTCGCATTTCCCGAAAAAGGCGTGCGCGTCGATGACGCTACCGGCCTGCTCGGCGTCGTGGTCGAGCACGAGCGCCGCCGCGGTCGCGGCGCGCAGTCGAACGCTTCCGGCCGCTACGAGCCCTTGGCGCGCGTCGCCTTCGACGATGGCTGGCGCTCGCTCGACGAACTGCCGCCGTTCAAGACCACGGTGCAGGTCGATGCCACCCGCAAGATCATCACCCGCAATCAGTCGCCGGATATCGGCTTCGACCGCTCGATCAATCCCTATCGCGGCTGCGAGCACGGCTGCGTCTATTGCTTCGCGCGGCCGACGCACGCCTATCTCGGCCTGTCGCCGGGGCTCGAT
The DNA here is from genome assembly GCA_945870035.1 of Rhizobium sp. Q54. Taxonomy (GTDB): domain Bacteria; phylum Pseudomonadota; class Alphaproteobacteria; order Rhizobiales; family Xanthobacteraceae; genus Pseudolabrys. The sequence goes on along the minus strand of CAMBQQ010000031.1, from coordinate 15,174 downwards.
TTCGAATCCAAGCTATTCGTCAAGCCGGAGGCAGCCGACCTCCTCGAACGTGAGCTCGCTTCGCCGAACTATTCGCCGAAGGTGATCGCGATCGGCACCAATACCGACCCGTATCAGCCGATCGAGCGGCGCTACAAGGTCATGCGCCGCATTCTCGAAGTGCTCGACCGCGCCGGCCACCCGGTCGGCATCGTCACCAAGTCGGCCTTGGTGCTGCGCGACCTCGACATTCTCGCCCGCATGGCCGAGCGCAATCTGGCCAAGGTGGCTTTGTCGATCACGACGCTCGATCCCGAACTGGCGCGCAAGATGGAGCCGCGCGCCGCCACGCCGATGCGGCGCTTTGAAACTTTGCGCCGCCTCAGCCAGGCCGGCGTGCCGACTACGGTGATGGTCGCGCCGATCATTCCCGCGCTTAACGACAGCGAGATCGAACGCATTCTCGACCGCGCCCACGCCGCCGGCGCGCGCGAAGCCGGTTATGTGCTGCTGCGCCTGCCGCTGGAAGTGCGCGACCTGTTCAAGGAATGGCTGGTCGCCAATTATCCGGACAGAGCCAATCACGTTTTCAAGCTGATCCGCGACATGCGCGACGGCAAGGACTACGACGCCGAATGGGGCACGCGCATGAAGGGCACCGGGCCTTATGCCTGGCTGCTCGGGCGGCGCTTCGAGGTGGCTTGTGAGCGGCTCGGCCTCAATGCCAACAAGCTGAAGCTTTCCACCGAACATTTTCGCCATCCGCGGCCGGATGACGCGCAACTCAGTCTGTTCGCCTCATGACCAACCCGCAGGCAGTGCTGTCGCTGGTGACGCTCGGCGTTTCCGATTTGAACCGCAGCATCGCGTTTTATGAAACGCTCGGTTTCCAGCGCAAGGCGGCGACCGCCGCCGGCGTCGGCTTTTTTCAGGCCGGCGCCTGCGCCATTGCCGTGTTTCCGTCGCAGGAATTGGCGAAGGACGCCGGCATCGGCTTCAAGGATCTGTCGCCGGCGTTTCGCGGCGTGTCGCTGGCGTGGAATTGCCGTTCCAAGCTGGAGGTCGATGCCGCCATCGACCGCGCCTATCGCGCCGGCGGCACGGTGCAGAAATCGGCCGGCGATGTATTCTGGGGCGGCTATACCGGCTATTTCTTCGACCCTGACGGTCACCTTTGGGAAGTCGCGTTCAATCCGGATTTCCCGTTGTCCGAAGACGGCCGTCTGCAACTGCCGGCCTGACAATTCACAGGCTCTTTATTCGCGCGATTGACTTCGGCCTGTCGGCGCGTACCCATCGCCCATGGCCAGCAAGCCGAAAACGAAAACGAAGGCAGCCAAAGGCAAGGCGTCATCGCGCCTGCCGCTCAAGGAGCCTGTCCTGCGCCCGAGCTTCCGGCGCGAGCGGCGCGCGCTCAATGCCGGCATTTTTCCGGTTGCCGGTTGCGACGAAGCGGGCCGGGGACCGCTCGCCGGACCCGTCGTTGCCGCCGCGGTGATCCTCGATCCTTCGCGCATTCCGCGCGGGCTGAACGATTCCAAGAAGCTTGACATGGCAGCGCGCGAGGCGCTGTACGAAAAAATCGTCGCCACCGCGCAGGTCTCGGTCGCCTTCGGTTCGATCGAGCGCATCGACCGCGACAATATTCTGCGCGCCTCTTTGTGGGCGCTGGCGCGCGCGGTGAAAGCCCTGCCGGTCAAGCCGAAGATGGTGTTCGTCGACGGCAACATGAAGATCGACTGCGGATGCGATTGCGAAGCGGTGGTGTCGGGCGACGCGCTGGTGCTGTCGGTGGCGGCGGCGTCCATCGTCGCCAAGGTGACGCGCGACCGGCTGATGGCGCGTATCGGGCTCGCTTATCCCGGCTACGGCTTCGAGCGTCACATGGGCTATTCGGTGCCGGAACATTGCGCGGCGCTCAAGCGGCTGGGGCCGACGCCGCATCACCGCCGCTCCTTCGCGCCGGTGGCGGCCAAGTTCGCGGCCATGCAGGCCGAGTCAGGCATGGCCCCGAACGACGTTTTGGCGGAGTTGTTGCCACTTTAGCCGCTGGGCTCTATTCCTTTCTTATCTCTCCCCGCTTGCGGGGAGGGTGGCGAGCGTAGCGAGCCGGGTGGGTTTTTTTTAGCTGACCCCACCCCGATCGCGCTTCGCACGATCGACCCTCCCCTTTCAGGGGAGGGATAAAGAAGAGCCCATGCATCACGTCTCCCTGATCATCGAATTTTTGCGCGGCCGGCCGTCAGCGGTGTTCTGGCTGGTGGCGCTGACGCAAGGCGTGCTGTGGACCGCCGTCCCAGCGCTATTTTATAGCGCGCCGCCGGGCGAGATTCCGCTGCTCCTCGCCATCGGCCATGAATTCGTGCTCGGCAGTTATCTCGGGCCGCCGCTGGCCTTCTGGCTCGGCGAAGCGGCGTTTCGCTTCGGCGGGTTGCTCGGCCTTTATGCGCTGTCGCAGGTCTGCATCGTGACGGCGCTGTGGGCGGTGTTCACGCTCGGCCGCGCGGTGGTCGGCACCCGCCACGCCGTGCTCGGCATTTTGTTGATGGTCGGCGTCGCCGCCTTTACCGTGCCGTCGCCGGAGTTCTCGCCCGCCGTGCTGGCGGCGCCTTTGTGGGCGCTGGCGCTGCTGCACTATTGGCGCGCCGTCGGCCAGTTTCAGCGCGGCGCCTGGTATTTTCTGGCGCTGGATCTCGGCCTGCTGCTGCTGGCGAACTACGCCGGCATCATCCTGTTGATCCTGCTGGCCGTCTTTACGCTGGCGACGACGCGCGGCCGCCGCGCGTTAGCCGATATCGAGCCGTGGCTCGCACTTCTGTTGTTCGCCTTCGTCATCGCGCCACATGCCGTTTGGCTTTACGCCGAGCGCGGCCTGGTGATCGCGACGTTTAAGGAAAGCATCGCGACCGGCGCGTCGTCGTCGGCCGTCGCGCTCGGCGTGCTGCTGCTGGCGAGCCATCTCGGCCTCTTGCTGCTTATCGTGCTGGCGAGCGGCTGGCCGCGGCAGCGCCGCGAACGCGCGCCGGAGATCGACCGCCCGCCGGCCGAAACGCTGGCGCGCACCTACATCTATTTCTTTGCGCTGATGCCGGCGGCGAGCGCGCTGGCGCTGAGTTTTGCCATCGGCACGTATTGGCCGATCGGCCCCAAGTCTATTGGTCCTTTGGGTTCGCTGGCGCCGCTGGTGCTGCTGTCGGGCCTCGCGGTGATTGTCGCCGCCGGCGACCGCGTGCGGCTTTACCGAGAGCGCATGGTGTCGTCGTCATGGCTGGCGCTGTTGGTGTTGCCGCCTGTGCTCGCGGTGTTGAGCCTGGCGCTGGCGCCATGGGCTTTGGCGCGCGACCTGCGCATCGCCCAGCCGGCGCAGGCCGAGGCGCAATTCCTCACCGAGAATTATCTGCGCCGCACCGGCAAGCCGGTGGCTTACGTCACCGGCGACGAAAGGCTGGCGCCTTTGGTGGCGATGATGGCGCCGGAGCGGCCGCGCGTGTTCTTCGCCTGGGCGCCGCAGCGCAGCCCGTGGATCAGCGTCGATGACGTGGCAACGCTTGGCGCTGTGCTGGTCTGGCCGGCCGAAGCCAGTGGCCAGCCACCGGAAACATTGAAGACGCAGTTTCCCGCCATGGTGCCGGAACTGCCGCGTTCGTTCGAACGCAATGTGCAGGGCCGCCTGCCGCCGATCCGCCTCGGCTGGTCGGTCTTAAGGCCGGCAGCGCAATAGTTTTCATTACGCATGATCTAATCCGAAAACCGGTTCCCACTTTTCGGGATCATGGGTCAGTGATAGCTCTCGCCTTCGCGCACCTTGCCGCGGAACAGCCAATACACCAGAACGATATAGCCGAGCACGAAAGGCAACAGCACCAGCGTGCCGATCAGCATGAAGATCTGGCTCGATGGCGCGCCGGCGGTATCCCAGATGGTCAGCGTCGGCGGCACCAGATAGGGAAAGCTGGAAATGACCAGGCCGAGATAGCCGAGCATGAACAGCGCAATGGCGGCGAGAAACGGCGGCGCGTCGCGCCCTTGTCCGATCCAGCGCCAGCAGAAAAAGGCGGTCAGCGCGGTGATGACCGGCACCGGCCACAGGTAATAGAAATTCGGCAATGAGAACCAGCGTTCGGCAATGCGTTCTTGCAGCAGCGGCGTGTACAGACTGACCGCCGCCATGAATACCAGCACGGCGATGAGAAGAATTTTAGATTGCTGGCGCGCCCGCACCGCGACAGGGCCTTCGGTCTTCATCACCAGCCAGGTCGCGCCGAGCAACCCATAGCCGGCGATCAGCGACAGGCCGCACAGCAGTCCGAACGGCGTCGCCCAGTCAAAAGGCCCGCCGGCGTAAGCGCCGTTCTCGACCTTGATGCCCTGGATCAGGCCGCCGAGGATGACGCCTTGCGCGAAGGTGGCCAAAGTCGAACCGATAATGAAGGCAAGGCTCCAGCCTTTCTTGCTGTGCGAGACGATGCGGAATTCAAAAGCGACGCCGCGAAACACCAAAGCCACCAGCATGACGATCACCGGTACGTAAAACGCCGGCATGATCACCGCATAGGCGCGCGGGAAGGCGACGAACAATCCGGCGCCGCCGAGCACAAGCCATGTTTCATTGCCGTCCCAGAATGGCGCGATCGAGCGCATCATCTGGTCGCGTTCGGTTTCATCCTTGGCGAAGGGAAACAGGATGCCGATGCCGAGATCGAAGCCGTCCATGATGACGTACATGGCGACGGCGGTGCCGATCACGCCGGCCCAGATCAATGGCAGATACCATTCCATGACGAAGCCCTCATCGTCGCGTCGCACGCTCTGTTCCCTCCCCCTGAAAGGGGGAGGGTTAGGGTGGGGGTCCCAGCGCTTATCGTCTGACCCCCACCCGCACGCCTCCGCTTTGCTTCGGCGTGCGACCTCCCCCTTTCAGGGGGAGGTGAAGAAAAGCGTCGCCGCATGGCCGCGCCAGCGCGCGCGCCTAAACAATCCCTTGGCCGGCATCCCTGGTCGATGCGATCTGGCTGATGCCACCAGGCTCGTCCTTGGGTTTCAAGGCATCCGGGCCTCTCGCAATCAGGCGGTTGATATAGAAAATACCGAATGAGAATGCGATGCCGTAGGCGACAATGAACAAAGCCAAAGTGCCGGCAATCGTTGCGCCGGGCACCGGCGAGGTCGCGTCGGCGGTGCGCATGATGCCGTATACGACCCATGGCTGGCGGCCACTCTCCGTCACCACCCAGCCGGCGACCACCGCGACAAATCCCAGCCACCAGGTCTGCGCCATCATGCGCAAATACCAGTCATGATCGAACAGAGTGCCGCGCCACCAGAAAAACGCGCCGAGCAGCGCCGACCCGATCATGAAGAAGCCGATCGCCAGCATGATTCGGAACGCAAAGAAGACGACTTTCACCGGCGGGCGGTCGGCTTCCGGCACGCTGAGCAGGCCGGGGACAAGTCCGTTCAAGTGGTGCGTGAGGATCAGCGACGCACCCTTCGGGATCGACAGCTCGAAATGGTTGGTGCCGTTTTTTTCGTCCGGCCAGGCGAAAATGTGGAAGTCGGCCGGTTTGCTGCCGTCCCAATGCGCTTCCATCGCCGCGACCTTGATCGGCTGGTGCTTGAGCGTGTTGAGCCCGTGCTGGTCGCCGATGACCAGTTGCAGCGGCGCCAGGATGGCGGCAAGGCCGATGCCCATGCGCAGCATGGTGCGGCCTTCCGCCATATGCTTGCCGCCGAGGACGTAGCGCGCGCCGACCGCGATCACGACGAAGCCAGCGGTCAGGTAAGCGGCGTTGAGCATGTGTGCGAAGCGATAGGGGAAGCTCGGATTGAAGACGATCTGGAACCAGTCGAGCGGGAAGGCGACGCCGTCGCGCCATTCATGGCCGGCCGGCGTCTGCATCCAGCTATTGGCCGCCAGAATCCAGAACGACGACAGCATGGTGCCGACCGCGACGACGATGGCGGAAAGCACATAGAGCCAGCGCGGCACGCGGCTGAATCCGAACAGCAGGATGCCGAGGAACGTCGCTTCCAGAAAGAACGCCGTCAGCACTTCGTAGCCGAGCAGGGGGCCGAGAATGTTGCCGGTCGCCACCGAGAACCGGCTCCAGTTGGTGCCGAACTGGTAGGACAGAACGATGCCCGAGACGACGCCCATGGCGAACGACACGGCGAAAATCTTCACCCAGAACCGCATCAGCAGTTGGTGGCGCTCCTCGCCGGTACGCAGCCAGAGCACGCCGAGCGTGGCGATATAGGCGGACAGGCCGATGGTGAAGCTCGGGAAAATGATATGAAAAATGATGGTGAAGGCGAATTGCAGGCGAGCCAAAAGTACGGGGTCAAAATCCATGGCTCGACTCCAGGCGGCGCATCGCTGTGAAGGATCATTGCCAGAACTTTCAAGCCTTGGCGAGCCGGGCAGGTTCCTTCTGCTTGCGTCTTATCGTAGCGGGGCTTCTAAAGGGCGGCCGAAACTGCCAACCTGAGCGGGTGGAGATTACGGATGAGTATTTGGTCTTCCTGGCAAATATGGGCCGTGCTGTCGGCATTGTTCGCCGCGCTGACTGCGATTTTCGCCAAGATCGGCATCGAGAACGTCAACTCCGATTTTGCCACGTTCATCCGCACAATTGTCATTCTGGTAACCCTCGCTTTCATATTGCTGGCCACCGGGCAATTCCAGTCGCCCGGGTCGATCTCGGGACGCACATATTTCTTCCTGTTGCTATCGGGCCTGGCGACCGGGGCCTCCTGGATTTGCTATTTCCGCGCGCTCAAGATCGGGCAGGCGGCGCAAGTTGCGCCAATCGACAAATTGAGCGTGGTTCTGGTCGCGCTGTTTGGCGTGACATTTCTCGGCGAGCGTCTCAGCGTGCCGAACTGGCTTGGTGTCGGACTGATCGCGGTCGGCGCGGTGCTTGTGGCGTACCGCTAACGCTCATTCGTCGGCGTACTCAGCTTCAATCCCGAGCGTCGGCATCTATTTTCGGTGCGGCATGACTTTGGCGGCGGCCATCACTCGGCCAGCGCTTTCTTGACGCTGAGGAGATCGCGCCAGGCGATGCGCTTTTGCAATGGGCTGAGCAGCAGGAAATCGGGATGGAAGATCGGCATGGCGCGGATCTCGCGTTTTTCGGCATACCCGGTGGTAAAAGTGAACCAGCGACCGCGCGACTTGGAGATGCTGTCCTTGGTGCCGAGCAGCGCCTGCGCCGAAAGCTGGCCGAGGCAGATGAGAATATCGGGATTGGCGAGTTCGACCTGCCGCAGCACGAAGGGCAGGCAGATCTGGGTCTCCTGCGGCGTCGGCGTGCGGTTGCCGGGCGGTCGCCATGGCACGACGTTGGCCAAATAGACCGAGGTGCGGTCGAGGCCGATCGCCGCCAGCATGCGGTCGAGAAGTTTGCCGGCGCGGCCGACAAACGGCACTCCCTCAATGTCCTCGTCGCGGCCGGGCGCTTCGCCGACCAGCATGATTTTCGCGCTTGGATTGCCGTCGGCAAAAACCAGGCGCGTCGCCGAGCCCTTCAGCGCGCAGCCGTCGAATTTCTCGAGTGCGGCGCGCAACTCATCGAGCGAGGAGGCGCTGCGCGCGGCTTCGCGCGCCGCCGCGATGGCGTCGTCGGTGGCCACCATGTTTTTTCCCTCCCCTGAAAGGGGAGGGTGGTCCGCGCGAAGCGCGGATCGGGTGGGGTCGCTTCCTGAGGGATTGACCCCCACCCGGTGAGCTTCGCTCGATAGCCGATGCTCCGCATCGGCGTTCTTCCCGCTAAAGACGGCGGCCGAAGGCCGCCTTTCGCTCCCCCTTTCAGGGGGAGGTGAAGGAGTTTCCGCAAACCGGTCCACGGCTTCCTCGCCGACAAGCGCGTCGGCCCCGGCTTCGAGGTAGAAGTCGAGCAATTGGCGGGCGGTGAGGTCGTGTGCGGCCATCATCGAGGCATCCTAGAGCGTTTTCGAGCGAAGTGGGTACCGGTTCGCGTGAAGAAAACGCGTCAAAACAAAAGCTACAAGGAATATGCCGTCCGCGCGATTGCCCACGCTGGCCAAACGTGGAAAATGGAATGATTACAAGAACCCGGAGATCCCGATGACGGAACAGCCCGCCCGCGAAACCATAGAACGCGAAGCTATGGAATTCGACGTCGTCGTGGTCGGCGCGGGTCCGGCGGGACTGGCCGCGGCGATCCGCCTCAAGCAACTCAATCCGGACGCCTCCGTCGTGGTTGTGGAAAAGGGTTCCGAAGTCGGCGCGCACATTCTGTCCGGCGCGGTGATCGATCCGTCCGGCCTCGACAAATTGCTGCCGGAATGGCGCAGCGAAGACACGCCAATCAAAACCAAGGTGGAAGACGACCGTTTCTATTTCCTCGGGGAAAGCAGCGGCATCCGGCTGCCGAATTTCCTGATGCCGCCGCTGATGGGTAATCACGGCAACTACATCGTCTCGCTGGGCAATGTCTGCCGCTGGCTGGCGGGAAAGGCCGAAGCACTCGGCGTCGAAATCTATCCCGGCTTTGCCGCGGCGGAAGTTCTCTACAACGAAGCTGGCGCCGTGCGCGGCATTGCTACAGGTGACATGGGCATCGGCAAGAACGGCGAACCGAACGCCGCCTTCACCCGTGGCATGGAACTGCATGCCAAGTACACGTTGTTCGCCGAAGGCGCGCGCGGCAATCTCGGCAAGCAGTTGATCGCCAAATTCGGCCTGGCCGAAGGTCGCGAGCCGCAGAAATTCGGCATCGGTCTGAAAGAGCTGTGGCAGGTCGATCCCTCGAAGCACAAGAAGGGACTGGTGCAGCATTCGTTCGGCTGGCCGCTCGACGGTTCGACCGGCGGCGGCTCGTTCCTCTATCACTTCGACGACAATCTGGTGTCGGTCGGCTTCGTCGTGCATCTCAACTACAGTAACCCGTATCTGTCGCCTTTCGATGAATTCCAGCGCTTCAAGACGCATCCATCCGTGCGCGATACGTTCGAAGGCGGCAAGCGCCTGTCCTATGGCGCGCGCGCCATCACCGAAGGCGGCTACCAGTCGGTGCCGAAGCTGACATTCGCCGGCGGCGCGCTGATCGGCTGCGATGCCGGCCTCGTCAACGTGCCGCGCATCAAGGGTTCGCATAACGCGATGCTGTCCGGAATTCTTGCCGCCGATGCCGCACATGCCGCACTTTCCGCCGGCCGCAGCCACGACGAGCTTTCCGATTATGAGGCGGCGTGGCGCGCGTCGCCGATCGGCAAGGACCTGTTTCGCGTGCGCAACGCCAAGCCGCTATGGTCGAAGTTCGGCACCTTGATCGGCATCGCGCTCGGCGGGCTCGACATGTGGACCAACACCTTCGGCTTCTCGCTGTTCGGCACGCTCAAGCACGGCAAGGCGGATTACGCGTCGCTCAAGCCCGCCGCCGAATGCGAGCGCATTGCCTATCCCAAGCCCGACGGCAAATTGACCTTCGACAAATTGTCGTCGGTGTTCTTGTCCAGCACCAACCACGAGGAAGACCAGCCGCCGCATCTCAAGGTCAAGGACATGGCGTTGCAGAAGTCGTCCGAGCACGATGTTTTTGCCGGCCCCTCGGCGCGCTATTGCCCGGCCGGCGTCTATGAATGGGTCGAAGAGGCGGGCAACCCGAAATTCGTCATCAACGCGCAGAACTGCGTCCACTGCAAAACCTGCGACATCAAGGACCCGAATCAGAACATCACCTGGGTGCCGCCGGAAGGCTCCGGCGGGCCGAACTATTCGAACATGTGATTGGCGGCCGGCGAGGCGGCCACGATACCGCCACATCGAGGCTTTCAAGCTATTCGGCAGCGTGCCGCGGTGGGTGTTCTTGCGGCGGCGGCGTAAAAAGGCCATTCTGAATCAAACCTTGGCGGTTCGCGCGAACCAAAGTGCGCCGCTGCATGGAGCATCGCCAGTGACCTTTTCGAGCTTGTTCCGGTGTTGCGCCGCCGCTGCCGCCTTTGCCGTTTTTTTAGCCGCTGCGCCCGCCTCCGCCATGGCGCAGGGTGCGCAAGGCGCCGGCGAGCGCAAGCCGACCGCGATGGAACTGTCGGGCCTCACCGCCTCGGGCAGCTATCTGGCCGCCCGCCATGCCGGGCAGCAGCGCGACGCCAGCGCCGCCGCGGCCTATTACCGCAATGCGCTCAAGCGCGATCCGAAAAATGGAGATTTGCTCGACCGCGCTTTCCTGTCGTTTCTGATCGGCGGCAATGTCGATGAAGCCGTCAAGCTGGCGGAAGCGTTGGCGTCGGCCAACAAGTCGGACCGCGTCGCCCGTCTGGTGCTTGGCGTTAATGCGCTCAAGCAATCGAAATACGTCGCCGCGCGCAAGGATATCGCCCAGTCGGTACGTGGCCCGATCACCGACCTGACAGCGACGTTGCTCACCGCCTGGAGCCTGACCGGCGGCGGCGACAGCAAGAGCGCCATTGCGGCGATCGACAAGCTCGCCGGCCCTGACTGGTATGCGATCTTCAAGGATCTGCACGCCGGCATGATCTACGAACTCGCCGGCAACAAGGTCGAGGCGGGCAAGCGTTTCGAGCGCGCCTACAAGCTCGACTCCTCGGCGCTGCGTGTCGTAGAGGCCTATGGCAGTTGGCTGTCGCGCAATAAACCGGCGCAGGACGCGCTCGCCGTGTTCGAGACTTTCGACAAGGTTCTGCCGCGCCACCCGCTGGTGATGCAGGCGATGACGAAGATCAAAGCCGGCGAAAAATTGCCGGTTCTGGTCACCAATGCGCAGGCCGGCGCCGCCGAGGCCCTGTACGGCCTAGGCGCCTCGCTCGGCCGCCGCGGCGGCGAGGACCTCGGCATGGTTTATTTGCAGCTATCGCTGCATCTGGTGCCGAACCATCCCCTGGCGTTGTTGTCGCTGGCCGATCTTTACGAGTCGCTGAAGAAGCCGGAAATGGCGCTTGCCGTTTATCAGCGGATTCCGGCCAGCTCGCCGCTGCATCGCAATGCCGCGATCCAGATGGCGGCCAATCTCGATGCCCTGGAGCGTGCCGAGGAGGCCGAGAAGCAACTTACAGGAATTATCGCGCAGGATCCGAAGGACGTCGAGGCGATCAACGCGCTTGGCAATATCCAGCGCGGCCACAAGAAGTTCGCCGCCTGCGCCGAAACCTACAGCAAGGCCATCGATCTAATCGCCAAGCCGGAGAAGGCGAACTGGGTCAGCTTCTATTTCCGCGGCATCTGCTACGAGCGCTCGAAGCAATGGGCCAAGGCCGAGGCCGACCTGAAAAAGGCGCTCGATCTGTTCCCTGACCAGCCGCACGTCCTCAACTATCTTGGCTATTCGTGGATCGACCAGGGCATCAACCTCGATGAAGGCATGGCCATGATAAAGAAGGCGGTGCAGCAGCGTCCCGACGACGGTTATATCGTCGACTCGCTCGGCTGGGCCTATTATCGCCTCGGCAATTACGAGGACGCCACCAAGCAGATTGAGCGCGCCATCGAGTTGAAGCCGGAAGACCCGACCATCAACGATCATCTTGGCGACGCTTACTGGCGCATCGGCCGCACGCTCGAGGCCAATTTCCAGTGGGCGCATGCGCGCGACCTCAAGCCCGAACCGGAAGAACTGCCGAAGATTCTGGAAAAGCTGCAAAAGGGCTTGCCGGAAGAAACGTCGTCGCAGGCCAAGGCCGGCGACAAGCCGCCAGCCAAGCCTAACGGCGGTTAAGTGACGGCGACGCTCGTCGAGAAGGCTTGCGCCAAGATCAACCTCACCTTGCGCGTGCTCGGCCGCCGCGCCGACGGCTATCACGATCTCGAAAGCCTCGTCGTTTTCGCCGATCTCGCCGACAGGCTGGCGCTTGAACCCGGCGGCGACACGACGCTCGATGTCACTGGGCCTTACGCTGCGGCGAGCGGCGCGCCATCCGAAAATCTGGTTCTGAAAGCGGCAGCCGCGCTGAACGACGGCATCAAGGGCCTCAAGGGCGGCCGCTTCCGGCTCGACAAGCAACTGCCGGTCGCCGCCGGTATCGGCGGCGGTTCGGCCGACGCGGCCGCCGCATTGCGCTGTCTCGCCCGCGCCAACGATTTATCCATCGACGATGCGCGGCTGATGCTGGCGGCCTTGCGCACGGGCGCCGACGTTCCCGTATGCATGGCGTCGCGCCCCTGCATCATGAGCGGCATCGGCGAGCGCCTGTCGCCACCGTTGACGCTGCCGCCATTGCATGCAGTGCTGGTCAATCCCGGCGTGGCGCTGGCGACGCGCGATGTTTTCGCCGCCTACAAGGTCATGCCCCAGACCCACGCGCTGTCACCGCAGGCGATCCCACGCGATCTTTGCGGACTGGTCGATTTCCTTCAGGCGCATGGCAACGATCTTACGCAAGCGGCCATTGCCCGCGCGCCGGTGGTCGCCGAGGTTCTCGGTGCGCTGGAGGCTTTGCCCGTCGCCTTGTTGTCGCGCATGTCGGGTTCGGGCTCGACCTGTTTTGCGTTGTTTGCGACGGCGGACGAAGCCCACGCCGCGGCTTCGCAACTCTCGGCGGCGCACCAGGACTGGTGGGTCGCGCCGGCGGTTCTTGGCGCTGCCCCTTGAATTCGCCCCCTTTGCAGCGCAAATGTCGGTGTCAGGATGTTTTGGAGACGACCATGAAATTGCGCTGGCTGGCACTCGGGTTTTCAGCTTTGGCCGTAGCGGCGCTCGTTGCTGCGCCGGCCGACGCCGCGCCTCGCAAGCGATACAAGGCGCAGCGCATTGTCTGTGCCGATACCCCTGCGTCGTTCTCCTGGCGCGGGGTCTGGTTCAACGGCAAGCCGCGGCCGAACGGTTGCGCCCCGGCAGTCATCGAGCATGGCGAATATATCGGCCAGGACCCTGATCCGAACGTCCGCGCGGCGCTGCGGCGCGACCCCAATACCGGCTACACGCAATACCGCTAAAAAATCAGTAGGCGCGTGAAATACAGAACGCCACGGTCTCTTCCAGCGCGGTCTTGATTTCCGAGGACGGTACCAAAGCCAGCGCATCGGTGGCGATCGCGCCATAGTGTCGGGCGCGGCCGACCGTGTCCTCGATGGCGTGATGCTTCGCCATCAGGCCCATCGCGGTGTCGAGATCGCCGTCGTTGACCTCGCCCTTGCCGAGCGTCCGGTCCCAGAAGGCGCGCTCGCTGTCCGAACCGCGGCGGAACGACAGCACCACCGGCAGCGTGATCTTGCCTTCGCGGAAATCGTCGCCGACATTCTTGCCGAGCTTGGCCGATTTGCCGCCGTAGTCGAGCGCGTCGTCGATCAACTGGAAAGCAATGCCGAGATTCATGCCGTAGGACCGGCAGGCGGCGATTTCCGATTTGCTCTTCTGCGCCAGCACCGGACCGACTTCGCAGGCGGCGGCGAACAGCTCCGCCGTCTTGGCGCGGATCACGGCCAGATATTCGTCCTCGTTGGTGGCGGTGTTCTTGGCGGCGCCGAGTTGCATCACTTCGCCCTCGGCGATGACCGCGGCGGCCGATGACAGAATATCGAGCGCCTGCAAGGAGCCGACCTCGACCATCATCTTGAAGGCCTGGCCGAGCAGAAAGTCGCCGACCAGCACGCTCGCCTCATTGCCCCACAGCATGCGCGCCGCCTGCTTGCCGCGCCGCATGTCGCTCTGATCGACGACATCGTCGTGCAGCAAGGTCGCCGTATGCATGAATTCGACTGCCGCCGACAGTTTGATGTGGCCGTCGCCGGAATAGCCGGACAGCCTCGCCATCGCCAAAGTCAGCATCGGCCGCAGCCTTTTGCCGCCGGACGAGATCAGGTGGTTGGCCACTTCCGGGATCATGGTGACGTCGGAACCGGTGCGCGACAGGATCATGGCATTGACGCGCTCCATGTCGGGGGCGCACAGCCGGGTCAGTCGCTCGATCGAGGCGGGATGCGGACTTTCAAAGGGAATTACGACGGCCAAAACGCCTCTCCTTCAAGCTTAAGCGACACATTCGAGCATAGAAACGCTATGTTAAACCGGCAAGGGGACGGTTAAGAGACTTTTCAAGCATGAGACTTGATAGGCCGTCGTCCGGCGGTGGTGTTATGCAACCTGGATGTGAACATTTGGGCAGGGGACCGGGATTGTCGATAAGAAGCCTTGAGAGTTACAGGATCGCCGTGCTGATCCCTTGCTACAACGAGGAGGTCGCCGTCGCCAAGGTGGTCAAGGACTTCGCGGCCGCGCTGCCGTCCGCGACCATTTTCGTCTTCGACAACAATTCGACCGACAATACCGTTTCGGTGGCGCGCGCCGCCGGCGCCGAGGTGTTCGAGGAGCGCCGCCAGGGCAAGGGCTTCGTGGTGCGGCGGATGTTCACCGACATCGACGCCGATATCTACGTGCTGGTCGATGGCGACGCCACTTATGACGCGCCGAGCGCGCAGCGCATGGTGGAAAAGCTGCTGCATGACAGGCTCGACATGGTGGTGGGCAACCGCGTCGATCAGGAGGCCGCCGCCTACCGCGCCGGCCATCGCGCCGGGAATTGGCTTTTGACCTCATCGGTCGCCTCGATGTTCGGCAAGACCTTCAGCGACATGCTGTCGGGCTACCGGGTGTTTTCGCGCCGCTTTGTCAAATCGTTTCCGATGCTGTCGGGTGGTTTCGAGATCGAGACCGAGCTGGTCGTGCATGCGCTCGAACTCGGCCTGCCGGTCGCCGAGATCGACACGCCCTATTATGCGCGGCCGGCCGGCTCGACTTCCAAGCTCAACACCTGGAGCGACGGTTTCCGCATTCTCTGGACGATCCTGCAATTGTACCGCAGCGAGCGCCCGCTGATATTTTTCGGCGCTTTCGGATCCTTGCTCGGTGTCGTTTCGATCGGTTTGGCGGTACCGATTATCATCACCTTCCTCGAAACCCATACCGTGCCGCGATTGCCGACCGCTGTGCTGTCGATGGGCCTGACGCTGATGGCGTTTTTGTCCTTTTCGGTCGGGCTGGTGCTCGACACGGTGACGCGCGGCCGCCGCGAGATGAAGCTTTTGGCTTACCTGTCGCACCGCGCGCCGGGCGAAGAACGGCGGAAAGCTTAAGGGCACCTCGAACAATAGCGTTTTTGCTGCGTGATCGTTAGCCCGCGCGGATCGGCGGGCAATTGGCAGATGATCTGACGCCGGTGCGGCTCCGCCGTATGCACCCGGCGTCCTGTTGAGGGTGGCACAAGCTGCCTTTTCCC
>CAMBQQ010000030.1 GCA_945870035.1 Rhizobium sp. Q54 | reverse complement strand
CGCCCGCACCTTCGGCGTCGTCGTTGCTTGGCTGTGAAGTTGGATCAACATGCCCGAACCCCGCTTCGAATGTCCCTCAGGATCGATCTTGCCATGAAAAAAGCAGAGCGACGAGGGTCTATGTGATCATCCGGGATGGAACAGCTACTCGACCTTTTCGTTCGGATAGGCGCCCCACAGGCGCTCCTGCACAATCCAGCCGCTGAAGCTCTTGCCGGAGACCTGGCACCATTTGCCAGTGCAGGTCTTGACCTGGGTCAGCACGCCGGACTGCAACTGCGCCGCCACGGTCGCCTCGATATCCGGGCTTTCGTAAAGCGGCACCAGTTCGTCCTTTAGTGTCGGCACCACCACGGCCGAGCGTTTGCCCGACAGAAGCGAGTGATAGACCCAGCCTTCCGCGCCTTCCCAGTCGCGGATGCGGCGCCAGTTCTCGAATTCGGCGGTAATCTCCACCGGCATGCCGGCCCGGGTATAGACCCAGCGCACTTCCTGGTCCTTGTTCGGACCGACCCGCACATTGACCCGGTCGGGCTTTAGGCTGACGAAGCGTGGAATCGGCAGGCCGCTGACCGCGCCGACCGGGCCTTCGCCCCCCGCCAGGGCCTGGGGCGTCCAAAACGCTACCAAAGTCGCGGCGAATCCGGCCACGAGGAGGCCCATGCCGGCCCGGCGCAAGGCCGCCCGGACGCTTTGTGTTGTCATTGCCATCTGGTAGGAAAAAGAAGGAATTTTCGACCCCACGCACATGAATTGGGAGTGTGGGCGAACGCGGTTAAAGAGACCTGAATCAGCAGCCAATTCGGTATTGAAGTCCATGCCCAAGGCAAAGAAACCCGTCGTCGTCGTCACCCGCAAACTGCCGGACTCGGTCGAGCTGCGCATGCGGGAACTTTTCGATACGCGCCTCAATCCAGACGACAAACCGATGTCGGCGGCGGCGCTGGCCGAGGCGGTGAAGACGGCGGATGTGCTGGTTCCGACGGTGACCGACAAGATCGACAAGGCCTTGCTGTCGCACGCCGGCGAGCAATTGCGCCTGATCGCCAATTTCGGCAACGGCGTCGACAATATCGACGTCGCCACCGCGGTTCAGCGCGGCATCACGGTGACCAATACGCCGGGCGTTTTGACCGAAGACACCGCCGACATGACAATGGCGCTGATCCTGTCGGTGCCGCGCCGCCTCGTCGAAGGCTCGAACGTCCTGATCTCGGATCAGGACTGGGCCGGCTGGACGCCGACCTGGATGCTCGGCCACCGCATCTGGGGCAAGCGCCTCGGCATCATCGGCATGGGCCGCATCGGCCAGGCGGTGGCGCGGCGCGCCCGCGCCTTCGGTCTGCAGATCCACTATCACAACCGCCGCAAGGTCGCGCCCAAGATCGAGGAAGAACTCGACGCCACTTATTGGGAAAGTCTCGACCAGATGCTGGCGCGGATGGACATCGTGTCCGTCAACTGTCCGCACACGCCGGCTACATTTCACCTGTTGTCGGCGCGCCGCCTCAAGATGTTGCGGCCCGAGGCCTTCATCGTGAACACGGCCCGCGGCGAAGTGATCGACGAAAACGCTCTGGCGCGTTTGCTGGAATCCGGCGACATCGCCGGCGCCGGCCTCGACGTGTTCGAGCATGAGCCGGCGGTCAATCCGAAACTGTTGAAGCTCGCCAAAGCCGGCAAGGTCGTGCTGTTGCCGCACATGGGTTCGGCGACGATCGAAGGCCGCATCGACATGGGCGAGAAGGTCATCATCAACATCAAGACCTTCATGGACGGGCATCGTCCGCCGGATCGAGTCCTTCCCTCAATGCTATAGGGCTGTGGCCGGCAGCCGCCGCTTTTTTATTTTGACGCCCCACGCAAGCGTGGGGCTATGGTCCGCCGGATCGCGTGCTGCCGAGTATGCTTTAGCCGCGCGGCGTCTTGCGGCGCTCATAGGCGTCTTCATTATAGATCATGCGCTTGAAGTAAATGCCGCGATGGCCGCACTTCGGGCACGGCACGCTGAACTCGACGCTGACCATGCCGGGCTGGCGAATTTGGATCGGCGAATGACATTTTTCGCATTCGACGACGCCGCGCTGATGAGCGCCGAGAGTCTCGTGGGCGATTTGCTGGGCCGAATACATGACGCAAACTCCGTTACTCGAATTTGACTCCACTTTGACCGAAAATTGCTGTTCCGCTGTTAAGTCGAAGTTCCGCAAATCGTAAACGCCCGTTAGGGCTGTTTTCTGACGGAGTCTGAAAAAGGCCTGTGCTTTCAGGACAAATCGACAATCGTCGGCCGATTTCCGCTCAAAGGATTATCCGCGTCCCACGCATAGCTGAGCGTCTCGAATCGCATGGAGCGGGCATCGACCATCAGCAGGCGTCCGACCAGCCCTTCGCCGAAGCCGACAATCTCGCGCATGACTTCGAGCGCCATCATCGAGCCGAGTATGCCGGGCAGTGCGCCGAGAATGCCGGCCTCGGCGCAAGCGGGAATCGAGCCCGCCGGCGGCGGCTCTGGAAACAGGCAGCGGTACGTCGGATTGCGCACGCCGTCGGCGTTCGTTTCGTGCGCGCGGATCGTCGTCAGCGAACCATCGAAAATGCCGACCGCCGCCGTCACCAGTGGCTTGCGCGCGAAGTAGCACGCATCCGACACCAGATAGCGCGTAGCGAAATTATCCGAGCCGTCGGCGACGATGTCATAATCGGAAATCAGGTCGAGCGCGTTGCCGGCCTCGATCCGCGTCATATGCGTTTCGACTTTGACATGCGGATTGAGTTTTTCGATCGCCGCCTCGGCGCTGTCGACCTTGCGCAAGCCGATATCAGGCGTCGCATGGATCACCTGACGTTGCAGGTTCGACAGCGAGACGATGTCGTCGTCGACGATGCCGATAGTGCCGACGCCGGCGGCGGCGAGATAGAGCAACACCGGCGCGCCGAGGCCGCCCGCCCCGATCACCAGCACGCGCGCGGCCTTGAGCTTGCCCTGGCCGGGCCCACCCACTTCGCGCAGCACGATGTGGCGCGCATATCGTTCGAGTTCGGTTGAATTCAGCATGATGGTTAACCTAGCCCAGCAAACCGAAGGCTGGGAACCGCTTTATCGCCGAACCGCGCTTCTGACCGCCTTGCGCCCCTGTCACCATGGGCTAGTGTGCGCGGCAATCTTGGTTAGTAT
Source organism: Rhizobium sp. Q54 (assembly GCA_945870035.1). Lineage (GTDB taxonomy): Bacteria > Pseudomonadota > Alphaproteobacteria > Rhizobiales > Xanthobacteraceae > Pseudolabrys. The sequence continues at coordinate 38,577 of CAMBQQ010000030.1, read as the reverse complement.
GGCGTAAATGACATTCAGGCCGCTCCCCATCGTGACATTGTTCGCGCTGTCGCTCAGCGCGATGTCCGCATCGGCGCAAATGCCGGCGGCGGATGCGGCGCCCTATCCAATGGAAGCGGACCAGCCCGCCTCCGCCAAGCCGGAAAAGAAGCCAGAGAAAAAGTCGGAGAAGAAGTCGGCAGAAGCAAAGCCCGCCGCCCAGGCAGCGGCGCCGAACGTCCTGCCGCCGGTGAAGCCGGACGCCATCAAGGCGGCACTCGCCCGGCCCGATTCTGCGCCAGTCGCCGCGCCGCCCGCTGCTGCTCCGCCTGTTGCCGCGACCGCGCAGGAACAGGAACTCGGCTGGAACGTGGTAGCCGATCCGGCGACCGGCGTGCACATCGGCCTGCCGACGAAAATGGTGCCGCATGCGCGCGAGGCGGCGCGCGGCACGCGCTGGCCATCCAAGTACGGTGACGTACAGGTCGAGACTTTCCGTATCAACGACCCCGGCCTCAAGCTTTCCGCATTGTTCGAGCGGGAAAAGAAAGAGCCGAGCGGCCGCAAAGTGGAATACAGCCTGTTGCGCGACGACAGCTTTTTCATCAGCGGCCTTCAGGGCCTGAAAAAGTTTTCGGTGCGCGCATCAATCCGCAACGGCGAGGTGCGCGGCTTCACCATGCTGTACGATCAGGCGATGGAAGGCATCGTCGCGCCGGTGATGGTGGCGATGACCTCGGCGTTCGCGCCGTTTCCGCAACGCAGTCTGCCGTTCGCCGCGCTCGCCAAATCGGTCGAGTACGGCAGCGGCGTTATCGTCAGCGCGAAAGGCCACATCGTCACCAATGCCAGTCTGGCGCGCGGCTGTCAGGTCATCGTCGCATCAGGTTTCGGCGATGCCGAACGCCTGGCCGAAGACAAGGATAACGGGCTGGCGCTACTGCGCGTCTACCGCCCGCATCGGTTCCGGCCTTTGTCGATGACCGACGACAGGGCCGCGCTTAAATCCACCGATGTAACCCTGGCCGGCATTCCCGGTCCGAAGGAGCAAGCCGGCAAGGCGACGATCGCCGAGATCAAGGCGCGCATCACCGACGGCAATTCGATTGAATTGCGCCAGTCCGAGCCGATGGCTGGATTTTCCGGCGCCGCCGCAATCGACGGACAGGGCCGTTTCATCGGCATGGCGGAAATGCGCAATGCCGTTGTCGCCAGCACCAGGCCGTCAATGCCGCCGCTGCGGCTGATTTCCGCCGCGACCATTCGCGGCTTTCTCGATGCGCAGAACGTGCCGGCTTCTGCCGCCGCGCCGGGCGGCGATGCCTCGGCATCGATGGTGCGCATTATTTGCGTCAGGAAGTAGTTATTGTCGTCCCCGCGAAGGCGGGGACCCAGTGGCCCCTGTCTCGCGGCTCAATCTCTAACGCTGGTGTTTACTGGATGCCCGCCTTCGCGGGCATGACACTTTACCGATTCTTCCACTGTGCCTTCCGCTTTTCGACGAAGGCCTTCATGCCTTCCTTCTGATCCTCGGTGGCAAACAGTGCGTGGAAGATGCGCCGTTCGAACACGACGCCTTCGGCAAGGCTCGATTCGAACGCGCGATTGACCGCTTCCTTGCCCGCCAGCACCGACGGCAGCGACATGTTGGCAATCGTGTCGGCAACTTTCATCGCTTCGTCCATCAGGCTTGCCGCCGGCACAACGCGCGCAACGAGATTGGCGCGCTCGGCTTCCGCCGCGTCCATCATGCGTCCGGTCAAGATCATGTCCATCGCCTTGGCCTTGCCAATTGCGCGCGTCAGCCGCTGCGTGCCGCCAATGCCGGGAATAACGCCGAGCTTGATTTCGGGCTGGCCGAACTTGGCGTTGTCAGCGGCGATGATGATGTCGCACTGCATCGCCAATTCGCAACCGCCGCCGAGCGCAAAGCCGGCCACCGCGGCGACGATCGGCTTGCGCGCCCGCGTCGGCGCGTGCCAGTCGGCGGCGAAGTTGCCGAGATAGGCGTCGATGAAAGTCTTGTCGGCCATTTCCTTGATGTCGGCGCCGGCGGCGAAGGCCTTGTCGCTGCCGGTGATCAGCAGGCAGCCAATGCTGCTGTCGGCCTCGTAGGCGTCGATGGCCTGCGTCAGTTCGAGAACAAGCGCGCGGTTCAGCGCATTGAGCGCCTGCGGCCGGTTGAGCGTAATGACGCCGACGCGGCCTTTGCTTTCGACAATGAGATTTTCATAAGCCATCGCGTTTTCTCCCGGTGATCTTTGCTATTTCTGGCACACCGGACAATAAAATGTCGAGCGGCCGTTCTGTACGATGCGCTTGATGGCGCCCTTGCAGTGCGGGCACGGCTGACCCTCGCGGTCATAGACGCTGAAATTGTGCTGGAAATAACCGAGCGTGCCGTCGGCCTGGCGGTGATCGCGCAGCGACGAACCGCCGGCTCTGATGGCGTCGTGCAGCACCGCCTTGATCGAATCCACCAACGCCGCCGCGCGCGGGTTCGGCAAACCCTTGCGGTCGGCGATGGTCGAGGCCTGCCGCTTCGGCGAAAGATGCGCGCGAAAGAGCGCCTCGCAGACATAGATGTTGCCGAGGCCGGCGACGACACGCTGGTCGAGCAGCGCCGCCTTCAGCGATGTCTTTTTACCGGCGCAGGCTTTCGCCAGCATAACGGCATCGAATTCATTGCCCAAAGGCTCCTGCCCGAGCGCATTGAGCAACGGCTCCTTGTCGATCTCGGTCCGCTTGACCAGCTTCATCGAGCCGAAACGGCGCGGATCGTTGAACGTCACCGTCGCGCCGTTCGACATGTGGAACACGACATGGTCGTGCGCGCCGATCTTGCCGCGCTCGTGATGGAAATCGCCGGGCCGCGCCGTTTTGGCATCCAGGATGATGTGAAACGAGCCGGACATGCCGAGATGCATCAGCAGCACATCGCCGGTCGACAAATCCGCCACCAGATATTTGGCGCGGCGGCCGAGGCCGTCAACCGTCGCCCCGGCGATGCGCTTGGCGAAATCCTTGACCAGCGGCCAGCGCAGGTCGCCCCGCCGCACCTCGACCTTGACGATCCGGGCGCCTTCCATGACGGGGGCGAGGCCCCGGCGCACGGTTTCGACTTCGGGTAGCTCGGGCATGGTTAACCGCTCCAGCGTTCACACATAGCGCCCCGCCGCCTGCCGCGCTATGGTCCTGCCCGCAAAGGACTATTGGCTTATGACACCGCAAGAAGAGACGCATTTCGGCGACCAGACCGTGCCTTTGGCCGACAAACAGGGCATGGTGGACGAGGTTTTTCACTCGGTCGCGCGCCGCTACGACCTGATGAACGACCTGATGTCGGGCGGCCTGCACCGCGCCTGGAAGGATGCGCTGGTGACGGCGGTCAATCCGCCGGGCAAGGCGAGCGACCGGCCTTTCGCGCTGCTCGATCTCGCCGGTGGCACCGGCGACGTGGCCTTCCGCACGGTTGAAGCCGGCGGCGACAATACCCGCGTCACGGTCTGTGACATCAACGCCGAAATGCTGGCGGTCGGCCGCGCGCGCGCGCTGGAGCACGGCCTCGACGACAAGGTCACCTTCGAGCAGGGCAATGCCGAAGAACTGCCTTACGCCGACAAGAGCTTCGACTGCGTCACCATCGCCTTCGGCATCCGCAACGTACCGCGCATCGCCAAGGCCTTGAGCGAAGCGCACCGCGTGCTCAAATTCGGCGGCCACTTCCTCAGCCTGGAATTTTCCAGCGTCGATGTGCCGGGGTTGGATAAAATCTATGACCTGTATTCACAGCACGTCATCCCGAATATCGGCCGCGCCGTCACCGGCGACCGCGAGGCTTACGCCTACCTCGTTGAGTCGATCCGCAAATTCCCCAAGCCGAAGGCCTTCGCATCGACGATCGAGGAGGCCGGCTTCCGCCGCGTCACCTTCACATCGATGACCGGCAATGTCGTGGCGATGCATTCAGGCTGGAAGTTGTGATTAAGTCTTCAACACAGCGTATGCGCCTGCTTCCATCGTTCCCTCCCCCCTTGTGGGGGAGGGACAGGGAGGGGGGTAGTCGACATGGCCTTGCGGTGCCTTGCACCCCCCACCCCAACCCTCCCCCACAAGGGGGGAGGGAGCAGACAGCGTTCGTCTCGCAGTTGTCGGTCAATCTCTGTCGGCTCACGGATCAATTGTGATTTCCTCTCTCTCTCACCTCACGCGGCTGGTGCGCACCGGATACGTCCTGGCGCGCGAAGGCGTATTCGCCCTGGTCGATACGCGCGCGCTGCCGCTGCCGGAACGCACCTTCATCGCCATGGCGCGGCTGATCGAGCGGCCGACAACCAAGGCAGGCACAAAGGACGATTCTGGCCGGCTCGCGGCGGCGCTGACCAAGCTCGGCCCCACTTACGTCAAGCTCGGCCAGTTCATGGCGACACGTCCTGATGTGGTCGGCGTCCCTATCGCGAAAAGCCTGGAAAGCCTGCAAGATCGCATGCCGCCGTTTCCGCAAAGCGAAGCGGAAGCCGTCATCGTCGCCGCCTTTGACCGGCCGCTGAACGCGACCTATGCCAGCCTCGGCCCGTCGGTTGCCGCCGCGTCGATCGCGCAGGTGCACAAGGCCGAAATCGACATCGCCGGCGAACGCAAGACCGTCGCCGTCAAGGTGCTGCGCCCCGGCATCGAGCGCCGTCTCAACGCCGACCTCGACGCCTTCTTCTTCGCCGCGCGCACGGCTGAAAAGATGTCAACGGAAGCGCAGCGTCTGCGCCCGGTCGAGGCCGTCGCCACCTTGGCGCGTTCGGTCAAGATCGAAATGGACTTCCGCCTGGAAGCCGCCGCTGCGTCCGAAATGGCGGAGAACACCAAGGACGATCCGAACTTCCGCGTCCCGACCGTCGACTGGGACCGCACCGCGCGCGAAGTGCTGACGCTGGAGTGGATCGACGGCACGCCGCTGAACGATCGCGCCACTTTGGAAGAGCGCGGCCTCGACCTGCCGGCGCTCGGTCGCAACGTCATTCAAAGTTTCCTGCGCCACGCGCTGCGCGACGGCTTTTTCCATGCCGACATGCATCCGGGCAATCTGTTCGTCGATGCCGACGGCAAGCTTGTCGCGGTCGACTTCGGCATCATGGGCCAGCTCGGCCCCAAGGAACGCCGCTTCCTCGCCGAAATCCTGTACGGCTTCATCACCCGCGATTATCACCGCGTCGCGCAGGTGCATTTCGACGCCGGTTATGTGCCGCGGCATCACTCGGTGGCGGACTTCGCGCAGGCGATCCGCGCCATCGGCGAGCCGATCCATAATCGCACCGCCGAAGACATCTCGATGGCCAAGCTGTTGATGCTGCTGTTCGAGGTCACCGGCCTGTTCGACATGCGCACGCGGCCGGAACTGCTGCTGTTGCAGAAGACCATGGTCGTCGTCGAAGGCGTCGCGCGCACTTTCGATCCCAAGCTCGATATGTGGGCGACCGCCGACCCGGTGGTGCGCGAATGGATCGCGCGTCATCTCGGCCCCGCCGGCAAGCTCGAAGGCGCGTTCGAAGGCGCCGGCGAACTCGGCCGCTTCGCCGCGCAGGTGCCGGCGCTGCTCCATCGCGCCGGCAGCATTCTCGATCAGATCGACGACGCCACCCGCAACGGCATCGTGCTGGCGCCGGAATCGGTCGAGGCCATCGGCCGCTCCGAGGCGCGCCACAACCGCTGGGTCGCCGGCGGACTGTGGATGATCGCGCTGATGCTCGGCTGGATCGCGTGGTTGCTGGTGTAGCTGTCGTTCCCGCGAAGGCGGGAACCTAGTACTCACGGACTCAGCGGCTCAAGCCAAAGCATTGTCTACTGGGTCCCCGCCTTCGCGGGGACGACACCAACGGCGCTTCTACTTCTCCGCCTCGGCCTTCAACTTGGCGAGCCCAATCTCGAAGTCGTCGCCGACCATTTTGTCCATGTTCATGAAGACATGGACGATCTTGCCCATGAACGGCGTCGGGCCCTGCATATCCCATGTCACCATCGTGCCGTCGGCCTGCGGCATCAGTGAGAAAACCACTGTGTTGTGGGCTTCGACCGGACTGATGAAATCGAGTTTGAGCGCGACCTTCGAGGGCGCCGCAACCTCCGTAACCGCCATGCTGCCTTCGCCGACATTCTTGTCGCCGGCCCAGGCGTAAGTCTGGCCGACCGCACCCGGCGTCCCGCCATAGGTCCGCTTCATTGCCGGATCCTTGTTTTCATAGGGCGACCATGCCGTCCAGCGATGGAAGTCGGCGATCAGCGGATAGATATTGTCCGGCGGCGCCTTGATGGTCGTCGCGCGCGTGACCCGAAACGTGTCGGGCTTGGTCGACGCCATAAGCAGGACGCCGATGACCGCGACCGCAAGGATCGCAACGACAATGAGAGCGATTTTCAGCACGGCGATGCCCCTGCGGTTTATGCGGCGAATTCCATCATGGTCTTGAAGCCGCCGAAGATCATGCGCTTGCCGTCGAACGGCATTTGCTTAGAATTCATTATGGCGATGGATCTCTTGTCCTTCATTGATTTCGCCATGACCGCGTCGCGCGCCTTGCGCGACTCGAAAGTGGCCCAGGCAAAGATCACCGTTTCGTTCGGCTTTAGCTTGACGCTGCGCGGAAACGACGTCCATTTGCCTTTCTTGACATCGACCGCGACGCATTCGACATAGCTCAGCGCACCGTATTCCATCCAGATGGCGCCGACCTTCTTTGCCATTTTGCGATAGCCGGCGAGTTTTTTCTTCGGCACCGGAACGATATAGCCATCGACATAGGTCATGTGTTTTCCTCTCCCCGAATTGACTAGTGGCCGGCGTAAGCGCGCTCGATCGCCGCCAGATCGATCTTGTTCATGGTCATCATCGCGGCCATGGCGCGATCGGCCTTGGCGCGGTCGGGATCGCGCAGCATGTCGAGCAGCTTTCCTGGAAACACCTGCCACGACATGCCGAACTTGTCCTTGAGCCAGCCGCAATTGCTTTCGTTGCCGCCCTTCGACAGAGCGGACCAATAGTAGTCGATCTCTTCCTGTGTTTCGCACGGAACCTGGAACGAGACCGCCTCGCTGAATTTGAATTGCGGTCCGCCATTGAGGCCGGAAAATTTCTGGCCATCCAGCTCGAAATCGACGGCCAGCACTGCGCCCGGCACGCCGCCGTGGATTTCCTGGCCGGCCGTGCCGAAGCGAACGACGCGGGTGATCTTCGAATTCCTGAACACGGTGATGTAAAAGTTCGCGGCCTCTTCCGCGTTCTTGTCGTACCAAAGACACGGCGTGATCCGCTGTCGGGCGATCGTCATCACGTTATCCTTTTTCGTTTTTTACAGGGGCGCGTGTCAGCGGCCGTCGTCGAGTTTCGGATACCATTTCGGATCGCGGCCGGCCGGCGTACAGTCGAGCACGGTCCACAGCGGCATCAGGTCCGGCGCGCCGCGCGGATCCTGTCCGGGATCGGCGGTCGAACCGTCCATCTCGGCGCTCCAGAAATGACGGATCGCGCCATCGCGCTTTGTAAAGACATGGAGACCGGCATCGTCGCCGCCGTCGGGCGTGACGGCATGATAGTCGCGGCTGAAGTCACCGCTTGTGTCTGAGTACAGCTTGAGGCCGCGCCAGCTTTGCTCCCACTTGAACGCCCTCAACCGGTCGATCGACGACCGCGCCGTGATCGCCAGCGCGACGTTCTGCATGATGTCGCGGGCTTCGCCGTCCCAGGCATTCAACAACGACGTACACATCGGGCAGGGCTTTTCGCGCTGCGGCCCGAACATGTAGGTGTAGATGACCAAGGTATCCTTGTCGCCGAACATATTGGCCAGGTCGGTCGGCCCGGCCTCGCCGACGAACGTGTAGTTCTTCACTTCGCCGCCGGGCGGCAATGCACGGCGTTGCGCGGCGACGCGCTCGATGTGCCGGCGCAATTCGATTTCCTCGACCAGCAGTGCGGTGCGGGCGCGGCGATAGTCGGCGCTCTCGTTGGGAAAACGGACTTTGCAATTAGCCGCCAGTTCGGACGCGGGCGCGAGCGTGCCGGTCTTCTCAAGCATCGCGGTGCTCCTTGCGTTGAAGACTCTATTGCGGACTTTCCGTCCGCTATTCGGCGATGATCATCCAGCTGACGCCGAACTTGTCGGCGACCATGCCGAAGCGTTTGGCGAAAAATGTCTTGTCCAATGGCATCTGCACCTGGCCGCCCTCGCCGAGCGCACTGAACATCCGCTCGGCATCGCCTTCATCTTTGGCGTTGAGCGACAGCGAGATGCCCTTGAATTCCGGTCTGTTGGCATTGCTGCCGTCGGACGCCATCAACGTCGTGTCGCCGACCTTGAACGCAACATGCATGATTTTGTTTTCGGCACCGGCGGCGCATGCGCCGGGAGGCGCATCCTTGAAGCGCATCAACGTGCCGACTTCGGCGCCAACCGCCTTCTTGTAGAACTCGAGCGCTTCCTCGCAGCGGCCGTCCAGCATCAGATAGGGGGTAACCTGCATGGCGCTTCCCTTCTTGTGATCCATTCCTTGACAAATACGTTGATATCAACCTATATTGCCTCATGTCAACCCGGCAAAACGCGCGGCAAAATATCAGTCCGGATGCCAGCGATATCTTGCCGTTTTCCGCCACGATCGAAGTGCGCGATGCCTGCCTGTGCCTGCATGTCCAGCGCGCCGCCCGCATGCTGGCGCGGCGTTTCGACGAGGCGCTGCGGCCGTTCGATCTCACCAGCGGGCAGTTCTCGCTGCTGATGTCGCTCAACCGGCCTGAACCGCCGACCATCGGCAGCGTCGCCACGCTGCTGGCGATGGACCGCACCACGTTGACCGCCAATCTGAAGCCGCTGGAGCGGCGCGATTTGCTGAAGGTTACGATCGATAAAGAGGACAAGCGCAGCCGCCGCCTGGTTATTACCGAGGCGGGCCGCAAGCTGTTGCACAAGGCCTATCCGGTCTGGAAATCGACCCATGTCGAGGTCGAATTCCGCATCGCCAATGGCAGCGCTGAGCAGTTGCGCGAGACCTTGCGCAGCCTGGCCTGAGGCCTTGAGAATATCGCCGAATTTGCTATGATTGCATTGATGGCAACGCCATCATATGCGATTAAGCAACTGTTTTTACAACGGTTTTCATGGCCTCGCTCACCGTCCGGCAGATCGACGAGGCGCTCAAGCAGCAATTGCGGTTGCGCGCCGCCCACCATGGCCGCTCGGTCGAAGACGAGATCCGCAATATTCTGCGCGACGCCGCCAGCGACACCGAGACGCCGCCCGCCCCAGCGCCCGGCCGGCACGCGAACGAGCCGGCGCCGGTCAGGCGGGTCCTGCTGATCATCGGCGGCGGCATCGCCGCCTACAAGTCGCTCGATCTGATCCGGCGGCTGAAAGAGCGCGGCATCGCCGTCCGCTGCATTCTGACCAAGGCGGCCGAGGAATTCATCACGCCTCTGTCGGCCGGCGCCATTACCGGCGAACGGGTTTTTTCCGATCTGTTCGACCCGACGCATGAATTCGACGTCGGCCATATCCGCCTGGCGCGCGAAGCCGACCTGATCGTCGTCGCACCGGCGACCGCCGACCTGATGGCCAAGATGGCGAATGGCCTGGCCAACGATCTCGCCACCGCTGTCCTGTTGGCGGCCAAAGCGAAGATCGTGCTGGCGCCGGCGATGAACCCGGCAATGTGGTCGCACAAAGCGACGCAGCGCAATCTGGCGCAGCTCGCCGCCGATGGCGTCACGTTTATCGGTCCCAATAGCGGCGAAATGGCCGAGAGCGGCGAACGCGGCCTTGGCCGTATGGCCGAGCCCTTGGAAATCGCGGCGGGCGTCGAGAGAATTTTCAAGGCAGCGGGCGCGCCGCAACCGTTACAAGGCAAGCGCGTGCTGATCACCGCCGGTCCGACGCATGAACCGATCGATCCGGTGCGCTATATCGCCAACCGGTCGTCCGGCAAGCAGGGCTACGCCATTGCGCAGGCCGCCGCCGCGGCCGGCGCCGATGTGACATTGATCAGCGGGCCGGTGAATTTGCCGAAGCCGGACGGTGTTAAAGTTGTCAGCGTGGAAACCGCGCGCGACATGCTCGAGGCAGTCGAGCGCGCGCTGCCCGCCGACGTCGCCATCTTCGCCGCCGCCGTTGCCGACTGGCGTGTCGCCAATGTCGGCGCGCAGAAGATCAAGAAGAAAGCCGGCAGCGCGACGCCCGAACTGTCGCTCACGGAAAACCCGGACATCCTGTCGACCATCGCGCATCGTCCATCGGGACGTCCCTCGCTGGTGATCGGCTTTGCCGCCGAGACCGAGAACGTCGAGGCCAACGCCAAGGCCAAGCTCGCCAGGAAGGGCTGCGACTGGATTCTCGCCAACGATGTATCGCCCGATACCGGCATCATGGGCGGCGACAACAACACCATCACGCTGGTCACGATCTCCGGCGCCGAGCCCTGGCCGCCGCAAAGCAAGGAAGACGCTGCCACGATGCTGATTGCGCGCATATCCGCGGCGTTGAAGGGAGACAAGAGTTGAACATCGTTGACGTTCGCATCACCCGTCTGGCGCATGCGCAAGATCTGCCGTTGCCGGCCTATCAGACCGAGCTTGCCGCCGGTTTCGATCTCACCGCCGCCGTGCCCGCGCACGCGCCGCTCACGCTTGCACCGAGTGCGCGCTTGTTGGTGCCGACAGGATTGGCTATCGCATTGCCGAACGGCTTCGAAGCGCAGGTGCGTCCGCGTTCCGGTCTCGCCGCCAAACACGGTGTGACGGTCCTCAATTCGCCCGGCACGATCGACGCGGATTATCGCGGCGAGATCCAGGTCATCCTCATCAATCACGGTACCGAATCAGTTGAGATCGCGCGCGGCATGCGCATAGCCCAGATAGTGGTCGCAACCGTAGCGCGCGTGACTTTTATTGAAGTCGCCACCCTCGATGAAACAACGAGAGGAATTGGTGGATTTGGGTCCACCGGTGGTTGAAATGAACTTTATTCCAATTATCGGCTAGACGAATTGCTGACTGTAGCCTATTACCGTTGAAATTAGTTGCAACTGGTGCCGATAATGCCGCTGGTTTCCCGCAAAGGCATACTTGCCATTGCCGCCGTCATTGACGTGGCTATCAATGCTCAAGGCCGGCCGGTATCGGGCAAGGCCTTGGCGGCGCGTCACAAGCTGCCGCCGCGCCATCTCGAGCCGGTGCTGCAAGCGCTTGTCCGCGACGGCATCCTGAAAGGCATTCGCGGACCGCACGGCGGCTACGAACTGGCGCGCGAACACAAGAAAATCACCGCAGAAGACATCCTGCGCGCGGCCTCGAGCGCGGACGACGACGAGGAACCGCAAACATCGTTGCCGGAACTGGTCAGCGATGTCGTGAACCCGGCGCTGGCCGAAGCGGAACGCAGCTTTTCGCTGGCACTCGGCCGCATCAGTATCGAAGACCTGGTCAAGCGCGCTGAAGCCACGAAATAACCGGCAGGCTCGCGGCGATTTCCGCGTCGTTCGAATATCCGCATTGCCTCGACACGTTCACCATATGGACTCTTTCGGCGCGACTCCCCGTGGGGGTAAAGTCCAACGATTCGCGTCCGATGTTGCGGACATCGCTCGCGTCCGTTGACGCAATCCACGTTGCGTATCCTTTGGGGCAATTCTGAAATGCCGGAGACGATCCGGACGTCGAACGAGAGGCTGCGCTCTCGTCCGAGGCGAGGTGGAGTCCTCTCCGCCACCGTCCTCGCCCATCTTTGCGTCCCATTCAGCGCGGCCGAAGCCGGAGCGGAAGCGCTTAACCGCGCCGCCGGTCTGTTTGACCGGCAGGAAATCGTCACGCTCACTTTGTTTGCCGGCGCCGCCTGCTTTGCCGTTGTCGCCGCCGTCGTCATGATCCGCAATCGCCGCAACGCCGGCCGCCATGATCCCGGTACGCGCGACGACACCTTGGCACTGCAAGCCGAAGCCGACCGCTTCAAGCAGCTGTTTCTGTCCGATCCGCAAGTGCTGGTGACCTGGACCGCAGCAGACGACCGTCCCGAGATTCTCGGCGATACGTCCATCATCGTCGCCGGCAATGCGGAGCGCGTGCTAGCCTTCGGCGCCTGGCTGGAACCGGCAACGGCGCAGGCCATCGAACAAGCCGTCACGGCCTTGCGCGGCGATGGCCGCGGCTTTGTCATGACACTGACAACGTCGGCCGGCCGCCCGCTCGAGGCCACCGGCCGCGCCGTTGGCGGCCGCGCCGTTCTGCGACTGCGCGACGTCAGCGGCATCGAGCGCGATCTTGTCGATCTCGCCACGCGCCATGACCGTCTCAACGCCGATGTCGAGACCATGAAGGCGCTGCTCGAATCGCTGCCGGCGCCGGTCTGGGCGCGCGATGGCAATGGCCATCTGGTATTCGCCAATTCGGCATACGCCCGCGCCGTCGAAGCGGTCGATCCGACCGACGCGGTGGCGCGCGAACTCGAACTGCTCGACCGCCCGGCCCGCGCCGAGGCAGCAAGCGCCCGCGCCGCCGGCGAAGCTTTCACCAAGCGCCTGCCGGCCATCGTCGCCGGCGAACGCCGCATCTTCGACGTCATCGACGCACCGAGCGGCGGCGGCAGCGCCGGCATCGCCATCGATCGCACTGAAGCCGAGACCATGCGTTCGGAACTCGCGCGCATGATCGACGCGCACCGCCGCGTGCTCGACCAGCTCGCCACCGGCGTCGCTATCTTCAACGTCGACCGCAAGCTGATCTTCTACAACACCGCGTTCCGGTCGCTGTTCGACCTCGATGCCGGAACGCTGGACCAGAACCCGACCGACAGCGCCGTGCTCGATAAACTGCGGGCCGACCGCAAGCTGCCCGAGCAGCAGGACTTCCGGCAGTGGAAGCAGCAGCTCTACGAAGCCTACCGCATGGTCGAACCGCAGGAGCACATGTGGCACCTGCCCGACGGCCGCACCTTGCGCGTCGTCACCACGCCCAATCCGGAAGGCGGCATTACCTATCTTTATGACGACGTCACCGAACGCCTCGACATGCATCGCCGCTACGATGCGCTGATCAAGGTGCAGAGCGAGACGCTCGATCATCTGGCTGAAGCGGTTGCCGTGTTCGGCTCGGACGGCCGGATCCGCCTGCACAACCCGGCGTTCCAGCGCATGTGGAAGCTGTCGCCGGAAGCACTCGACGCCCACCCGCATATCGAAGCCGTTACCGCCTGGTCGCAAGCATTGCACGATGACAATACCGTCTGGCGCACGCTGCGCGCCGCCGTGACAGCGATCGACGGCCGCGAGCCGGTCGTCGCGCGGCTCGAACGACGCGACGGCGTGGTGATCGACATGGCAACCATGCCGCTACCGGACGGCGCGACCCTCGTGACCTTCCAGGACGTCAGCGATACCGTCAATGTCGAGCGGGCGCTGCTCGACCGCAACGAGGCGCTGGTCGCCGCCGACGGCATCAAGATCGAATTCGTGCACCATGTGTCCTATGAATTGCGCTCGCCGCTGACCAATATCATCGGCTTCGCCAATTTGCTCGGCGATCCGGCATTCGGTCCGCTCAATGCCAAGCAACATGAATATCTCGGCTACATCACGACATCGACCAATGCGCTGCTGGCGATCATCAATAACATTCTCGACCTCGCTACCATCGACGCCGGCGCCATGACGCTGAATTTGTCCGACGTCGACATCCGCAAATGCATGGAAGCGGCGGCGGAAGGCGTGCTCGACCGGCTGGTCAAGAACAACCTGAAGCTGGAAATTCTTGCCGCGCCGGGCATCGGCAGCTTCAGCGCGGACGAGCGCCGCCTGCGCCAGGTGCTGTTCAATCTTTTATCCAACGCCGTCGGCTTCTCGCCGCAAGGCGCCGCCGTGACTTTGTCTGCCGAACGCCAGGACGGGGCGGTGGTGTTCACCGTGGTTGATCGCGGACCTGGCATTCCGCCGGAAGCAAGAGACAAGGTTTTCGACTGGTTCGAAACCGACTCGCAGGGCTCAGAACATCGCGGCACCGGGCTGGGGTTGTCACTGGTGCGTTCCTTCGTCGAATTGCATGGCGGCACCATCGAAATCGAGTCGACGGTCGGCGCCGGCACCAAAGTTGTCTGCATGTTTCCGCTCACGCACGCGGCCGACCCGGTCGCCAAGCCCGCCGCCAAGCAGAGCGCAGCTTAGCCAACAAAAAAAGCCTCCGCGGCAAACCGCGGAGGCTTTCTGTTCAAGATGAACTAGCGCATGCGGCGCGGCGCGTAGCCGACATACTCGCCGTTCACGCAGGCATCCTTATTGGCGCCGAACAGAGCATGGAAGCCGCGGCACGGCTGAAACACGCTGCCGATCGCAGCGACAGTGCCAACGCCGGCGATGCCGCCGGCAGTAATTGCACCGCCAACAGTGGTCGAAAGCGCGCCAGTCGTGATAGCCGAGCTGGTGCCGTACCAACCATTATAGAGGCCAACGCCAACAGCTGTGCCCACGGCCGCGCCGGCGACCGGGCCAGCATAACCGGTGGTGTACTGAGCGCCCTGTTGCGCGCTTGCCAAAGTCGGCATGGCGATCGCGCCGGCGGTCATCGCGGCGACCGAGAGTGCAGTAATAAGTCTACGCATCATGATGCTCCTTCGTTGAAACCCTTAACCCGTACTTAACAAACGTCGCGTCACCGCATGCGTTCCGCACTGCACGCGCGGAACTGCGATGTTTAATGCAACGATGGCGACGATGTGGTGGATGCGGGGAACCGCGACAGGCGCGCGTTGAAACGAAGGCAAAGCTGCGGTGCTTCCCGCTCCTCGCCACATCCGCGCCGCAGTTCATTTTTCCTGCGCCCTATTGTTTGCGCATGCGCCGCAGGGCAATCTGTCCGGCAATGCCTCAGAGAGGGCATTGGTCACGGGGGTAACATCATGGCAACGCCGCGCAGTTTTCCGCTCAACGCCTGGTATATCGCGGCCTGGAGCTACGAAGTCGGCAAGCGCGAGCCGCTGGCGCGCACGGTCTGCAACAACAAAATGGTGATGTGGCGCAAGGCCGACGGCTCGCTCGCCGTGCTTGAAGATGCCTGCTGGCATCGCCTGCTACCGTTGTCGATGGGCTGGCTCGAAGGCGAGACAATCGTCTGCCGTTACCACGGCCTCGGCTTCGACGGCAAAGGCCAGTGCACACGCATGCCGTCGCAGGACAACCTCAATCCGGCGGCGAAAGTGCGCAGCTATCCGGCGCTCGACCGCCACCGTTATGTCTGGGTCTGGCCGGGCGATCCGGCGCTGGCCGATCCAGCTTTGGTGCCCGACATGCACTGGAATGACGATCCCGAATGGGCCGGTGACGGCAAAACTCTTTTCGCCAAATGCGACTACCGGCTGTTCGTCGATAACCTGATGGACCTCACGCACGAATCCTTCGTGCACATCACCAGCATCGGCTCGAAGCACGTTGCCGAGACGCCGATGACGACGACGCATTCGGGCCGTACCGTCACCTCGACACGCTGGATGCTCGACATCGACGCGCCGCCGTTCTGGCGCGCGCAGCTCGGCAAGCCCGGCAATGTCGACCGTTGGCAGATCATCCGCTTTGAGGCGCCCTGCACCATCGTGCTCGATGTCGGCGTCGCGCCCGCCGGCACCGGCGCGCCCAATGGCGACCGCTCGCAGGGCGTCAACGGCCGCGTGCTCAATTCGATCACGCCGGAAACCGACACCACCTGCATGTATTTCTGGTCGATGACGCGCAACTACAAACTGGGCGACCAGTCGCTGACCTCGCTGCTGCGCGAGGCCAATGCCAATATCTTCCTCGAGGACCTGGTCGTGGTCGAAGCGCAGCAGCGCGTGATCGACGAACGCCCGGATGCGCCGCTGCGCAATCTCAACATCGACGCCGGCTCGATGCGCGCCCGCAAGATCATCGAGGACATGATCGCCAGCGAGACACGCCTCGCGGCGGAGTAAAGCGGCCAGTCTGGCGCTTTTGCATAAGTCCCGTTTATAAGGGTTTTGCCCTCATGCGGATGATTCGATGTTCCCCACCACGGCCGGCGGCTACAGCTTCTCGGTGGCGCTCGAAGACGAGCAGGCGACCGCCCGGCTGATGGCGGACGTCGCCGGGCTGATCGAGCCGGGCGACCTGATCACGCTGTCCGGCGATCTCGGTGCCGGCAAGACCGCCTTCGCCCGCGCCTTCATCCGCCATGTCGCCGGCGACGACAGCATCGAAGTTCCCAGCCCGACCTTCACGCTGATGCAGAACTACGATCTGCCGCGCTTTCCGGTGGTGCATGCCGATCTGTACCGCCTCGGCGGCCCGGGCGAGCTCAACGAGCTTGGCTTCGAGGACGTGCCGGAAACTGCGGTGACCTTGCTCGAATGGCCCGACCGCGCCGGCAGTCAATTGCCGCCCGACCGGCTCGACATTGCGCTGACCTTGTCGCCGCCGCAGGGCGAGACGTTCCGCCACGCCCAGATCACCGGCTATGGCGCCTTCGCCGCGCGCGCCGAGCGCATCGCGGCGATCCGCCGTTTTCTCAACGACACCGGTTTTGGTCAGGCCACGCGCCGCCGCATTCAGGGCGATGCCTCGACGCGCTCCTACGAGCGGCTGCTGCGCGACGGCGTCAGCTATATTCTGATGAACTCGCCGCGCCGGCCGGACGGGCCGCCGGTGCGCGACGGCAAGCCCTATAGCGCCATCGCGCATCTGGCCGAGACGGTGACGCCGTTCATCGCCATGGCGCGGGCCTTGCGCATGCTCGGCTTCTCGGCGCCGGCAATCTTCGCCGCCGACCGCGACGGCGGATTGCTGGTGCTGGAAGATCTCGGCGATGAGCTCATCGTCGAAGGCGATCCGCCGTCGCCGATCGAGGCGCGCTATGAGATCGCCGCCGATCTTTTGGCAGCGCTGCATCGCGAGCGCACGCCGGACACGCTGACCGTCGAGGCCGGCGTTCAATACCGCGTGCCGCGCTACGACATGGACGCGATGCTGATCGAGACCGAGCTGCTGCTCGACTGGTTCCTGCCGCTGCTCGGCGCGACGCCGACCGACGAAGTGCGCGACGATTACATCGCGCTGTGGCGCGCGGCGCTGACGCCGGCGCTGACCGCGCAGCAAACCTGGGTGCTGCGCGATTACCATTCGCCCAACATCATCTGGCTGCCGGAGCGCGACGGCATCGCCCAAGTCGGCCTGCTGGATTTTCAAGACGCGATGATGGGTTCCGCCGCCTACGACGTCGCCTCTCTGTTGCAGGATGCCCGCGTTACGGTGCCGGAGATGACGGAGATTTCGCTGTTGTCGCGCTACACGCGCGCGCGCATGAAAGCCGAGCCGGGCTTCGACGCGCCGGCCTTCGCGCGGCTTTATGCGACCTTCGCCGCGCAGCGCGCCTCGAAGATTCTCGGTATCTTTGCCCGTCTCGACCGCCGCGACGGCAAGCCGCAATATTTGCGTCATCTGCCGCGCGTATGGACCTATCTCCAGCGTTCGCTGGCGCATCCGGATCTGGCCGCACTTGCCGCCTGGTATCGCGTCAACATTCCGGTGCCCAAGGTCAAATCGTAAATGAGCAAGACTCCGCAAACCGCCATGGTGCTCGCCGCCGGCTTCGGCCAGCGCATGCGGCCACTCACTGACTCGATGCCCAAGCCCTTGGTGAAAGTCGCCGGCAAAGCGCTGCTCGATCATGTGCTCGATCGGCTGGCGGATGCCGGCGTCGAGCGCGCCATCGTCAATGTGCATTATCTCGCCGAACAGATCGAACGCCACGTCGCGTCGCGCACGTCGCCGCAAGTCACCATTTCCGACGAGCGCGGCGTGCTGCTCGATACAGGCGGCGGTGTCGTCAAGGCGCTGCCGCTCTTGGGAGACGCGCCGTTCTTCCACATCAATTCAGACACGATCTGGATCGACAGCGTCAGGCCGAACCTGACGCGGCTGGCCGAGGCCTTCGATCCGGCCACGATGGACGCGCTGCTGCTCTTGGCGCCCGGCGCCGGCAGCATCGGCTATGCAGGGCGCGGCGATTTCACCATGGCGCCGGATGGCCGCCTGACGGCGCGCACCGAACGCGACATCGCGCCTTTCGTCTATGCCGGCGCCGCGATCCTGTCGCCGCGCCTGTTCGAAAGCGCGCCGCAGGGCGCTTTCTCCCTGACCAGGCTCTTTGCCAGCGCCATCGAGCAAGGCCGCCTGCATGGCCTGCGCCTTGAAGGCCTGTGGATGCATGTCGGCACGCCGGAAGCGATTGCCGAGGCGGAAGCGGCGATTTCAGCGAGCACCGGCTAGCGCGAAGCGTGTATGGTGAGGCGAGATGCCGGCCGCCAAACCCAACGTCTTCAATATCCCCGCCTCGGTGCCGTTTCTGCCGGCGCTGATCGACGCGTTGCGTCAAGGCAAACTGGTGCCGGGATTTCCGGCCTCGAACGATCCGCTGGAGCTTTGCCGCGCCACGCTCTATCTGCCGACGCGGCGCGCCTGCCGCCTCGCCCGCGACGTCTTTCTCGAAAAGCTGGATGGCGACGCCGCGATTTTGCCGCGCATCGTGCCGCTCGGTGACGTCGATGAAGACGAGATCGTCTTTGCCGGGTCGTCCGCCGATGGTTTGGCTTTGCCGGAAGCGATCGCGCCGCTGGAGCGCCGGCTGCTGCTCGCCGAACTCATTTTGCAATGGGCAAACTCGCCGGCCGTGCGCAGCGCCGAAGGCGCGCCGCTGATCGCCAATACGCCGCCGGCCGCGCTGGCCCTGGCTGACGATCTGGCGCGGCTGATGGACGACATGACGACGCGGCAGGTCGACTGGAAAGAACTCGACGGCTTGGTGCCCGACGATCTCGACCGCTACTGGCAGATGTCGCTCGATTTTTTGAAGATCGCGCGCGAGGTCTGGCCCGCCGTGCGCGCCGAGCGCGGTGCCATCGAAGCGGCCGAGCGGCGCGACAAGCTTATCGAGGCCGAAGCCCGGCGTCTGGCCGGCAGCAATGCGCCGGTGATTGCCGCCGGCTCGACCGGTTCGATGCCGGCGACGGCGAAATTGCTGGCGACCATCGCCAGGCTGCCGCATGGGGCCGTGGTGCTGCCCGGCCTCGACATGGATCTCGATGACGCCGCGTGGCAATCAATCACCGGCAACACCGATGACCAGACGCATGACGGCGCGCCGGCGTCCAGCCATGCGCAGTTTTCCATGCAGGCGCTGCTGACCACCATCGGCATCGCGCGCGACGAAGTCGAAATGATCAGCGCGTCGTTGGCGCATGGCCGCGAGCGACTGGCCTCCGAAGCCTTGCGCCCGGCCGCGACCACCGACCGCTGGCAGGCGCAGCGCGACGAAGCAGCGTTCGGTCCGGCCACCGACACGGCGCTGGCGAACGTCAGCATGATCGAAGCCGCCAATCCCGAAGAGGAAGCGCTCGCCATTGCCGTGACCTTGCGCGAGGCGCTGGAGACCGCGGGCAAGACCGTGGCGCTGGTGACGCCCGACCGCGCGCTGGCGCGCCGTGTCGTTGCCGCGCTGGAGCGCTGGCATGTCGCGGTCGATGACTCGGGCGGCGATCCGCTGCCGGAGACGCAAGCGGGACGCTTTGCGCGACTCGCCGCCGAAGCCGCACTCGATGGCTTGAAGCCGGTGACGCTGCTGGCCTTGCTCAAGCATCCGCTGCTGCGGCTCGGCGCAAACGAAGGCGTTCACGGCAGCGCCATCGCCGCGCTGGAGCGCGCTTTATTGCGCGGGCCGCGGCCGAAGCCCGGCAGCGATGGCCTGGCCCATGCGCTGGCGACTTTCCGCGTCAATCGCGACGGCATGCATCGCAGCGATCCACGCTGGCTAATCACACCCGACGAACTCGACGACGCCGCGGCGCTGATCGGCAGATTGAAAGACGCGCTGGCGTCACTGGAATCCCTGAAAGCCGGCGATCACAAACTGGCGTCCCTGGCCGAATGCCATCGCAACGTCATCGCCAATTTGAGCCGCGACGCCGACGGCGCCATTGTGGCGTTTTCCGGCAGCGACGGCATCGCGCTGGAAACGGCGTTAGGGGAAATAAGCGACAGCCCGACGGCGCAAAGCCTGTCGGCGGATCGCGGCGATTATGTCGAGCTGTTTCACGGGACAATCGGCGACCGCGTGGTGCGCCGGCCGGAGACGCGCGATGTGCGCGTGCATATTTACGGGCCGCTCGAAGCGCGTTTACAGACCGCCGACCTGCTGGTGCTCGGCGGTCTCAACGAAGCGACCTGGCCGCCGGAAACGCGCAGCGATCCGTGGCTGTCGCGGCCGATGCGCGCCAAGCTTGGCCTCGATCCGCCGGAACGGCGCATTGGTCTGTCGGCGCACGACTTCGCGCAATCCTTGGGGGCCCCTGAAATCGTGCTGACGCGTGCGGCCAAGCTCGCTGGCGCGCCGACCGTGACGTCGCGCTTCGTGCAGCGCATCGCCGCGCTCGCCGGCAAGGAACGCTGGAAAGAGGTGCTGGCGCGCGGCAACAGGACGCTGGACCTCGCCCGCGCGCTCGATGCGCCTGCATCGGTGAAGGCGGCCGAACGCCCCGCGCCGACGCCGCCGGTCGCGGCGCGGCCGTCGCGCCTGTCGGTCACCGCGATTGAGGACTGGCTGCGCGATCCCTACACGGTCTATGCCAAATACATCCTGCGGCTTTATCCGCTCGACGCCGTCGATACTTTGCCGGGCGCGCGCGACCGCGGCACGGTCATTCACGGCGCCATTGGCGACTTCACCGTGCAATTCGCCGATGGCTTTCCGGCCGACCCGCAACGCAAATTGCTCGAGCTTGGCGAGAAGCGTTTCGCGCCGCTGATCGATTATCCCGAGGCGCAGGCGTTCTGGTGGCCACGCTTCAAGCGCATCGCGCAATGGTTCGCGCAATGGGATCGCGCGCGGCGCGACGGCGTTGCGACCCTGCATGGCGAAATCAGGGGCGAACTGACATTCCCCGTCGGCGCGCGCGAATTCACATTGTCGGCCATCGCCGACCGCATCGAATGGCGGCGCGACGGCAGCTACGCCATCATCGATTACAAGACCGGCGCGGCGCGCACCAGGAAACAGGTCAGCACCGGCCTGGCACCGCAACTGACTTTGGAAGGCGCGATATTACGCGAAGGCGGCTTCAAGGGTCTGCGCCCCGGTTCGATTTCGGAAATCACTTATGTAACGCTGAAAGGCGGCGATCCGGCCGGCAAACCGGAAGACATTACCTTCAAGGAAGGCACGCCGGACACGCAGTCCGATTACGCGCTGAAGCGGCTCAAGGAATTGGCGGTGAAGTTCGAGAACGCCGGCACGCCGTATCTGTCGCTGGTGCATCCGATGTGGACCAACCATTACGGCGACTACGACCATCTCGCCCGCGTCAAGGAGTGGTCGCTCAGTGGTGGCGGCGATGAGGGCGGGGAATGATGAGTATGTGGGGGAACGGGAACTTGGCGGCGAACGCGCTTACCCTCTCCCCTTGTGGGAGAGGGTGGATCGCGCGAGCGAAAGCGAAGCGCGAGCCGGGTGAGGGGTCGGACCCGACGTTTCGCTCTGACCCCTCACCCGCCTCGCCACAGCGCGTCGAAGACGCGCGTCAACGCGCTTATGGCTCGGCACCCTCTCCCACAAGGGGAAAGGGTAAGAGAGCACCATGACCTCCCCCCGCACCATCCCGCCCGAAGTCAGCCGCGTGCAGATCGACGCCGCCGACCCGGACACGTCGGCCTTCGTCTCGGCCAATGCCGGTTCCGGCAAGACGCATGTGCTCGCCCAGCGCGTTATCAATTTGCTGCTGCGCGGCGTCGATCCGGCGAAAATTCTCTGCATCACCTTCACCAAGGCCGCCGCCGCCAATATGGCGAACCGCGTGTTCGGCACGCTCGCCGAATGGAGCACGCTGCCCGACGCCGCGCTGGATGAGAAGATCAAGGGCTCCACCGGCAAGACAGCAAGCACCACTGACCGCGCCCGCGCGCGCCGGCTGTTTGCGTCGGCGCTGGAGACGCCGGGCGGCCTGAAAGTGCAGACCATCCACGCCTTCTGCACGCGGCTGCTGCATCAATTTCCGTTCGAAGCCAATGTCGCGGCGCGCTTCACCGTGCTCGACGAAGCGCAGACCACCGAACTGCTCGACCGGCTGACGCTGGATGTTTTGCTGCAAGCCTCGGCTGCGCCGGACAGCGCACTTGGCAAGGCGCTCGCCACCGCCATCGTCGTCGCCGCCGACCAGACCTTCAAGGACGTCATCGGCGGCGCCATCAAGAAACGCGACGACATCGCCCGCTGGATCGAAAAAGCCGGAAGCGTCGATGCCGCCATCGACGCGCTGTCGCACAGTTTCGGCGTCGATCCGAAGGACACCGCCGAATCGCTCGAGCACGAATTCTTCGCGCGGTCGGCCGTTCCCGAATCCGATTGGCCGGCCCTGATCGAAGTTCTGGAATTCGGCTCAAAGACTGACAAGAACCACATCGAGGCCTTGCTCGCCGCGCAGCAAAGCTTCGGCCGCGACCGCATCGACAATTACCTGCGCGTGTTCTGCACGGCCGAGCTGTCGCCGCGCAAGAACATCGTCACCAAGGCGATTGTCGAGGACCATCCGGACTGGTTCGACAAACTCAAGCGCGAGCAGGATCGCGTCTGCGCGCTGCTCGCCCGCGAACGCGCGGTCGCCGCACGCGATCGGACCCGCGCGCTCATCACCATCGCCGCCGACGTCATCGGCCGTTACAAAAAAGAGAAAGAGCGCCGCGCACTGCTCGACTACGACGACCTGATCGACAAGACCAACCAGTTGTTCGGACGTTCGTCCGCCGCCTGGGTTCTCTACAAGCTCGATCTCGGCATCGACCACGTTCTCATCGACGAGGCCCAGGACACCAGTCCGAAGCAATGGGACATCATCAAGACCATCGTGTCCGAATTCATGCCGGGCGGCGCGCGGCCGAACGTCAAGCGCACGGTGTTCGCCGTCGGCGACGAGAAGCAATCGATCTTTTCGTTTCAGGGTGCGCAGCCGAAGGAATTCGACGCCATGCGCCGCCTGTTCGCGCGTCAGTTCGATACGCCAGAGCTCGGCTGGAAGTCGCTCAAGTTTCATTCCTCCTTCCGTTCCGGCGAGAATGTACTTGGCTCGGTCGATCAGGTTTTCCGCGACAAGGACATCTACGCCAGCATCACCACCGACGAGGCCGGCATTCCTGAACACCGGTCGCTGCCCGGCGCTGCGCCCGGCCTGGTCGAGGTCTGGCCGCTAACCGAGCCGGCCGAACGCCGCGAAATGGAAGGCTGGGACGCACCCTTCGATACCGAGAGCGAGGAAAGTCCGCGGGTGCGGCTGGCGCGCCGCATCGCCGCGAACGTGAAGCTGTGGATGGCGCGCGGCCTCAAGGCCGGCGAGGTGCTGGTGCTGGTGCGCCAGCGCGGCCCGTTGTTCGAGGCCATCATCCGCGCGCTGAAAAGCGCCGGTGTGCCGGTCGCCGGCGCCGACCGCCTCGTGCTGACCGAACATATCGCGGTGATGGATTTGATGGCGCTCGCCGATGCGCTGCTGCTGCCGGACGACGATCTGGCATTGGCCAGCGTGCTGAAGTCACCTTTGTTCGGGCTGAGCGAAGAGCTGCTATTCGAGTTGGCCTACAATCGGAAAGGCTCATTGCGCGCATCGCTCAGGGCCAATGCGGCTTTCGCGACAACCGCAAGTGCCCTCGATGAACTCAGCGACGCCGCGCGCCGGCTGACCCCGTTCGCCTTCTTCGCCCATGTGCTGGGCGCGTTGCACGGCCGCGCCAAAATGCTCGCGCGGCTCGGACCCGAGGCCAACGACGCGCTCGACGAATTCCTCAATCTCGCGCTCACCTATGAAACGCAGCAGACGCCATCACTGCAGGGCTTCGTCCACTGGCTGCGCGCGGCGCAAAGCGAAGTGCGCCGCGACATGGAGCTGGCGCGCGACGAAGTGCGCGTCATGACCGTGCACGGCGCCAAAGGCCTTGAAGCCAACACCGTGTTCCTTGCCGACACGGTCGGCAAACCGACCGGCAAGCAGGACCCGCGCCTGTTGCCGCTGGCAGGCGGTGCGGTCACAGGTGCCTTGGTTTGGGCCAAGGGCCAGAAGGAAGACATCGGCCCGATGAAGGAGGCGCGCACGACCGCGCAGCAGGATGCCACCAACGAATATCGCCGCCTTCTCTATGTCGCGATGACGCGCGCCGCCGAACGGTTGATCATCTGCGGCGCCAAGGGCTCCCAGGCTATCCCGAAAGGCTGCTGGTATCAGCTTGTCGATGACGCGCTCAGCGAAAAGGCGTCAAGCGAACCCGCCGACGATGGCGGCGGCGAGGTCAAGCGCTATCGCAAGGGCGAGGCGTTGCCCGCGCCCGTCTCGAAACAAGGCGAAAACAAAACACCGGTTTCGGTCGCCCTGCCCGCCTGGCTGACCCGCGACGCGCCGCGCGAACAATTCGCCGCGCGCACAGTGACGCCATCCGGCATGCTCGAGGACGACGTGCGGCCTGTCGCTACGGGCGGCGGCAACGAGCAAGGCCTGCTGCGCGGCTCACTCGTTCACCGCTTGTTGCAGTCACTGCCCTCCATGCCGAGCGAGATGCGGCGCAAGGCGGCGAACGATTACCTGTCGCGCTCCAAACTCGACGCGGCGGAGCAACCGAAGCTCGCCGCCCAGGTGCTGACTGTCCTTGAGGAGGCGCGCTTCGCAGAACTCTTCGGACCGGGCAGCCGCGCCGAAGTGCCGATCGTCGGCAGGCTGAAAACTGCCGGACAAACCCTGCTGGTTTCCGGACAGGTGGACCGGCTGGTCGTGACGGACGCCTTCGTCCTGATCGGCGATTTCAAGACCAACCGGCCGCCGCCGCGGGCGCTGTCCGAGGTGCCGCCGCAATATGTGCGCCAGCTCGCGCTTTATCGCGCCGTGCTCACCAGACTGTACCCGGACCGGCCCATTCGCGCCGCTTTGATCTGGACCGAAGTGCCTGATCTGATGGAGCTTTCCGCCAAGGCACTGGACGATGCGCTGGCGCAGGTCACGTCCGCGCGATAGCGCCTTGACGCTAGGGGGTGCGGTTCATACGTTCGCCACCTCGTAATCGGCGGAGCGATTCCCCGCCCCGCCCCGCCCGCGCCCATCGCGCACAAGAATAAAGGGTCTTCCCATGGCCGTCGGCAAAACCACGGATGCAGGCTTCGACGCGGATGTTCTCAAGGCTTCCGAGCCGGTCGTCGTCGATTTCTGGGCGGAATGGTGCGGCCCGTGCCGCATGATCGCCCCGGCGCTGGAGGAAATTTCCGGCGCGCTCGGCGACAAGGTCAAGATCGTCAAGCTGAACGTCGACGAAAACCCCGCGATCGCCGCCAAGTACGGCATCATGTCGATCCCGACTTTGCTGCTGTTCAAGAACGGCGAAATCGCCGATCGCCAGGTCGGCGCCGCGCCGAAGCAGAAGCTGCATCAGTGGATCAGCGGCGCGGTCTGATCAAACAGATAAAAGATTTTCGTGAACGGCCGGCCGAAAGCCGGCCGTTTTGCGTTAACAGGCTATGAGTCTACCGCTGCGTCTTTCCTACAAGCCGATGGAAGCCCTGTCCGTGGATGCGATCCCGGAGGGACCGGACTGGCAATACGAACCCAAGTGGGATGGCTTTCGCTGCCTGGTCTTTCGCGACGGCGACGACATCAACCTGCAATCGAAATCCGGGCAATCGTTGACCCGCTACTTCCCGGAACTCGTCGCGGCCTTGGCCGCGGTGAAAGCGCGATGCTTTGTCCTCGATGGTGAAATCGTCGTGCCGGAAGGCCGCGTATTCTCGTTCGATGCGTTGCTGCAGCGAATTCATCCGGCGGCGAGTCGCGTCAAGCGTCTCTCCACGGAGACCCCGGCGCTACTGATCGTCTTCGATCTCCTCATCGAGGCCGCCGGCAAGCCATTGACCGGCGAAACGCTGAGTACGAGACGCGAGAAGCTCGACGCCTTCGCGAAAAAGTATTTGCGCGGCCATAAAAGAATCAGGCTCTCCCCGGCGACCGCGAAGCTTGCCGGACCGAAAAAGTGGCTGACCCAGGTCGGCGGCACGCTCGACGGTATCATCGCCAAACGACGCGACATGCCCTATCAGAGCGGCAACCGCCTCGGCATGCAGAAGATCAAGAACATGCGTACCGCCGACTGCGTCGTCGGCGGCTTTCGGTATAACGAAGGCAAGAAGACCGTCGGCTCGCTGCTGCTCGGACTTTACAACGACGAAGGCCTGCTCGACCACGTCGGCTTTACCTCAGGGTTGAAAGCCGAGGAGAAAAAAGCGCTGACGGCAAAGCTTGAAAAATTGACGGGCGGCGAAGGTTTCAGCGGCGACAAGCCCGGTGGACCAAGCCGATGGTCGACCAAGCGCTCAAGCGAATGGCAGCCGCTGAAAACGAGACTTGTCGTCGAGGTTTGCTACGACCACTTCAGCGGCGGCCGCTTCCGTCATGGCATGCGCCTATTGCGCTGGCGTCCCGACATGGCGCCGCAGCAATGCACAATGGAGCAGGTGAAGCAGAAGAAAGCAGACCTGATGAAACTCTTGAAGTAATTACTGCGGCGGCGTGCCGTTTTCCCGCAGAACTTCGCCGGCCAGATACAGCGAGCCGGTGATGAGAATCCGCGGCGGCGGCTCGAGGTCGAGCTTGCACACCGCCTCTAACGCCTCGTCGAGATTGCCGCGGCTGGCCGCCGGGATATCGAGCGAGCGAGCCGCCTCAGCAACCGTCTCGGCCGGCAAACCCTTTTCGGCGTCCGTGACCGGCACCGCGATCAGGCGTCGCGCCAACCCCGCGAAATTATTGAGGAAGCCGGCGAAGTCCTTGGTCGCCAGCATGCCAACGATCAGCACCAGAGGCCGCGACACCCGCTCTTCGAGGTCGGCCAGCGCCGCAGCGATGGCACGGCCGCCATCGGGATTGTGTCCGCCGTCAAGCCACAGCTCGCTGCCTGGCGGCGCCAGATCGACCAGGCGGCCGGCGGCCAGCCGATGCAATCGCGCCGGCCAATCGGCTTTGGTCATGCCCGCTTCATAGGCCGCCGGCGGAATTTTGAATTGCGCAATGGCGCGCAGCGCGGCAATGGCCAGTCCCGCATTCTCGAACTGATGGCGGCCGTACAATTTCGGCGCTGGCAAATCGAGCAGGCCGTTGTCGTCCTGATAGACCAGACGGCCGCGCTCTTCGGTCGCGGTCCAGTTCTCGCCGGCGATCCGGATCGGCGCCTTCAGCCGCGCCGCCTGCCGCTCGATCACGGCAAGCGCGTCACGATTTTGCGCAGCGACGATAACCGGCACATTGGTCTTGATGATGCCGGCCTTCTCGGCGGCAATCTTTTCGAGCGTATCGCCAAGGAACTCGGTGTGGTCGATGGACACCGGCGTGATGATCGACGCGAGCGGCGTGTCGATGACATTGGTGGCGTCGAGCCGCCCGCCGAGGCCGACTTCGAGCAGCAGCACGTCGGCGGGGTTCTGCGCGAACAGCAGAAAGCCGGCGGCTGTAGTTATCTCGAACACGGTGATCGGCTCGCCGCCATTGGCGCGTTCGCAGTCTTCCAAAGCCTTTGACAGTTCCGCGTCGGACACCAGCCGGCCTTCGCCAACCTGACCAATGCGAAAGCGCTCGTTGAAGTTCACCAGATGCGGCGAGGTATAGACGTGCACGCGCAAGCCGGCGGCTTCGAGGATCGCGCGCAGGAAAGCGGTGGTCGATCCCTTGCCGTTGGTGCCGGCGATATGAATGACCGGCGGCAATCTGCGTTCGGGATGATCGAGCGCGGCGAGCAGCCGCTCGATGCGGCCGAGCGACAGGTCGATGCGCTTGGGATGCAGCGCCAGCAGTCGCGTCAGGATGGAGTCGACCGGGCTCACGTCACGCGTGCGCCGGAACCGGCAATTGCTCTTGCCCGTTTGCTTGCGCGCCGGGCATAGGCTGCTTGGTCAGCAGGCGGCACAGTTCGGCGAGCGTCGAGCGCAGCTTGTGGCGCTGCACGACCATGTCGACCATGCCGTGCTCGGTGAGATATTCGGCGCGCTGGAACCCGGCCGGCAGTTTCTCGCGGATGGTCTGTTCGATGACGCGCGGTCCGGCAAAGCCGATGAGCGCCGCCGGCTCCGCGATATGAACGTCGCCGAGCATCGCATAGGACGCGGTGACGCCGCCGGTGGTCGGATTGGTGAGCACGACGATATACGGCAGCTTGGCCTCGCGCAGCATCTGCACACCAACCGTGGTGCGCGGCAGTTGCATCAGCGACAGGATGCCTTCCTGCATGCGCGCGCCGCCGGAAGCGGCGAACAGGATGTAGGGCGTATTGCGCCGCACGGCGGTCTCAAAACCGGTGATGATCGCCTCGCCGGCCGCCATGCCGAGCGAGCCGCCCATGAAATCGAAATCCTGCACGCCGACGGTGACCATCTGGCCTTCGAGGCGGCCGATACCGAGCTTCACCGCGTCCTGATAGCCGGTCTTGGTCCGCGCATCCTTGAGGCGGTCGATGTAGCGGCGCTCGTCGCGGAATTTCAGCGGGTCGATCTGCACTTCGGGCAGCGCGATGTCCTCGAACTCGCCGCCGTCGAAGATGCCCTTCAGGCGCAGCGGCGCGCTGATGCGCATGTGATAACCGGAACTCGGAATGACGAACTGATTCGCTTCGACGTCTTTGTAAAATACGAGCGAGCCGGTCTCGGGACACTTGATCCAGAGATTTTCCGGCGTCTCGCGGCGCAGGATGCTGCGGATTTTCGGCCGGACGACGTTGTTGATCCAGTTCATGAAGTGCTCGCATCTGTCTCTGATGTCATCCCCGCGAAAGCGGGGATCCAGTAAACTCAAGAAGTCGTACTTTGTTCTTCTACAGCGCCACTATGAACTAATTGTGGTTACTGGATCCCCGCTTTCGCGGGGATGACAGCATTAACGCTTGGCAGAACGCACACCTGCGGCAATATCCGCCACCAGAGCCGTCACCGCTTTTACCATATTCGGGCCGGCTTTGCCCTCGGCATCGAGATTGGCGCGCAGCACATCGATCAAAGCCGAGCCGACCACAACGCCATCGGCGCCGGCGGCAATGGCGCGGGCGCTTTCCGCATTGCGCACGCCGAAACCGACCGCGACCGGCAGCTTGGTGTGTCGCTTGATGCGCTCGACCGCGGCCGTCACCTTGCTGGCATCGGGCGCCGCCGTCCCGGTGATGCCGGCGATAGATACATAATAAACGAAACCGGACGTGTTGTTCAGCACCGCCGGCAGGCGCTTGTCGTCGGTCGTCGGCGTCGCAAGGCGGATGAAGTTGAGCCCCGCCTTGAGCGCGGGCAGACACAGCTCGACATCTTCCTCGGGCGGCAGGTCGACCACGATGAGCCCATCGACACCGGCGGCCTTGGCATCGACCAGAAACTTGTCGACGCCGTAGATGTAGATCGGATTGTAGTAACCCATCAGCACGATCGGCGTGTCGTCATTGTCCTGACGAAATTCGCGCACCATCGCCAGCGTCTTGATCAAAGTCTGCCCGCCCTTGAGCGCGCGCAAGCCGGCCGCCTGGATGGCGACGCCGTCGGCCATCGGATCGGTGAACGGCATGCCGAGTTCGATCAGATCGGCGCCGGCTTTCGGCAAAGCCTTGGCAAGCGCGAGCGACGACGCATAATCGGGATCGCCCGACATGGTGAAGGTCACCAATGCGGCGCGGCCTTCAGCCTTCAGCGCGGCGAAACGGCGTTCGATGCGGGTGGTCATTTCTTTTTCTTGCTTTCGAGAAACTGCGCCACCGAGTCGAGATCCTTGTCGCCGCGGCCGGACATGTTGACCACCATCAGATGATCCTTCGGCAGCTTGGGCGCGAGGTCGAACACGCGCGCCAGGGCGTGCGCCGGCTCGAGTGCCGGGATGATGCCTTCGAGCTGACTGCACAACTGGAACGCGGCCACCGCTTCGTCATCGGTCGCCGACAGAAACTTCACGCGGCCCATGTCGTTGAGCCAGGCGTGTTCGGGCCCGATGCCGGGATAATCGAGACCGGCGGAAATCGAATGCGCCTCGGTGATCTGGCCGTCGGCATCCATCAAGAGATACGTGCGATTGCCGTGCAGCACGCCGGGACGGCCGCCGGCAATCGACGCCGCATGCAGGCCGGTGGTGACGCCGTGGCCGGCCGCTTCGACGCCGAAAATTTCAACGCTGCGGTCGTCGAGGAAGGGATGAAAAAGCCCCATCGCATTGGAGCCGCCGCCGATGCAGGCGATCAGCGAATCCGGCAGGCGGCCTTCGGCTTCCTGCATCTGCTCGCGCGTCTCGTTGCCGATGACGCACTGGAAGTCGCGCACCATCGCCGGATAAGGATGCGGACCGGCCACCGTGCCGATGCAGTAAAACGTATCAGACACATTGGTGACCCAGTCGCGCAGCGCCTCGTTCATCGCGTCTTTCAGCGTATGCGAGCCGGAGGTCACGGGCCGCACTTCGGCGCCCAGCATCTTCATGCGCAGCACGTTCGGCTGCTGCCGCTCGACATCGACCGCGCCCATATAAACGACGCAGGGCAGCCCGAACTTGGCACACAGAGTCGCGGTGGCGACGCCGTGCATGCCGGCGCCGGTCTCAGCAATGATGCGCTTCTTGCCCATGCGCAAGGCCAGCATGATCTGGCCGGTGACGTTGTTCACCTTGTGCGCGCCGGTGTGGTTGAGGTCTTCGCGCTTGAAATAGATTTTCGCGCCGCCGAACTTCGCCGTCAGGCGCTCGGCGAAATACAAAGGCGAAGGCCGGCCGACGAAGTGCTTGAGATGATAATCCATCTCTTTCTGGTAAGCTGGGTCGGCTTTGGCGGCGGCATAGGCCTTTTCCAATTCGAGAATGTTCGGCATCAAGGTCTCGGCGACGAAGCGGCCGCCAAAATTGCCGAAATGGCCGCGCTCGTCGGGCCCGGTGCGGAACGAATTGGGCTGCTGCTGGACAGTCATGGTGAAGTCTTTCTAAAAAATGCCGCGTACCCTAATACGATCACGCGCTCACCTTGGATTGCCCCAGCGCCACATCCGCTGCGCGCGCGGCGCGGATGAAGTCGCGGATTTTGTCAGGGTCTTTTTCGCCGGGCGCGCGCTCGACGCCGGACGAGACGTCGACGCCATAGGGCCGCGCGATGCGGATGGCTTCCGCGACGTTGCCGGCATCAAGCCCGCCGGACAGCATGAACGGCGCACCGGCATTGAGCCCGGCCAGCAGCGTCCAGTCGAACGTTTTGCCTAAGCCGCCCGGCCGAGTGTCGGTAGCCGACGGCCGCGCGTCGAACAGCAGGCGGTCGGCGACGCGGGCATATTCGCGGATCGGCGACAGGTCGGCGCGCGTCGCGATCGGCAGCGCCTTCATCACCGGCAAGCCAAAATGCGAACGCACCACCGCGACCCGCTGCGGCGTCTCGGTGCCGTGCAGTTGCAGCATGTCGGGCTTCAGCGCGGCGATGATGGCGTGCAGCGTCTCGTCATTGGCGTTGACGGTGAGCGCGACCTTGGCGGCGCGGCCTTGCGCGCGCGGACCCAATTGCCGCGCCGCCTCCAGGCCGAGATGGCGCGGGCTTTTGCCAAAGAACACGAAGCCGACCTGATCGGCGCCGGATTCCAGCGCAACATCAAGGGCTTCCAGTGACTTCAAGCCGCAGATTTTGATGATCAAAGCCATAATAAGCGGGTTCTAGCGCCTAATGCGCGCCGCCGCAAAGGCTCTAAGAGCGGGGCGCCGTCGGCGGGGCAATGGCGGCCGGCGGATTGGGATCGAAGTAGGTGCGGGCCGGCTCGGCCGGCTGGTGCGCCTCAGCAGCGGCGGCGCGCTCGCGGGCGAGGCTGAGTTCCTGGCGCAACTGCCGCACCTCGCCGTCGAGCTTGCGGGCGGCGCGCCGCCAATGCGACTGGCGCAGCCAGGCCGCCGTACCGCCGACAACGACGCCGAGGATCACCAGAATGAAGATCAGGATGAAAAGCGGAAAGGTCGCGGCGTAAGCCGGGTTCACGCTGGTGAACGGATCGAACGACACCGTCACCATCTGCCGGTTGGCGACCGCGAAAGCGATGATCACCGCGGCGAGCGGCAGGACGATGGCGAGCGTGACGATTCTGCGGAACATTGGAGTTTACCCTCGTCATGCCCGGGCTTGTCCCGGGCATCCACGCCTTGCTTACAATTCAAATGTAAAGACGTAGATGGCCGGGACAAGGCCGGCCATGACGGTATCTTCGCTAACGCCCCGGAACTAACGAGGGTTACGCCTCTGCCGGCGACGCCTCGGCGACATTGAGCTTATTGAGGCGCTCTCGCATTTCCTTGCCGGTCTTGAAAAACGGCACCGACTTCTGCTCGACCGAAACATGCGCGCCGGTGCGCGGGTTGCGGCCGGTGCGGGCCGGGCGGTGCTTGACCGAGAAGGCGCCGAAGCCGCGCAGTTCGACGCGGTCGCCTTGCGCCATCGCGCCGGTGATCTCACCGAGGATAGCGTTGACGATGTTCTCGACGTCACGCTGATAGAGATGGGGGTTTTGCGAAGCGATACGCTGCACCAGCTCGGACTTGATCATGGACGCCCCGCTTTGCTCGGTTAGACGAATTGGTAAAATTGACTAATTGGACTGTGAAGGGTGCCAAAGCGCCAACAGACCGTCAAGATTAAGTCGCTCGAAAGCCTGCCCGCCGCCCCACTCCAGGATCTGCTGTGACCAGGACGTCAGGCCGGCCTGCTGGAAGCCCCAAGCGGCGACGTGCAGGAAAGACAGCTCGCTGAAGCGCGGCTCCAGCGAATAATCGCGCACCGGCGTGTTGGCCGGCACCTTCTTTTCCTTTTCCAGCCAGGCGATGGCCGATTTCTCGTTGCCAATGGCGTCGACCAGCTTGAGCGGCACGCCCTGACGGCCGGTAAAGACGCGGCCGTCGGCGACCTTGGCGAGCTGCGCGTCGTCGAGCTTGCGGCGGTCCTTCACCAGGCCCTTGAACCAGGCATAGGAGTCGAGGACGATTGCCTCGATCGCAGCGCGCGCTTCCGGGCTGGTCGGCTCGAAGCCGTTCGGCGCCGCCTTGAGCGGCGAGGATTTGACCTCCTCGACCTTGATGCCGATGGTTTTCAGGACTTCCGTGAAATTCGGATACTGGAACAAAACGCCGATCGATCCGACCAAAGACGTATCGTGCGCGATGATATGCTCGGAAGCCAGCGCCGCGATATAGGCGCCGGAGGCGGCAAGACCGTCCACCACCACGACCATCGGCTTCTTGTCTTGCAGCGCGCGCAGCGCGTCGTAAAGCTGTTCGGAGCCGGCTGTCGTACCGCCCGGACTATCGAGATGGACGATGACGGCCTTGGCGTTCGACTTGGCCAGGCGCTCCAGCGCTTCGACGCGATCC
Source organism: Rhizobium sp. Q54 (assembly GCA_945870035.1). GTDB lineage: Bacteria > Pseudomonadota > Alphaproteobacteria > Rhizobiales > Xanthobacteraceae > Pseudolabrys. The sequence continues at coordinate 5,164 of CAMBQQ010000030.1, read as the reverse complement.
TGATTGCCGCGGATGATGCCCTGGATCTTGATGCGGGCGATGGCGCTGGCCCCCGGCTGCAGCCCGGAGGCCGGCATCATCATCAGGCCGGCCACGCCGACGGCGATCAGAACGACCAGCGCCGCGGCAACGCGCCAGAAAGTGAGTTTGCGCCGCATGCGGCGGCGATCGACGATGGCATCGGCATCGAGCGACATGAGAAGTCCTTTTGGAAAATCCAGCGGCGGATTCGTCCGCCTATCATAGACCAGATGTAGTCATCCTGCCGCTTTTTGGCACGGTGAAGGCGCAAAGAAAAACCCCCGAGGCTCTCGCCCCGGGGGTTCTTTTGTCGCAGCCGGTAAAGGTCTTCTAAACCTTAGTCGGCCTTTTCTTCATCGCCGGCGCGCTGCTTGAGAGCGGCACCGAGAATGTCGCCCAGCGACGCGCCCGAATCGGCCGAGCCGTACTGCGCCATGGCTTCCTTCTCTTCGGCCACTTCCAGCGCCTTGATCGAGACGCCGACCTTGTGGGTCTTGCGGTCGAACTGGGTGACGCGGGCGTCAACCTTCTGACCGACGGCGAAACGCTCCGGACGCTGATCGGCCCGCTCGCGGGCGAGATCGGCGCGGCGGATGAACGCCGTGAGATCGGTGTCGACGATCTTCACTTCGAGGCCGCCGTCGGTGATCGCGGTGACTTCGCAGGTGACGACCGAGTTCTTCTTGATCTCGCCGGCAACGCCCGATTCCATCGGATCACCGTTGAGCTGCTTGACGCCGAGCGAGATGCGCTCCTTCTCGACATCGACGTCGAGAACCTGAGCCTTGACCATATCGCCCTTGTTGTACTCTTCGATCACCTGCTCGCCCGGACGCTTCCAGTCGAGGTCGGACAGATGGACCATGCCGTCGACATCGCCGTCGAGGCCGAGGAACAGGCCGAATTCGGTCTTGTTCTTGACTTCGCCTTCGACGGTCGAGCCCGGCGGATGCGCTTCGACGAACACTTCCCACGGATTGCGCATGGTCTGCTTGAGACCGAGCGAAATGCGGCGCTTGACCGGATCGACTTCGAGGATCTGCACTTCGACTTCCTGCGAGGTCGAGACGATCTTGCCGGGGTGAACGTTCTTCTTCGTCCACGACATTTCGGAAACGTGGATGAGGCCTTCGATGCCCGGCTCCAGTTCCACGAACGCACCATAGTCGGTGATGTTGGTGACGCGGCCCTTGAACTTGGCCTGAACCGGGTACTTGGCTTCGATGCCCTGCCACGGATCGTCCAGCAACTGCTTCATGCCGAGCGAAATGCGGTGGGTTTCGTGGTTGATCTTGATGATCTTGACCTTCACCGACTGGCCGATGTTGAGCACTTCGGTCGGGTGATTGACGCGGCGCCACGCGATATCGGTGACGTGCAGCAGGCCGTCGATGCCGCCGAGATCGACGAACGCACCGTAATCGGTGATGTTCTTGACGACGCCGTCGATGACCTGACCTTCTTCAAGGTTCTGCACCAGTTCCTGGCGCTGTTCGGCGCGGGTCTCTTCGAGAACGGTACGGCGCGAGACGACGATGTTGCCGCGGCGGCGATCCATCTTGAGGATCTGGAACTGCTGCGGCACGTTCATCAGCGGCGTGACGTCGCGGATCGGGCGAATGTCGACCTGCGAGCGCGGCAGGAAGGCGACGGCGCCGTCGAGATCGACGGTAAAGCCACCCTTCACCTGGTTGAAGATAACGCCGGTGACCTTCTCGTTGTTGGTGAAACCCTTCTCGAGCTTGCCCCAGCTTTCTTCGCGGCGCGCCTTGTCGCGCGACAGCACGGCCTCACCGAGTGCGTTCTCGACGCGCTCCAGGTAGACCTCGACTTCGTCGCCGATCTTGAGTTCACCGGTACGGCCGGGACCCTGAAATTCACGGACCGCAACGCGGCCTTCGGTCTTCAGGCCGACGTCGATGACGGCCATGTCTTTTTCAATGCCGACGACAATGCCCTTGATGACCGAACCTTCTTGCAGGTTGCCGGTCTGGAACGACTCGTCGAGCATCGCGGCGAAATCTTCACGCGACGGATTTTGAGCAGTGGCAGTAGCCATGGATTCTCCTTTTTGCATTGAGCATGATCCGGTCCGAAAACCGGTCCCCACTTTTCGGGATCATGCTCTTTGCCTGCGCCGGCTTGGTTTGAGGGCGTTCCGAGCATCCGGGCCGATGGTCTTGGCAAGACCTTCAGCGACTAGCCGCAAAGCGGATAGCCGGCGCTAACACCGTACGTTCGGAACGATTGAGCAGTTTATCGGGCGCCACACGGCGAAACACGGACGGGGCTTTTGTCCTCCAACAGCGGGGGCGAATGACACGCTCCCCGGCCCGCCCGGGATGCTTCGACGAAATCGAAAGCGGCCCGAATTGCCGCGTCTATAGCGAACACGCGGCCTAGCGGCAAGAAGCCTTTGCGGGCGGCGGCGAGGGCCGGATCGCTGGAATTTGACCTGCCCAAAGAGTCAGTCGAAAAAAGTGTCTTAATTTCAATGTCTTAAACAGGATTCGACGATCCTGACCGCCGCCGCCACCGAACCCTCGACATCGAGATTGGTCGTGTCGAGAAGCACCGCATCGTCGGCCTGCTTGAGCGGCGACGCCGAACGCGAACTGTCGCGCTCGTCGCGCTTGCGGATATCGGCCAGCACGGTCGCCTCGTCGCCGTCCTTGCCGGCGGCGCGATATTCAGCGGCCCGGCGCTTGGCGCGCACCTCCGGCGCGGCGGTGACAAATATCTTCACGTCGGCATCGGGGCAGATCACCGTGCCGATGTCGCGGCCGTCGAGCACCGCGCCGGGCGCTCTGGCGGCAAACTCGCGTTGAAAGCCGACCAGAGCCGCGCGCACCTCTGGAATGGCCGAGACGTAGGACGCCGCCTCACCGACCGCCGCGCTTTTCAGCGCCGCCTCGTCGAAGCGTGACGGGTCGAGCGCCTTCGCGGCAGCGATCGCGGCCTGCGTGTCGTCTGGTTTCGCACCGCTGTCGAGCACGGCCTTTGCGACGGCGCGATACAGCAAGCCGGTGTCGAGATGGCGCAGGTCATAATGCGCGGCAAGACGCTTGCCGATGGTGCCCTTGCCGGACGCGGCCGGTCCATCGATGGCGATGATCACGATAGATCCGCGCCCAATTTGCGCATCGTCTCGACGAAGCCGGGAAAACTAGTGGCAATAAAAGCTGAATCGTCGATCCGCACCGGGCTGATGCTGGCCAATCCCATCATCAAGGCCGACATGGCGATGCGGTGATCCATGTGCGTCTTGACCTCGCCGCCGCCGGGCACGCCGGTCGCGCCCATGCCATGCACGATCATATCGTCGCCTTCGATGTCGACCTTGACGCCATTGACGCGCAGCATGTCGGCGGTGGCTTCCAGCCGGTCGCTTTCCTTGACGCGCAATTCCTTAAGACCGTTCATCCGCGTGTCGCCTTCGGCAAAAGCCGCCGCCACCGCGAGAATGAGGTATTCGTCGATCATGGCCGGCGCCCGCGCCGCCGGCACATCGACGCCTTTCAGCGCCGAGGTGCGCACGCGCAGGTTCGCGGTCTCCTCGCCTTCGTCTTTCTTGTCGCGTTCTTCGATATTCGCGCCCATTTCGCGCAACGTAGTGAACAGGCCGGTGCGCAGCGGATTGAGCATCACGCCTTCAAGCGTCAGGTCGGAGCCCGGCACGATCAGCGCCGCGACCATTGGAAACGCCGCCGATGACGGATCGGCAGGAACCGCGACATGCGCCGGCTCCAATTCGGGCTGGCCCTGCAAGGTGATGCGGCGGCCATGCTCGCCATGCGGCTTGGTGACGATCTTGGCGCCGAAATGCTTGAGCAGTTTCTCGGTGTGGTCGCGCGTCGCCTCGGCCTCGATCACAGTGGTCTCGCCGGGGGCAGCAAGCCCCGCCAGCAGCACCGCCGACTTGAGTTGAGCCGAAGGCACCGGGGATTCGTATTCCAGCGGCAGCGGGTCCACAGCGCCTTGCAGGGTCAGCGGCAGGCGGCCGCCCTCGGCGGCGGAAACCACCCGGGCCCCCATTTTCGCCAGCGGATCGAGCACCCGCTTCATCGGCCGGCTGCGCAGCGAGGCGTCGCCGTCGAAGGTCACGGTAATGCCGCATCCCGCCACCGCGCCGATCGCCAGCCGGCAGCCGGTGCCGGAATTGCCGAAATCGAGGGCCTCGGCCGGTTGGGCAAAGCCGCCAACCCCGACCCCGTGGATGCGCCAGTTGCCTTCGCCCAGGCGCTCGACCTTGGCGCCCAGCGCGCCCATCGCCTTGGCGGTATTGAGGACATCCTCGCCCTCCAACAGCCCGGAAACGGTCGATTCACCCACCGTCATGGCCGCCAGGATCAAGGCGCGGTGGGAGATCGATTTGTCGCCCGGAACCCGGATTTGCCCGGCGATCGGGCCGGAGCAGCGGGCGGTCAAAGGCGTCAGGACGGCAGAACTCACGGCGTCGGTATCCTCGGCTGGTCAAGTGCGCGGCATGCTTGCGCTATTGACAGGCGCTTCGCAACTAGCCAAGTGAAGCATCAATTCAACGGCATTCCCCAGGAAACTCGATCGTGGCTACGAAATCTGATCTCGGCACCAAGCGCATCTGCCCGGACACCGGCCGTAAATTCTACGACCTGGGCAAGTCGCCGGTTATTTCGCCCTATACGGGCAAGATCGTTCCGATCGTCGCGCCGGTGCAGTCGCGCTCGCGGCCGGAAGCCGCAAGAGCCGCTCCTGCCGCCGAAACCGAGACATTGGTGCCGGAGACGCAGGACGCGGAATTCGTGTCGCTCGAGGACGCCGAAGCCGAACAGCAGGGCGGCAAGAAGAAGGTCGGCGCCACCGGCGATGTTTCCGAGGACGACGAGATCGAAGGCGACGACGAGAGCCTTGACGATGCCGCCTTCATCGAAGAACAGGAAGACGGCGATCCGGACGTTACCGACATCATCGGCGACGGGATCGAGAAGGAAGAAGAACAGTAGTCGGGGGTCGAGTTAGGGTCAGGACTCATTGATCACAGCCAGAAGATGACGACTGCAGCAATGCAGATTGCTGACATGAAGGTGTGGGCGCATCGGTCGTAACGGGTATGGATACGTCGCCAGTCTTTGAGCCTGCCGAACATATTCTCGATCCTGTGACG
>CAMBQQ010000029.1 GCA_945870035.1 Rhizobium sp. Q54 | reverse complement strand
GTCACAGGATCGAGAATATGTTCGGCAGGCTCAAAGACTGGCGACGTATCCATACCCGTTACGACCGATGCGCCCACACCTTCATGTCAGCAATCTGCATTGCTGCAGTCGTCATCTTCTGGCTGTGATCAATGAGTCCTGACCCTAAGCCCAATCGCGCCTGCGCCGTATCGGTCAAATCCGGCAGCGTTTATGCGTATGGCAAACCGATCCCCTGGAGCCGGTATTGCATCGCCCATCGCAGCGGCAATTGCCGCAATCTCAAGAGATTTGGAAATTTGATTATTTAAAGCCGATACTTGATTGCTGAATGCCGACACTTGGCTGTTCAACGCGGCCGTTTGAGTGGTCAATGCAGCCAACTGACCGTTCAATGCCGATGTTTGATTGCCCAGTGCAGAAATCTGGCTATTGATCGCGTTGAACTGGCTGTCGAAACTGGAGCTATTAAGTGCAGTTGAAGCCGCCTGAAAATAGTCTAGTGAAATGCCTTGATTAGGATTGACGCAGTAAGGGGGGCCGCAAATCCCGCCGGGATTGCTAGTCGAAGTGACCGCTAAATAAGTTGGGTCTGTGAGAGCCGTCTGAACTTGGGCATTGGCACACTGTGAATTAAACACGATAAACGTGGCAAGCATCGCACCGCGAATCGAATATCCGAACGCCACACCAAGTTTCATTTCCCGCTCCTGTTGGTTGTAGGAGCCGATCCTTACCCGCCAGTTTTTCAGGCGCAAGGTTTCTGGGGCGAACCAAACTAGGCCACCCTCAAACTGAAATCAGGCCACTAGGAGCCAAAACAGGCCAGTACCGAATTCCCGAAAAGAACATATTGCGAACAGAGAACAAATAGTGTACAGTGGTTCTACAGTCGATCACGGCGAGCCAGTCCGCGTTGTCGGGGGTCGAATCTAAGGCCATAAGGAGCGACACATGAGTCAGCCTGCCCTGCGTCTCGTCGAAGGATCGTCCATGGACAAGTCCAAAGCCCTGTCTGCCGCGCTCTCCCAGATCGAGCGCCAGTTCGGCAAGGGCTCGGTCATGAAGCTCGGCAAGTCCGACAAGTCGATGGACATCGAGACGGTGTCGACCGGCTCACTCGGCCTCGATATCGCCCTCGGCATTGGCGGCCTGCCGCGCGGCCGCATCGTCGAAATCTACGGGCCGGAATCGTCCGGCAAGACCACGCTCTCGCTGCACACCATTGCCGAGGCCCAGAAGAAGGGCGGCATCTGCGCCTTCGTCGACGTCGAACACGCGCTCGACCCGATCTATGCGCGCAAGCTCGGCGTCAATGTCGACGAGCTTCTGATTTCGCAGCCGGACGCCGGCGAGCAGGCGCTGGAAATCGCCGACACCTTGGTGCGCTCCGGCGCGGTCGATGTGCTGGTGGTCGATTCGGTCGCCGCTCTCGTGCCGCGCTCCGAACTGGAAGGCGAAATGGGCGACGTGCAGCCGGGCTCGCAGGCGCGCCTGATGAGCCAGGCCTTGCGCAAGCTGACCGCCTCGATTTCCAAGTCGAAGACCATGGTCATCTTCATCAATCAAATTCGTATGAAGATCGGCGTCATGTACGGCTCGCCGGAGACCACCTCGGGCGGCAACGCCCTGAAGTTCTACGCCTCGGTGCGCCTCGACATCCGCCGCATCGGCGCCATCAAGGACCGCGACGAGGTCATCGGCAACCAGACCCGCGTCAAGGTGGTGAAGAACAAGCTGGCGCCGCCGTTCAAGCAGGTCGAGTTCGACATCATGTACGGCGCCGGCGTTTCCAAGGTCGGCGAACTGGTCGATCTCGGCGTCAAGGCCGGCGTGGTCGAGAAATCCGGCGCCTGGTATTCCTATGACAGCCAGCGCATCGGCCAGGGCCGCGAGAACGCCAAGGTGTTCCTGACGCAGAATGCCGACATCGCGGCCAAGATCGAGGCGCAGGTGCGCGCCAACTCCGGCGTCATTGCCGAGGTGATCGACGCCGGGCCGGACGCCGACAAGGACGACGACGCGGCCGAGGCTTGAAAAGCTCCGGGCACGCCGGCTGCTGGTGACTTTGCACCAGCGACCGGCGCCGGTCCTGGCGATGTAGAGCCTTCCGTGACGGGAATGGTTGTCTTCGCACAGGAGCCGGCACAGGCGGATAAGACCCCGCCTGAAGCGCCCAAGTCTGCCAATGAGATGTCTGCCAATTCTATGTCTTCCAATGAAGTGGTCGATATCGAAGCTGCCGCGACCAACGACGAGACGGGCGTTCTTTCGACCGCCCATCCGAAGCCGGCCAAGCGCTTGAACGCGCGCGAACGGCAAATGGCTAAGAAGAAGGGTGGCTACAACGACAAGAATACGGCCGAGGACGGGACCACGCCGATGACGGCAACGGCGAAGTCCAAGGCTGACGATACGGCCAAAGCGGACACCAAGGCTGCGCAAGCCAAGGAGAAGGCCATGCTGAAAGCGTCACAGAAGGCGCAAAAGGCCGACACCAAGGCCCGCAAGATCAGCGCCGCCAAGGCGGCCAAAGCTGCTCGAGGTTAATGGCGGCGCGCGGCTAGATTTTCGTCGGCTTCGTAAAGCTTCGTTCTGCGTAGCGCATCGCCCCCATCGGCACCCGGCTTCGTAAAGAGGCCGTCACCGAGGATGGGGGCGACGTGCGTTTTGCGGGGACGACAGATGGGGCGCAAGTCCCTGCGACACTGCGTCCGCACGCCCTTGCGAACCGGCGGCGCGCATCTACATTTTGGGGTACCAGCGACGTTCGGTGCGCGCATGGTGCGCCGCCCCGCTGGCGAGGGGATCGATGAACTACTTCCGCACTGCCATTCTGCTGGCCGGCCTGACCGGCCTATTCATGGGCGTGGGCTTCCTGATCGGCGGCGGCAACGGTGCGATGATCGCGCTGCTGATCGCCGGCGCCATGAACCTGTTCGCCTACTGGAATTCCGACAAGATGGTTTTGTCGATGCACGGCGCGCAGGAGGTCGATGCAGCGACCGTGCCTGACCTTTACGCCATGGTTTCGGAGCTGTCGCAGCGCGCCGGCCTGCCGATGCCGAAAGTCTATCTGATGCACAACCCGCAGCCGAACGCCTTTGCCACCGGCCGCAATCCGCAGAATTCGGCGGTCGCCGTCACCACCGGCCTGTTGCAGCAGTTGAACCGCGACGAGGTCGCCGGCGTGGTGGCGCACGAACTGGCGCATATCGCCAACCGCGACACCCTGATCATGACCATCACCGCGACCATCGCCGGCGCGATTTCGATGCTCGGCAACTTCGCGATGTTCTCCGGCATGGGCGGCAACCGCGACAACAATAACGGCATGGGGATGATCGGCACGATCGCGATGATGATCCTGGCGCCGCTCGCCGCCATGCTGGTGCAAATGGCGATCAGCCGCACCCGCGAATATGCCGCCGACAATCTCGGTGCGCAGATCAGCGGCCAGCCGCTGGCGCTGGCCTCGGCCTTGGCGCGGATTTCGAACGCCGCGCACGCCATCCCGAACGACACCGCCGAGCGCTCGCCGGCGACCGCGCATATGTTCATCATCAACCCGCTGTCCGGCGCGCGCATGGACAATCTGTTCTCGACCCATCCGGCGACCGAGAACCGCATTGCCGCCTTGCAGCAGATGGCGGGCGGGGCAGGGCAATCCTACGCGCAACCGCAGGCGTACCCGCCTGGCGGACCGTGGGGCGGCCAGACGGCAGGACGCCGCCCTTCCGCTGCGCCTTCCGGCGGTCCGTGGGGCAATGCGACCCGGCGCGGCCCCTGGGGCTGAACCGGCCTGAAGGCGAAAGCCAAACATGAAAGGCGGCGGGCCTCGGTCCGCCGCCTTTTCTGGACTTGAGCGACCCCCGCCGCTAAATAGAACCGGTCGAAAACATCAGGCCGGACGGGGATTTATGCACCCGCCGGCGGTATTTAGTGGTCCGGGGCGTGTGCGCCGGCGTCTTAGAAAACGGCGAGCGGCGAAAAAGTCATGAGCGGCGTCAACGAAATCCGGAAGAGCTTCCTCGATTATTTCGCCAGGCACGAGCACCGGCCGCTGCCGTCTTCCGGGCTGGTGCCGAACAACGACCCGACCTTGATGTTCACCAATGCCGGCATGGTGCAGTTCAAGAACGTCTTTACCGGTCTGGAGAAGCGCCCCTACAGCCGCGCCGTGACCTCGCAGAAATGCGTGCGCGCCGGCGGCAAGCACAACGACCTCGACAATGTCGGCTATACCGCGCGCCATCACACCTTTTTCGAGATGCTCGGCAACTTCTCGTTCGGCGATTATTTCAAGGACCACGCCATCGAGCTGGCCTGGAACCTGATCACCAAGGAGTGGCAGATCCCGGTCGAGAGACTGATGGTCACCGTCTATATCGACGACGATGCCGCTTTCGATCTGTGGAAGAAGATCGCCGGCCTGCCGGACAGCAAGATTGTGCGCATCGCCGGCTCCGATAATTTCTGGGCGATGGGCGACACCGGCCCGTGCGGCCCGTGCTCGGAAATTTTCTATGACCACGGCGCGCACATTCCCGGCGGCCCGCCGGGCTCGCTGGACGCCGACGGCGACCGTTTCATCGAGATCTGGAATCTCGTCTTTATGCAGTACGAGCAGCAGGCCGGCGGCAAGCGCATCGAACTGCCGCGGCCGTCGATCGACACCGGCATGGGGCTGGAGCGCATCGCCGCGGTGATGCAGGGCACGCACGATAACTATTCGATCGACCTGTTCAAGACCTTGATCCAATCGATCGCCGATTTCACCAAAGTGTCGCCGGACGGGGAACAGAAGGCGTCGCACCGCGTCATCGCCGATCATTTGCGCGCCTCGTCGTTCCTGATCGCCGATGGCGTGCTGCCGTCGAACGAAGGCCGCGGCTATGTGCTGCGCCGGATCATGCGCCGCGCCATGCGCCATGCCGAGTTGCTAGGCGCGAAAGACCCGCTGATGTGGAAGCTGGTGCCGGCGCTGACCCGCGAAATGGGCCAGGCCTATCCGGAATTGCTGCGCGCCGAAGCCCTGATCGGCGAGACTCTCAAGCTCGAAGAAACCAAATTCCGCAACACGTTGGCGCGCGGCCTGTCGATCCTCGACGAGAAGAGCGGCTCCCTGAAGAAGGGCGACATGTTCGACGGCGAGACCGCGTTCACGCTCTATGACACTTACGGCTTTCCGCTCGATCTGACGCAGGACGCTTTGCGTTCGCGCGGCATATCGGTTGACCTTGCCTCATTCACCGACGCGATGGACCGCCAGCGCGCCAAAGCGCGCGAGAACTGGAAGGGCTCGGGCGACGCCGCCCAGGAAGCGATCTGGTTTTCGCTGCGCGAGAAACTCGGCGCCACGGAATTCCTCGGCTACGAGACCGAAACCGCCGAAGGCATCGTCTCGGCTCTGGTGCGCGACGGCAAGGAAGTGACCGAACTCAAGAAAGACGAGAGCGGCACCGTCGTTCTCAACCAGACTCCGTTCTACGGCGAGAGCGGCGGCCAGGTCGGCGACGCCGGCGAAATGCGCCGCGAAGGCGTCAAGCTTTCGGTCACCGATACGCAGAAAAAGGGCGGCGATCTGTTCGTCCATGCGGTCACGGTGACCGAGGGGACGGTCAAGGTCGGCGATCCATTGCTGCTCGAAGTCGATCACGCGCGGCGGGGCGCCATCCGCATGAACCATTCGGCGACGCATCTGTTGCACGAGGCGCTGCGCCTGGTGCTCGGCGATCATGTCGCGCAAAAGGGCTCGATGGTGTCGGCCGACCGCTTGCGTTTCGACTTCTCGCATCCGAAGCCGGTGACGGCGGAAGAACTGGCGCGGGTCGAGGACATCGCCAACGACATCGTGTTGCAGAATTCCCCGGTGACGACGCGGCTGATGGCGCTCGACGATGCCCGCGCTTCCGGCGCGCGCGCGCTGTTCGGCGAGAAATACGGCGACGAAGTGCGTGTCGTGGCGATGGGCGAGGGTTCAGGCAATTCGCTCGGCTGGTCGGTCGAACTGTGTGGCGGTACGCATGTGAAGCGCACCGGCGATATCGGCCTGATCGCGGGCCTGTCCGATACCGGCGTGTCGTCCGGCGTGCGCCGGCTTGAAGCCGTCACCGGCAGGACCGCGCGTAAGGCGCTCAACGCCGAGGCCAGGATTTTGCGCGACGTGTCGACCATGCTGCATGCGACACCGGCCGAGCTCCTGCTGCGGGCGCCGCAGATGCTCGAGGATCGCAAGCGGCTCGAGCGCGAACTGTCCGAGGCGAAGAAGAAGATCGCCATGGGTGGCGCCGCCGGTTCGGCCAATGGCGCGGCCAGCGACGTGCGTTCGGTCGGCAATGTGAAGCTGATGGCGCGTGTCGTCACCGGCATCGACATCAAGGAATTGAAGAGCCTCGCCGACGAAGGCAAGAAGCAACTCGGCTCCGGCGTTGTCGCGCTTGTCGCGCAAAGCGAGGACGGCAAGGGCTCGATCGTGGTCGGCGTTACCTCCGATCTCACCGCGCGTTTCTCTGCGGTCGATCTGGTGCGCAAGGCCTCCGAAGTGCTCGGCGGCAAAGGCGGCGGCGGCAAGCCGGACATGGCGCAGGCCGGCGGTCCGGACGGCGGCAAGGCCGGCGATGCGCTCAAGGCGATCGAGGCGGCGCTCGGCGCGTGAGCGACATCGTCATCACGCGCTGCGCCGGCGCGGCGCAGTTCGCCGCCATTCTCGCTTTGGTGCACAAGGCCTTCGGCGCGCTGACGCCGCCGTCCGGCGCGCTCAATGAGACGCTCGCCGATGTCGCGGCGCGCTTCGAAGCCGGGCCGGTGCTGATCGCGCAAGATGGCGGCGAACTGGTCGGCAGCCTGTACGGCGCGCTGAAGGACGGCGGGCTTTACCTGACGCGGATGGCGGTCAAGCCCGACCGGCAGAAGCAGGGCATCGGTCGCGCCTTGTTGACTGCGGCCGAGGCGGAAGCGCGGCTTCTTGGCGCGCACAAATTGACGCTTCGCGTCCGCGTCAACCTGCCGGAAAACCGCGCCTATTTCGAGCGCGCCGGCTTTCGCGTCACCGGACAGGGGCAGGACCCCGGCCGGCCGCCTTACGAGGCGATGGAACGCCCGCTCGCTTCAGCCGTTTGACCGAGCGCAAGCCGCGGCGCGCCGGTTGAGCTAGTGTGCGGAAGCACGATTTGAATCGGGGCCGCATGGCACGCCAGACGACCAACGAATTCCGCCGGCGGGTCTATGACGCACTCGAAGAGGGGCCGGTCGGTCCCGGACCCGGCGTCTGGATCGACCGCCTGCTGATGGCGCTCATCCTGGTCAACCTTGCCGCGGTCGTGCTGGAATCGATGCCGGCGCTTGGCGCGCGCTATGGAATGACCTTCGACGTCATCGAATATTTTTCGCTCGTCGTCTTTACCGTCGAATACGGTTTCCGGGTGTGGTCGGCGGTCGAGCGCGGGCCGCACCGCGACCTGACGAATACGCACGCACGGCTCAAATATATTTTCAGCGCGCCGGGGCTGGTCGATCTGGTCGCCGTGCTGCCGTTCTGGCTGACGCTCTTGCTGCCGCCGGATTTCCGTTTCCTGCTGGTCTTCCGCATGGTGCGCTTTTTCAAGATCGCGCGCTATTCGCCGGCGATGCGCTCGCTGCTCGATGTGCTGTACCGCGAACGCCGCGCGCTGTCCGGCTGCGTCGTGATGGCGGGCGGTGCAACGCTGGTACTCGGCGCGCTGATGCATCTGGCCGAAGGCGCCGTCCAGCCGGACAAGCTCGGCACCATCCCGGACGCGATGTGGTGGGCGATCGTCACGCTCGGCACCATCGGCTATGGCGATGTGGTGCCGGTGAACGGTCTCGGCAAGATGGTCGCGACCTTGGGCATTTTCACCGGCGTCATTTTGATCGCGCTGCCGGTCGGCATCATCGCCACCGGCTTTCCCGAACAGGTCCATCGCCGCGACTTCGTCGTCACCTGGAGCATGATCGCGCGCGTGCCGTTGTTTGCCGAGCTGGACGCCTCCGAGATCGCCGACGTCATGGAGCTGCTGCGCACGCGGGTGGCGGAACCCGGCGAGGTGATCGTGCGTGAGGGCGAAGCCGCCCATTCGATCTATTTCATCGCCGAGGGCAATGTCGACGTGGCGCTGAAGAAAGGCGAACCGGTGCGGCTCGAGCAGGGCCAGTTCTTCGGCGAAGTGGCAGTGCTGCGCCGCGCGCCGCGTTCGGCAACGGCGACCGCGGTCGGCCGCACCAGCCTCTTGGTGCTCGATGCCGAGGACCTGCATGCCTTGATGAAGCGCGACAAGCGCATCGCCGAGCGCGTCAAGGACACGGTCGAAAAACGCGTCGGCAAGCGGGATGTCACGCCGAAGGAGAAAGAATAAGCGCCTGAACGAGAGACGCCTACGCCATTGCCTTCTTCAGGTTCTCATCGACCTTGTCGAGAAAGCCGGTGGTCGATAGCCAGGTCTGGTCGGGGCCGACGAGGAGGGCGAGGTCCTTGGTCATGAAACCCGCTTCAACAGTATCGATGCAGACCTTCTCAAGCGTATCTGAGAACTTCGCCAGCGCGTCGTTGTTGTCGAGCTTGGCGCGGTGCGCGAGGCCGCGAGTCCAGGCAAAGATCGAGGCGATCGAGTTGGTCGAGGTCTGCTCGCCCTTTTGGTGCTGGCGATAGTGCCGCGTCACCGTGCCATGCGCCGCTTCGGATTCGACCACCTTGCCGTCCGGCGTCAGCAGCACCGAGGTCATCAGGCCGAGCGAGCCGAAGCCCTGCGCCACCGTGTCGGACTGCACGTCGCCATCGTAGTTCTTGCAGGCCCAGACATAGCCGCCCGACCATTTCAGCGATGACGCCACCATGTCGTCGATCAGGCGGTGCTGGTAGGTGATCTGCTTCTCGGCGAACTTGTCCTTGAACTCGGCGTCAAATATTTCCTGGAACAGCTCCATAAAGCGGCCGTCATACTGCTTGAGGATGGTGTTCTTGGTCGAGAGATAGAGCGGGTAGCCGCGCGCATAGGCGAAGTTCATGGAGGCGCGGGCAAAGTCGCGGATCGACGAGTCGAGATTGTACATCGCCATAGTGACGCCCGACTCCGGCGCCTTGAAGACTTCGCGCTCGATCACCACGCCGTCCTTGCCGACGAATTTCAGCGACAAAGTGCCCTTGCCGGGGAATTTGAAATCGGTGGCGCGGTACTGGTCGCCGTAGGCGTGGCGGCCGATGATGATCGGCTGGGTCCAGCCGGGCACGAGGCGCGGCACGTTCTTGCAGATGATAGGCTCGCGGAAAATGGTGCCGCCGAGGATGTTGCGGATGGTGCCGTTCGGCGAGCGCCACATTTCCTTGAGGCCGAATTCCTTGACGCGGCCTTCGTCCGGCGTGATCGTCGCGCACTTCACGGCGACGCCGACCTTCTTGGTCATTTCCGCCGAGTCGATGGTGATCTGGTCGTTGGTTTCGTCGCGCTTCTCGACGGACAGGTCATAATACAGAAGGTCGATGTTGAGATAGGGGTGGATCAGTTTGTCCTTGATCAGCTTCCAGATGATGCGGGTCATTTCGTCGCCGTCCATTTCGACGACGGGATTTACAACCTTGATCTTCGCCATTTAACGAATCACCTTTTGCGGGGCCGGCAGCGTCCGCGGTCTATAGCATCGCCTTTGAGACCGTGAAAGCCGCGCCCCATATGGACTAAAGCCGCATGGCACCGAGAGAAAGCGCCTCGCCGGACGAGGTATCATCGCGCGGCCCTCACAAAACTGTCATCGCGGCGCACCGCGGTTTCGCTCCCGGTCGATTGGAAATATGCCGCAATCGCCTTAAATTATGACGCTCAGGAGGAGTGTCCATGAGCCTCGTCGTTCTCAACCGCCGCCATCTTCTCGCCGCCAGCGGCTGCGCGCTCGCAGCCGGCGTGTCCGCGCTGGTGTTGCCCGCGCGTGCGCAAGGCGTCGCAGCGACCGCGTCGATGTCGGGCGGCGCCAACAATTACCGCAAGGGCGCGCCGGTCGTGCAGCGGATCGGCAAAGGCGGCTTCTGGATGACCGGCACCGTGCGCCGCGCCGGCGACGGCGCGCCGCTGGCCAGCCAGCGCGTCCAGATCTGGGCGCATACGGTCGAAGGGCAGGAGCACGAGCCGCAAAGCCATGGCGCAACGCTGACCGACAAGAACGGCGTGTTTCGGCTGGAGATGCCGCAGATCATCCCGATCTTCGGGCAGCCGCATGGCCACCTTGCCTATGACAGCGGCGATTTCAAAACCGTGTTTTTGCGTCCGGTGATGCGCAGCGCCAAGGACAAGAGCCTCGAGGCGCACTTCGTCCTTCAGCCGGCCTGAGCGATCTGGAAATAGCGCGATGAGACTGGCCCGGGTGGTCTTGATCTGGGCTGTCCTCGCCGCCGCCATTGGCGTGCCGATCGCATTGTCGTTGACAAGCGAACTACTCGAATGGCGCGGCTTTATTTACATCGCGGCCGGGCTGGCAGGGATGATCGCGTTGGGGCTTACGCTCATTCAGCCGCTGCTGATTGCCGGTGCTTTGCCGGGGCTTTCGGGCTATCGCGGACGCCGCGTTCATCACTGGACCGGCGGCGCGCTGGTCGTGACGGTGCTGGTCCATGTGGGCGGGCTTTGGATCACCAGCCCGCCGGACATGATCGATGCGCTGACCTATACGTCGCCGACGCCGTTCTCACCCTGGGGCGTGACGGCGATGTGGGCGATCTTCGCCGTCGCGCTTTTGGCTTTCTTCCGCCGCCGATTGGCTCTGCGCACCTGGCGGTTCGTCCACATGTCGCTCGCCGTGGTCATCGTCGGCGGCAGCGTCGCGCACGCCATGCTGGTCGAAGGCACGATGGAGACGATATCGAAGGCGGCGTTGTGCGCGCTGGTCGTTGTCGCGGCCATCAAGGTCATCGCTGACCTCATGCAAAGAAAAATCCGCCCGATGAGGTCATCATCGGACGGGTTGTGATGGCGTAAACCGAGAGCTGGATCAGAGCGTCGCGAGCGCGTCGTTCAACGTCTTGCTCGGCCGCATCGCCTCGGATGTCTTTTTCTGGTCGGGCAGGTAGTAGCCGCCGGTATCGACCGGCTTGCCCTGGGCGGCGAGCAACTCGGCGTTGATCTTGGCTTCCTGCGCCGCCAGCGTTTCCGCCAGCGGCTTGAAGCGCGCGGCAAGCGCCGAGCTGTTGTCGCGCCGGGCCAGCGCCTTGGCCCAATAGAGCGCCAGGTAGAAATGGCTGCCGCGATTGTCCAACTCGCCTACTCTGCGCGCTGGCGAGCGGTCGTGTTCGAGAATCTCGCCGTTGGCCTCGTCGAGCGTCTCGGCCAGGACCTTCACGTCCTCATTGCCGCTGACCTGCGCCAGATGCTCCAGCGAGGCGCCGAGCGCCAGGAACTCGCCGAGCGAATCCCAGCGCAGATAGCCTTCCTGCTTCAGCTGTTCGACGTGCTTGGGCGCCGAACCGCCGGCGCCGGTCTCGAAGAGCCCGCCGCCCTGCAACAGCGGCACCACCGACAGCATCTTGGCCGACGTGCCCAACTCCATGATCGGGAACAGGTCGGTGAGATAGTCACGCAGCACGTTGCCGGTGACGGAGATGGTGTCCTGGCCATTGCGGATGCGCTCGAGCGAGAACTTCGTCGCCTCGACCGGCGCCATGATGCGGATGTCGAGGCCTGACGTGTCGTGGTCCTTGAGGTACTTCTCGACCTTGGCAATGAGCTGCGCGTCGTGCGCGCGTTTGGCGTCGAGCCAGAACACGGCGGGCGTGTTGGTAATGCGGGCGCGACGCACCGCGAGCTTGACCCAGTCCTGGATCGGCTCGTCCTTGACCTGGCACATGCGGAAGATGTCGCCGCTCTCGACCTTCTGCGACATCAGCACCGTGCCGTCCTCGGCGACGACGCGCACCGTGCCGTCTTTGGGCATGCGGAACGTCTTGTCGTGCGAGCCGTATTCCTCGGCCTGCTGCGCCATCAATCCGACGTTCGGCACCGAGCCCATGGTCTTCGGGTCGAACGCGCCGTTGGCCTTGCAGTCCTCGATGACGGCCTGGAACAACGTCGAGTAGCAGCGGTCAGGAACCGCGGCGACGGTGTCGTGCAGCTTACCGTCGGCACCCCACATCTTGCCGGACTCGCGGATCATCGCCGGGATCGACGCATCGATGATCACGTCGCTCGGCACATGCAGGTTGGTGATGCCCTTGTCGGAATTGACCATAGCGAGGCCGGGGCGCTTGGCGTAGACGGCCTGGATATCGGCCTTGATTGGAGCCTTCTCGGCCTCGGGCAAGGTTTCGATCCTTGTCATCATGTCGCTGACGCCGAGATCGGGATCGACGCCGAGGCGCTTGAGCGTTGCGCCGTGCTTCTCGAACACGTCGGCGAAGAACACAGCCACGCAATGACCGAAGATGATGGGATCGGAGATCTTCATCATGGTCGTCTTGACGTGCAGCGAGAACAGGATGCCGTCCTTCTTGGCGGCATCCATTTGCGCCGCGAAGAAGGCGCGCAACGCCTTGGCGTTCATCACCGAACAGTCGATGACCTCGCCGGCCTTGAGCGGCGTCTTCTCCTTCAGCACCGTGACCGCGCCATCGCTACCGGTCAGCTCGATGCGGGCAACGGTCGGTGCCGCCACGGTGGTAGCGACCTCCGAGCCGTAGAAGTCGTGAGCCGACATGTTGGCGACGCGGGTTTTCGAATCCTTGCTCCAGGCGCCCATCTTGTGCGGGTGGCTGCGCGCATAGGCCTTGACGGCGCCGGCGGCGCGGCGGTCGGAGTTGCCCTCGCGCAGCACCGGATTGACCGCGCTGCCCAGCACCTTGCTGTAGCGGGCGCGGATTTCCTTGTCCGCCGGCGTTGCGTCGCTGTCGGGATAATTGGGGACGTCGTAGCCCTTGCTCTGCAGCTCTTTGATCGCGGCCTTGAGCTGCGGGATCGAGGCGGAAATATTCGGCAGCTTGATGATGTTGGCTTCCGGCTTCATCGCCAATTTGCCAAGTTCGGCGAGCTCGTCGGCGACCTTCTGCTCGGGCTTCAGCCTGTCGGGGAAGTTGGCGAGGATGCGGCCGGTCAGCGAAATGTCCTTCAGCGAGACCGACACGCCGGCCGCGCCGACAAAGGCTTCGACGATCGGCAGCAGCGAGTACGTCGCCAGCGCCGGCGCTTCATCGACCTTGGTCCACATGATTTCGAGCTTAGACATTCTGCACCTCTGGTCGCTGAAGGGGATCGGCGCGCGCCCTATAGCATCCGCACCCGGTTGGTAAAAGCCTTGTGGATAGGGCGCGCCGCCGCGCGGCTTTCCCGGAGGCATGGAGGCCGTTATACCGCCGGCAACGGAGAGCCTTCATGCCCGGAGCCGGGACCGACAAGACCAAGCGCTGGATCGAGCAGCCCGCCCCGGTGGTGGTGCTGGTCGAGACGCAGCTTGGCGACAATATCGGCGCGGCGGCCCGCGCCATGGCCAATTTCGGTCTGGCGCGGCTGCGGCTGGTCAAGCCGAAGCAGGGCTGGCCGAACGAGCGCGCCGTGGTGATGGCGGCGGGCGCCGACCGCATCCTGAATGATGCCGTGGTCTATGAGACCTTGGCCGATGCGGTCGCCGATTGCACCTTCGTGCTGGCCTTAACGGCGCGAAATCACGATCAGGCCAAGCCGGTTGTTTCCGCCGAAGAAGCCGCCATCGAAATGGGCCCGCGCGTTGCCGCCGGCGAGACGGTGGCGCTGGTGTTCGGCCGCGAGCGCAACGGGCTGGAGGCCGAGGAGGTCGGCATGGCCGACCGCATCGTGACGCTGCCGGTCAATCCGGCCTTCGCCTCGCTCAATCTGGCGCAGGCGGTGGTGATCGTCGCCTATGAATGGTTCAAGCGCACCGGCGCCGGCAGTACGCGCGCCGAGCCGTCGCGGCGCTCGCCGCCCGCGGCCAAGCAGCAGATCGAGGCGTTCTTTACCGATGTCGAGCGCGAACTGGAGAAGGTCGAGTTCTTCCGTCCGCCGGAAAAGCGCGGCGTCATGCAGATCAATTTGCGCAACATCTTTCATCGCCTCGAGGCGACCAAGCAGGACATGCGCACGCTGCACGGCGTCATCATGGCGCTCGTGAATGGCAGTAAGGGTCCGGCGCGCGGCGGCGTGCTCGATCCGTCGCAGGCGCAAGGCTTGCGCGAGATGATCGCAGAAGAGGGCGCGGGGCGGGCGCGGGCGGCGCGCACGCCGGTGCGCGGGCTGGCGCGGCTGTTGCGGCGCAATCCGACCGAGGCCGAGCGCAGCCTGTGGCGGGCGATGACCGGCGACCGGCGTTTCGCCAGTCTCGGTTTCAAATGGCAGGTGCCGGTTGGGCCGCACATTGCCGACTTCGTGTCGTTTCCGTTGAAATGTATGATCGATCTGGTGCCGGCGACCGAAGCGGAGCCGGCGCAGAAGGCGCGCGCCGCGCGGCGGACGTGGATGACCGCGCACAATTACCGGATCGTCGAGGTGCGGGCGGCGAACGTCGAGGCCAACGTGAAGGCTGTGCTCGATGCGCTGGCGGAGAAGGTGGCGCCCTAAAACGGATCCTTGGTATTGCCGCGCGAGACGTTCAATACCTTCATGCTGGCGGCGACGCTGTCGCGCAAAGCGCTGAAGTCCGAACCGATGGTAAGGTAGCGGAAGCCGCGCTTGGCCATGTCGAGCGCGCGCGCCGCATCGCGGCAATAGATGCCCGGAATTTTATTGGCCTTGAGCGCGGCGGCGCAGATCGTGTCGATCGCTCTGTCGACCTCCGGCGCATCGATGTCTTGCGCCTTGCCGGCGGACAATGACGTCGCCAGATCGTAGGGGCCGATGAACAGTGCATCGATCCCGGGCGTCGCGGCGATGGCCTCGACATTCGCCAAGGCCTCGGGCGTCTCGATCATCGCCAAAGTGATGGTGCCGACATTGCAGGCGGCGAGGTATTCGGTGATGTCGGCGTACTGGCCTTGCAGCATCATGGCACGCGGCGGCCCGAAGGAGCGCTCGCCGAGCGGCGGGTACTTCGCCGCGGCGGCGAACTGGCGCGCATCGCCGGCATTGTTGATCATCGGCGCGATGACAGCCTCGGCGCCGAAGTCGAGCGCGCGGCTCACCATGTCGAAGGCCGCAAGCGGCACCCGCACCATCGGCGCGGAACCGGCGTGATGCACGGCGCCGATGCCGGCGACCAGCGATGCGGTATCCCACAGCCCGTGCTGGGCATCGAGCACGACGCAAGGATAGCCCTCGCGCGCAATGGTTTCGGCCACGATGGGGCTACCCATCATGCACCAGCCGGAAAAGACCGTCTCGCCGGCGCGCAGGCGCTTGGCGAGGGCAAAGGCGGTCACGTCAGGTGCCGGCCTGGATTTGCGCCACGGCGACCGCGAGCAGTTCGTTCATCTGGGCGCGAATCTGCTGCTCGGTGATGCCCTTGTCGGCCAAATCCTTGGCAACTTTATGCAAAACGTCATCATCGCCGGCTTCTTCGAAATCAGCGACGACGACTTCCTTGGCGTAGGTGTCCGCATCCGGGCCGGTTTTTCCCAGGATACCGGCGGCCCAGAGCCCCAACAGCTTGTTGCGGCGGGCCATCGCCTTGAATTGCAGTTCCTCGTCATGCGCGAACTTCTTTTCGAAGCCCTCTTCGCGCTTGTCGAATGTGGTCATGCCGCCCTCGTTGTTGACAGAGTGTTGCTGCGCCTTGCATATAGCCGCGGAAGCGTCAAGGCAACCTAGCACGGCTCTATTACGGCAAAATTGCGAAGTGGAAAACGTCGCAGGTGCTCGATTGTGCTGCGAGGGGCGATCAGCTAGGTTGACCTTGTGCCCGGGCCGTTTTAGCGCAAGCGTACATTACGCAAAGCAAAACTTTCCGGCCCGCCGCCGCGGATCTTACGTCTCTTTATAAGGAACCACGGCATCCAATGGACTTTAAAACACCACGGTATATCCCGATGAGTCGTCGCCGCCGCATTTACGAGGGCAAGGCGAAGGTCCTCTATGAGGGCCCCGAGCCGGGAACGCTGATTCAGCATTTCAAGGACGATGCCACCGCGTTCAACGCCAAGAAGCACGAGGTGATCGAAGGCAAGGGCGTGCTGAACAACCGCATCTCGGAATACATCTTCCAGCACCTCAACGACATCGGTGTGCCGACGCACTTCATCCGCCGGCTCAACATGCGCGAGCAGTTGATCCGCGAAGTGGAAATCATTCCGCTCGAGGTCGTGGTGCGCAACGTCGCCGCCGGCTCGCTGGCGACCCGGCTCGGCATCGACGAGGGCACGCAGCTGCCGCGCTCGATCATCGAGTTCTATTACAAGAACGATAAGCTCAACGACCCGATGGTGTCGGAAGAGCACATCACAGCGTTCGGCTGGGCCTCTCCGCAGGAGATCGACGACATCATGGCGCTGGCCATCCGCGTCAACGACTTCCTGTCCGGGCTTTTCCTCGGCGTCGGCATCCGTCTGGTCGATTTCAAGATGGAAACCGGCCGGCTGTGGGAAAACGATGTCATGCGCATCGTCGTGGCGGACGAGATTTCGCCCGACTCGTGCCGCCTCTGGGACATCAAGACCAACGACAAGATGGACAAGGACCGTTTCCGCCGCGACATGGGCGGCCTGGTCGAGGCCTATACCGAGGTCGCCAAGCGCCTCGGCATCGTCGCCGACGGCGAGCGGCCGCAAGGCTCGGGGCCGGTCCTGGTCAAGGGCTAGGTCGTTCGGTTTTTGGCCTGCGAACTGTTCAATGCCCGGATGCGAGGGGATGCCCTTGTTCCGGGCATTTTCGTCGCCAATTTTGCGTGGATGGCGGGATGTTTCCAGCCCCCGCCAGCGATTCATATGGTAAGTCGCAGGTCATGAAAGCACGCGTCACAGTCACCCTGAAAACCGGCATTCTCGACCCGCAAGGCAAGGCGATCGAAGGCGCTCTGCGCTCGCTTGGCGTCGAAGGCGTCGCCTCGGTGCGGCAGGGCAAGGTGTTCGACATCGAGATCGAGGGCGGCGACCCGAAAAAGGCCGAGGCGCTGCTCAAGGAAGCGGCCGACAAGTTGCTGGCCAATACGGTGATCGAGAATTACCGGGTCGAGGTTGTCGGGTGAGAGGGAGGCAGGTTTAGCGATGAAAGCCGCCGTCCTCGTTTTCCCAGGCATCAACCGCGAGCGCGACATGGCGCGCACGCTCAAGCTTGTGTCGGGTACCGCACCGAATATGGTGTGGCACGCCGAGCATGAATTGCCGGCCGGCACCGACCTTGTCGTCGTGCCCGGCGGGTTTTCCTACGGCGACTATCTGCGCTGTGGCGCCATCGCGGCGCGCTCGCCGGTCATGGACGCGGTGCGAACCTTCGCCGCCAAAGGCGGGCTGGTGCTCGGCGTCTGCAACGGCTTCCAGATCTTGTGCGAGGCGGGGCTTCTGCCCGGCGTGCTGATGCGCAACGAAAATTTGCGCTTCATCTGCCGCGACGTCTATCTCAAGGTCGAACGCTCCGACACGCCGTTCACGCGCGGCTACAACGCCGGGCAGGTGATCCGCGTGCCGGTGGCGCATGGCGAAGGTAATTACATCGCTGACGGCGAGACCATCGCGCGGCTGGAGGGTGAGGGCCGCGTGATTTTCCGCTACGCCTCGCCGGACGGCATGATCGACCCGAACTGGAATCACAACGGCGCCATCAACGCCATCGCCGGCATTATCAGCGAGCGCGGCAACGTGCTCGGCATGATGCCGCATCCGGAAAATCACGTCGAGGAAGCGATCGGCCGCACCGATGGGCGCGGCCTGTTCGCCGGGATTGCCGAAGCGCTCGAAAAGGCCGCTTGACGTCAGCGGCTTAGCGGCCGGCGGAAATATGCCGCCAATCCCAAGATCGCCAAAAAAAACGCCAGCTCGCTAATCTGGCCCTAGCCATGGCCCGAGATACTCTCTAAGATTGTTATGTGTAAACAATACAACCGGAGGGAGACATGGCTTCACCCCGCCTTTTGCTTGCTCTTTGCACCGTTACCCTGCTGTCGGGCGCCCCGGCCGCCTCGGCCAACGACCAAACGATCCAGACCGTGCTGACGCTCAGCGGCATCAACAACAGTAATATTCGCGCCGCCTTCAAGACGACGGACGCCTTCGATTCCGTTCATTCTTGCAGCGCCGGCAGCGGCTCGAGCTGCACGGCCTCGAATGGCTACGGCTCGCCGCCGAAGAACGTCGGCAACATCCTCTGCCTGCCGAGCAACCTGACCTACTCGATTACGAACAGCTGCCAATCGCTGCTGGCATCGGGGGCCAGCCAAGACTGCAAGGGAAATCCGATCTCGAACTACTGCGGCGGCGATTCCAGCGCCGCGGCGAGCTGCGCCTGGCGCACCAACAACAACAAGAGCCTGACCAGCTGGAACTGGAACCTGTCGTTCTCGAACGGGATCGTCTCGGTCGACTGCTCCAACAGCAATTATCAGGGCTATACGCCCTGACGACAGCGGTGAGAGGCTGATCGAGCCGGGCGCGGGGCTTCGCCGCGCGTCCGGCCGCATTTGCGGCGTGCGAAAAAAAGCGCGAGTTTCCTCTGGAAGGCGTGTATTCGGCTGTCCAAATCAGGCGCCGATAGTGCTAGTCACGAAAAGCCACCGACGCCGAGGCGGCGAGTGGTTTGACGGACTGCCCCTGGAGCGAAATGTCTAGCAATACCGCCACGATCACTCCCGCACTTGTCGCCGAGCATGGCCTCAAGCCCGACGAGTACCAGCGCATTCTCGATCTGATCGGGCGGGAGCCGACGCTGACCGAACTCGGCATTTTCTCGGCCATGTGGAACGAGCACTGCTCGTACAAGTCCTCCAAGGTTCATCTGCGCGGTCTGCCGACCAAGGCGTCGTGGGTCATTCAGGGCCCCGGCGAAAACGCCGGTGTCATCGACATCGGCGACGGCCAGGCCTGCGTGTTCAAGATGGAGAGCCACAACCATCCGAGCTACATCGTGCCCTATCAGGGTGCGGCGACGGGAGTTGGCGGGATTTTGCGCGATGTGTTCACGATGGGCGCGCGGCCGATTGCGTGTCTCAACGCATTAAGCTTCGGCGCGCCGGAGCATGCCAAGACACGACATCTGGTATCGGGCGTGGTCGCCGGGATCGGTGGCTACGGCAATTCCTTCGGCGTCCCGACCGTCGGCGGCTCCGTCCGTTTTCATTCGCGTTACGACGGCAACATTCTGGTCAATGCGATGGCCGTCGGCCTCGCCGAGACCAGCAAGATCTTCTACGCCGCCGCGTCCGGTGTCGGCATGCCGATCGTCTATCTCGGCTCCAAGACCGGCCGCGACGGCATCCACGGCGCATCCATGGCGTCCGCGGAATTCGATGACGACTCAGCCGAAAAGCGCCCGACCGTGCAGGTCGGCGATCCGTTCTCGGAAAAGCTTTTGCTCGAGGCCTGCCTCGAGATCATGGAAAAAGGCTGCGTCATCGCCATCCAGGACATGGGTGCGGCCGGATTGACATCATCGGCAACGGAGATGGGCGCCAAAGGCGATCTCGGCGTCACGCTCGATCTCGACAAGGTGCCGTGCCGCGAAGAGGGCATGACCGCTTACGAGATGATGCTGTCGGAATCGCAAGAGCGCATGCTGATGGTGCTCAAGCCGGAGAAGGAAAAGGAAGCCGAGGCGATCTTCCGCAAATGGGGGCTCGACTTCGCCATCGTCGGCGAGACGACGCCGAGCAAGCGCTTCATCGTCCGCCACAAAGGCGAGGTGATGGCCGACCTGCCGATCAAGGAGCTCGGCGACAGCGCGCCGGAATACAAGCGGCCTTTCGTAACCGCCGAGAAGCTGCCGGCGATCGATGCCGGCGCAGTCGAAGCGCGCGGCAGCATCGCCGATGCCCTTGAACGATTATTGGTAACGCCGGATTTGTGCTCGAAGCGCTGGGTGTGGGAGCAATACGACCACATTATCGGCGGCAACACCGTGCAGCGTCCGGGTGGCGACGCCGCCGTCGTCCGCGTCGAAGACGGGCCGAAGGCCTTGGCGATGACCACCGACGTGACGCCGCGTTATTGCGAGGCCAATCCGTTCGAAGGCGGCAAGCAGGCGGTGGCCGAATGCTGGCGCAATTTGACCGCGGTCGGCGCGCGGCCTTTGGCCATCACCGACAATCTCAATTTCGGCAATCCGGAACGTCCCGAGATCATGGGCCAGTTCGTCGGTTGCGTGCGCGGCATTGCCGAGGCGTGCAAGGCGCTCGATTTCCCGGTCGTGTCCGGCAATGTGTCGCTGTACAACGAGACCAACGGCAAGGCGATATTGCCGACGCCGTCGATCGGCGGTGTCGGCCTGCTCGAAGACTTCACCAGGTCGGCGACATTGGCGTTCAAGCGGGATGGCGACGCGATCCTGGTCGTCGGCGAAACCGCGGGCTGGCTCGGCCAGTCGATCTACTTGCGCGAAATCTGCGCGCGCGAAGAGGGCGCGCCGCCGCCGGTCGATCTGATCGAGGAGCGCGAGAACGGCGACTTCGTGCGCGAGCTTATTCTCGACGGCACCGCGAGCGCGGTGCATGACCTGTCCGACGGCGGGTTGCTTGTTGCGCTGGCGGAAATGGCGATGGCGGGTGAAATCGGCGCCAAGCTCGACGCGCCGCCCGACGACGTTCTGGCGCATGCCTATTGGTTCGGCGAGGACCAGGCGCGCTACATCGTGACCGTTGCCGCCGACAAGGTCGAAGGCGTGCTGGCGCGCGCCCGCGACGCCAGCGTACTGGTGTCGCGGATCGGCACGACCGGCGGCGAGGCCTTGGCCTTGCACGGCGAACGGGCGCTCAGCGTCGCGGACTTGAACCGCCGCTCGGAAGCCTGGTTGCCGGCTTACATGGCCGGCGAAGCCTAGCCGGCGCTTTCTTCGCGATCGTTACCTGACCGGATCGGTAATCTTCAGCGCCGCCTTGCATAAAGGCGCGAGCCTTTGGCCGCGCGCGGTCAGGCAGGCGATCTTCTGGCCGTCGCCAACGCCGGTATTGCGACAGTGCAGCGCCAGATCGCGCAGGCAGGCGCGGCCGATCACGGCGGTCATGACAACCGGCGCATTCGGTCGCCGCGCGGCCGGCGGTGGCGTGGCGGGCGGGGGCGGTGCGACCACGGCTTGCTGCGGCGGCGGCGGCGAAGGTGGCGTGGGCGGCGGCGAGAGTTGCAGAGGCGCGGCTTGCTGAGGTTTGGGCGCGCGCGTCGGCAAGGCCGCGCGCGGTGGCGGCACCGAGACGACGGTGGACTGAGCCGGCTTTGGCGCTGGCGGCGCGGCGGCTGTGGCCGGTGCGGCTGGCGTGGCAGGAGCAGCCGTCGCGGCCGGCGCAGGCGCCGCCGGTTTCGCTGCTGCGGCCGGATCGGGCGGCGGGATTGTCGCACTGACCGCGGTTTTGCAGGCGGGCGACAGGCCGGCGACGTTCTTTTGCAGGCAGACCAGTGCGTCTTTACCGCCTGGCGTGACGCCGGAACATTTCGACATGAAGTCCGACCGGCAACTGGCGCGGATGGCGCTCTGCTGCTGGGCGGTGACCTGAGCGTTTGCCTCCGCTGCCGCGAAGGCGCAGAACGCGATGGCCAATCCGATAGAGCCTGTCAGTCGCATGCTGGCTTCCCCCCGAATCCATGCCGCCGGGCGACTATAGCAGCAGCGCGGCCAAGCCGTCAGATCGACATTTTTGCGTGTAAATGCCTCGGCAGGGCTGCCGAATGCTTGGGCTTCGGCGTATCGTGCCCGGCGAAGGAGACTTTCGATGGCGATGGATGCGGGTGAAATCGAGCGGTTGATCAAGGAGGGCATCCCGGATGCCCAGATCACGATCAAGGACCTCGCCGGCGACGGCAACCATTATTCCGCCACCGTGATCGCGCCGTCTTTTTCCGGCAAATCCCGGGTCCAGCAGCATCAGCTGGTTTATCAGGCGCTCAAAGGCCAGATGGGCGGCGTGCTGCATGCGCTGGCGCTGCAGACCGGCACGCCCTGAACGCCCAAGGACACGAAAACGGTCCTACATTTGGGCTGGCGGACGAAACTAGGCTACATATATCGTAAAGCAGTCACGGCAGGCCTGACGCGCCGCCGCTTCCAAAGGGATATCCGATCCATGGGCATCGAGCAGTTCATCGACAACGAAGTGAAGGCCAACGACGTGGTGCTGTTCATGAAGGGCACGCCGCAGTTTCCGCAATGCGGCTTCTCCGGCCAGGTTGTGCAGATCCTTGATCATCTCGGCGTCGCCTACAAAGGCCTCAACGTTCTGGAGTCCGCCGATCTGCGCGACGGCATCAAGGCCTATTCGAACTGGCCGACCATTCCGCAGCTTTACGTCAAGGGCGAGTTCGTCGGCGGTTGCGACATCGTGCGCGAGATGTTCCAGGCCGGCGAATTGCAGCAGGCGTTGAAGGACGCCGGCGTGCCGGTTGCGGCGCAGGCTTAGGCGACAGACCAGCGCCTTTTCTCTCCGTTCGTCCCCGCGAAAGCGGGGACCAGTTTTTTTCCTTAAACTAGTGGACTGCCGCTCTGGGTTCCCGCGTGCGCGGGAACGAACGGAGTGCGGGTCGTTGCTCGTCGAATTAACTGGCCGCGACAAATCGATACGCGCCGTTTTTGCGTTCGACCGTCCCCACGCCCGGATAGGGCAAATGGAAACCGACCAAAGTTGCTCGGTCGGTGGTGAGGCGGTCGAGCAACTTCTTGCGCGTATCGACAGCCTGCTCCGGCACATGATCGGCGAGCGGCCGCCATTCCGGATGCGCAAACGAAATCAGCGGATGCGTCAGCACGTCGCCGCCGACGATCAGGCCGCCACCGCCGGACAACGCGACTACCACATGGCCTTGCGTGTGACCGGGCGTAGCGATGGCCTGAATGCCGCTTAACACTTCATCGCCGGCCTTGAACGTCTTCACCCGTTCCTTGATCGCCGCGTAATTGCGTCGTGCGCCGGTGACGAAGCCGGCGCGCTCGGCCGGCAGGCCGCGCGTGGCGTCGTCGCCTTGCCAGAAATTCCATTCGGCCTCGGCGACATGGAACGTCGCCTTGGGCAGCACCAGATCGTCAAGTTCGTCGACCGCGCCCCACAGATGATCCGGATGGCCGTGGGTGAAGATCACCTTGGTGATCGCCGATTTGTCGATGCCGGCCGATTTGAGATTGTCCCACAGCTTGCCGGCGGTCGGCATGAAGCGGTCGCCCGATCCCATGTCGATCAGGATGAGATCGGCGCCTGAGCGGATCAACGTGATGTTGGTCGGCGACTGGTAGGTTTCGCCGGTTTGTCCCGCAGCCTTCAAAAGCGCGGCGCGCTTGGCGGGCGGCCCGTCCTGCCCCAGGAAGGTTGTCGGCAGGACGAGATGGCCATCGCTGACGATCGTCACTTCGAAGGCGCCGTGCTTGAACGTGTGAGGTTGTGCCGCGAAGGCGGGCAGCGCATGCGCCGCCGCGGTAGCGGCGGTGGCGGCGAGCAAGGTGCGGCGGGTGATGGCACTCATCGGCAGGGCTCCTGACACATATTCAAGACCCTGAATAACAAATCCCCCGCCTTTTGGGCAGGGGATTTGGAAGTCTTTGCACTCGAAAAGAGCGGCGCGTTAGCGCGAATAGTATTCCACCACCAGATGCGGCTCCATCTGGACCGGGTAGGGCACATCGGTGAACACCGGCACGCGCGACATCTTGGCGGTCAACTTGCCGCCATCGACATCGATGTAATCGGGAACGTCGCGCTCGCTGAGGGCCTGGGCTTCGAGCACCAGGTTCATCGTCTGCGACTTTTCCTTCACTTCGACGACATCGCCGACCTTCACGCGGAAGCTCGAAATGTTGACCTTCTTGCCGTTCACCTTGACGTGGCCGTGGTTGATGAACTGGCGCGCGGCGAATACGGTCGGCACGAACTTGGCGCGGTAGACGACCGCGTCGAGACGGCGCTCGAGCAGGCCGATCATGTTGGCGCCGGAGTCACCCTTCATGCGGATGGCTTCGTCGTAAATGCCGCGGAACTGCTTCTCGGAAATGTTGCCGTAATAGCCGCGCAGCTTCTGCTTGGCCTTGAGCTGCACGCCGTAGTCGGAGAGCTTGCTCTTGCGGCGCTGGCCGTGCTGGCCGGGGCCGTATTCGCGGCGGTTCACCGGCGACTTCGGACGGCCCCAGATGTTCTGGCCCATCCGGCGGTCGAGTTTGTACTTGGATTCCATACGCTTGGTCATCGCGTCCTCGTTTTTGCATCGATTTTGTGAGGAACCGCGCCCTCCTCTGTCCCGGGGAGTACCCCGGAACCGACAGGTGAGCCCTTAAAGCGTAAGGGCTTCCCACGGGTGCGAAACGCCTGAACGGGTTCGAAATGCCCCGTCAGGTGGCCGGGTTTTAGGGGGCAATGCGCCGGGTGTCAAACCGGGCGGCCGGCGGAAGACGGCTACGACCATAGTCTATTTCCGGCCGGTTTCTGCCGTTTCTGCCTTGCCGGGGCCATTTTCTGTCACCAGTTAGGTTCCGTCAGGCCGGGCCCCTCTGACAGCCATGTGGCTGTGATGTCGGTATGACCTCAAAAGAGGGGCATTTGCCGCCATGATGGAATTCTTTTCCGTTTCACCCGAGACTCTGACCGTTTTTGCCCAGGTCGTCATGATCGACCTGGTGCTGGCCGGCGACAACGCCGTGATCATCGGCCTGGCCGCCGCCGGCCTGCCGCCTGAGCAGCGCGCCAGGGCGGTGCTGATCGGCATTATCGCCGCCACCGTGCTGCGTATCGCATTTGCCGGCGTCGCCATCCAGCTTCTCGAAATCGTCGGCCTGCTGCTCGCCGGCGGCATCCTGCTGCTGTGGGTGTGCTGGAAGATGTGGCGCGAGTTGCGCAGCTCGCACAAGGAAGAACAGGCCGCCAGGGAAGCGCTTGAGGGAGCCGACCTCAATGCGGACGGCAGCATTGGCGGCGGCGCGCCGCGCAAGACTTTCGCGCAGGCCGCCTGGCAGATCCTCATCGCCGACGTGTCGATGTCGCTCGACAACGTGCTGGCGGTGGCGGGCGCCGCGCGCGACCACCCCTGGGTCCTGATCTTCGGTCTCGGCCTGTCGATCGTGCTGATGGGCATAGCGGCGAACTTCATCGCAGGCTTGCTCAACAAGCACCGCTGGATTGCCTATGTCGGCCTGGCGATCATTCTCTATGTCGCCGGCGACATGATCTGGCGCGGTTTCAACGAAGTGAAGGCGTTCGCCTTTACCGGCTAGAAGCCGTAGGCCGCCAGCGCGCCGGCCAAATCCGGATTGGGCGCTTTGCCTGAGGTAAAGAAGATACGCGGCCGCTCGGCGTTAACGCCGGGCGGCCGTTCGCGCATCAGGTCGGCGACGCGGCGCGCAATCGCCGGCGCCGGATCGAGCCAATCGACCGGCCAGGCGGCGACGGCACGGAAACGGTCGATCAGCAGCGGGTAATGCGTGCAGGCCAGCACGATTGTATCGGTGTAATGGTCCGGCGGGCCTTCGCCGAAGCACGGCGCGATTTCCGCTTTGATGTCGGCGTCGGCCACCGGCGTGCCGGCCAGTTCCCGTTCGGCGAAGCCTGCGAGTTTGGGCGAGCCGACCAGCACGACGTTGCAGCCGCCGGCGAATTCATCGATCAGCTTGCGGGTATACTCGCGGCTGACGGTCGATTGCGTGCCGAGGACGGCGATGCGTTTTGATTTGGACTGCGCGCAGGCCGGCTTGATCGCCGGCACCGTGCCGACGAAGGGCACGTCGTAGGCCGCGCGCAGCTGCGCCAGCGCCAGTGTCGATGCCGTGTTGCAGGCGATCACAACAAGATCAGGTTTGTGCCGATCGATGGCCTCGCCGACAACGGCGACGATGCGGGCGATCAGCGCCGCTTCCGGCTGATTGCCATAGGGAAATCCGGCGTCGTCGGCGACATAGACGTAGCGCGCATCGGGTCGTTCGCGCACGATTTCACGAAATACCGTGAGCCCACCAACACCGGAATCGAAAACGAGGATGGTCGCGGGCGTGGCGGGTTCGGCGCGATTCTGCATTGCGGCGAGTTTAAGCCATGCACCGCATCGGGTGACAATAGGCCGCAGGCGGAACAGCGGATTCGCGATGCCTGGAACATTTGAAACGAAGCATCACAAAATTTGAACCACATCGGCGCTGGGCCGTTTTCCTTAAGAGAAGGGGCGCGACACCACTCCAACCGTGAACAGGATTCGATCATGAACTTGAAAACATTATCGCTCGCCGCCGGCGCGCTCCTGGTATCGTCAGGGATCGCCGCGGCCGCCGTGGTGAGCAACGATCTCAATCTGCGCAGCGGGCCGGGCACCGGCTACCGCGTCGTCGACACCATGCCGGCCGGCGCTTATGTGAATGTGCTCGGTTGCACCGGGTCCTGGTGCCGGGTCAACTTCCAGGGCCGTACCGGTTACGCCAGCGCCAACTATCTCGACGGCGGTGGCCGCGGCGCTTACGCGGCGGCGCCGGTCTACGCCGCGCCGCCGCCGACGGTGAGCTTCGGCTTCGGGTTCGGCAATGGTCCGCGCTGGAATAACGACCGCCATCATTGGCGCGGCCGGCATGACCGCCATCGTCGTGGCTATTATCGTCGATAAACTGCTAACGGGCCGGCGCGCGTCATAGATTGATGCGCGCCGGCAGCCTGCCGAGATCAGGCCTCGCCGAACACGCGCCTGAAGATCGTGTCGACCTGCTTGAAGTGATGGCCGAGGTCGAAGTTGTCCTCGAGCTCCTTGTCGCTGAGCGCTTTCTTGACGTCCGGATCGGCCTTCAACAGGCCGAGGAAGTCGTTGCTTTCGCCGCCCCAGACTTTCATCGCGTTGCGCTGAACCAGCCGATAGGCGTCTTCGCGGGCGACGCCGGCTTTGGTCAGCGCGATCAATATGCGCTGCGAGTGGATGAGACCGCCGAGCTTGTCGAGGTTCTTCTGCATGGTGGCCGGATAGATCAACCATTTGTCGATCAGCCCAGACAGGCGGCCGAGCGCGAAGTCGAGCGTGATGGTGGCGTCGGGGCCGATCATGCGCTCGACCGAGGAATGCGAAATATCACGCTCGTGCCACAGCGCGACGTTTTCCATCGCCGGCAAAGCGTAGGAGCGCACCATGCGGGCGAGGCCGGTGATGTTTTCCGACAGCACCGGGTTGCGCTTGTGCGGCATCGACGAGGAGCCCTTCTGCTTCTCGGAGAAGAACTCTTCCGCCTCCAGCACTTCGGTGCGCTGCAAATGGCGGATCTCGATGGCGAGACGCTCGATCGACGAGGCGATGACCGCGAGCGTGGCGAAATACATGGCATGACGGTCGCGCGGAATGACCTGCGTCGAGATCGGCTCGACCGACAGCCCCATCGCCTTGGCGACATAGGCTTCCACACGCGGGTCGACTTGCGCGAAAGTACCGACCGCGCCGGATATGGCGCAGGTGGCGACTTCCTTGCGCGCCGCGACAAGGCGTTCGCGGCCGCGCGCGAATTCGGCGTAAGCCTGCGCCAGCTTGAGGCCAAAGGTGGTCGGCTCGGCGTGAATGCCATGCGAACGGCCGACGGTCGGCGTCATCTTGTGCTCGAAGGCGCGGCGCTTGAGGTTGGCGAGCAGCACATCGAGATCGGCGATGAGAATGTCGGCGGCGCGCACGCACTGTACGTTGAAGCAGGTGTCGAGCACGTCCGACGAGGTCATGCCGGAATGCATGTAGCGCGCTTCCGGCCCGACGATCTCCGAAACATGCGTCAGGAAGGCAATGACGTCGTGTTTGACCTCGGCCTCAATGGCGTCGATGCGGGCGACGTCGAACTTGGCGTCCTTGCCCTTGGCCCAGATCGCTTGGGCGGCCTCTTTCGGTATGACGTCGAGTTCGGCCATGGCGGAGGCGGCATGCGCCTCGATCTCGAACCAGATGCGGAATTTGGTTTCCGGCGACCAGATCGCCACCATGTCAGGACGTGAATAACGAGGGATCATTAGGCCGCTTCTCCGCGCGCCAGCGCCGCGGCATTGCGGATCGCGGCGATGTTTTCCTTGTACTTGCCGCCCTTGAAGACGGCCGAGCCGGCCACCAGCACGTTGGCGCCGGCCTTGGCGATTGATCCCGCATTGTCGGCGGTGACGCCGCCATCGACCTCGATGTCGATCGGCCGCCCACCGACCAATGCCCGCACGGCGCTGATCTTGTCGAGTTGCGAGGCGATGAACGACTGGCCGCCGAAGCCGGGATTGACCGACATGACGAGGATGAGATCGACCATATCGATGACGTTCTCCAGCGTCGACACGGAGGTGCCCGGATTGAGCGTAACGCCGGCCTTCTTGCCGAGCGCGCGGATCGCCTGCAACGAGCGATGCACATGCGGGCCGGATTCGACATGGACGGTGATAATGTCGGAGCCGGCCTTGGCGAAGGCTTCGAGATAAGGATCGCACGGTGCGATCATTAAATGGGTGTCGAAGATTTTTTTCGAGGCGCCGCGCACCGACTGCATCACCGCAGGGCCGAACGAGATGTTGGGGACGAAATGGCCGTCCATGACATCGATGTGGACCCAGTCGCAGCCGGCTTCGTCGATGGCGCGCACCTCGTCGCCCAGTTTGGCGAAGTCGGCCGCCAGGATCGACGGCGCGATGAGCAGCGGACGGGGCATTCAACGGGCTCCAGAACGATGGTCTCGAGACGAAATTGGGCGCTAAAATCGCCGTTCGCGTAACACGGCGGGGGACGGGGGGCAACGCGAAGGCGGCATCGGCACCCGCCCTCGGCAGAATGTACCGGCAAGAATTGCCGCTCGCGCGATTTCCGTCCCCGCCGCCCGCCACGCCTTTGTGGAAAACTTCAAGTGGGACGCGGGTTTTTGACCCGACCGCGGCTGGCGCGGCTCTTGCAGCCTGTGGCGCGGGTGCAATGGCCGTCGTTTGTCCGGCGGGTATCAGGAGTAACCAGTCAATGTCCACCGTAGGCGCATCATCGGCGAGTACGCTGTCCTATTTGCAGTCGCTGCTTCAGCAGGGCGGCGCCAAGGACGCGAAGAAGACGTCTGCGACCGATCCCCTTTCCATGCTGATGCAGGCGATTTCCGGCAACGATGAAGCGCCGGCGCAAACGAGCGCCACAACGGCCGCACCGGCCAAGGCGGGCCATTGCCAATCCTTCAGCGCCGAGACCATGGCTGCGCTGCTGTCAGCGCAAAGCGAGACGGACAGTCCGTCGGCCAAATTGTTCGCCAAGCTCGACGCCGATGGCGACGGCACGATCAGCAAGACCGAGTTCGGCGCTGCTGCCGAGAAGGCCGGCGCCGACAGTGCCGTGGCCGACGCAGTGTTCGCCAAGATCGACGGCGACAGCGATGGCGCTGTCAGCGCGGCAGAACTGGGCAAGGCGGATCGCGGCGGGCATCGTCATCATCACGTCGAGAGTGCTGCTGAGGCCGCAGCCATTGAGACGGTAAGCGACACGACCAGCAGCGATGCCGCCGATAGCACAGCGCAAAGCACGCTCAACAAACACGCCGCCCATCTGCTCGAGCAGTTGATCAATCTGCAATCGCAGGTGCTCAAGGTGGCGACCTCGACAATGTCGGCGATCGCCTGATCGTGACCGCTTCCGATTATGCCGGCTTGCGGAACCGCGTCGCCAGTGGTTTCAGTAGCGATGGCAACAGATAGATCGGAAACTGCGCCAGCGCGAAATAGAACCAGGCCATTTCCGGCAGCGACGCGCCGAGCGCCGCCATGACCACGCCGAGATTGCGGAAGCCGGCGAGCAGGCCGATCACCAGGCCCCGATCCAGCCCGGCGCGCATGAAGACGATTGCGCTCAGGCCGATCAGCGTCACCGTCAGCGCCACGACGAATCCGAACAGGCCGAGCGCGAACAGCGGATCGGCCATGACGATGCGCGGCACGCCGTCCATCGCGGCGATGGCGAAGATGAAGATGGCAATCACATTGAGGCCGTCGAGCAAATCCGCTTTTTCTTCGATCCAGTTTTGCCCTGCAACGCGGCGGATGAGCCAGGCGGTGGCGCCGGCGCCGGCGAAAAAGAACAAGAGCTTGGCGCCAAGTTCGAGCGGCGAAATCAGCGAGGTGCCGAGAAACATATAGCTGAACGCGACGGTGGTGATCGGCGACAAGACGTTGCACAGGATTAGCGCGAACAGCGACAGCGCGACGTCGAGTCCCATCAGCGCGGCGAAGGCTGCCGACGAAGTGATCGGCGCGATGGCCAGTTGCAGGATCATGATGGTGTAGAGCGCGGGCAGGCTCTCGCGGATGCCTGCATAGGCATAGACCAAGCCTAGCAGCAGCGGCACCGCCACCATCACCCAGAGCGACGCCGCGATCGCCGGGCCGGGCGCCTTGACGACACGGCTGAACGCGCGCGGGTCGGTGCGTAAGTAGGAAAACAGCAATAGCACGAAGACCGTCAGACCCAGAAAGGGTTTGACGCTGGCCGCCAGTTGCGGCACGGCGAGGCCGAGGAAAATCGATGCCGCCAGCGCGCGTGTGCCTTGCCGGCCGAGCCAGGCAAGTGCGGCCACTGGCAGGTTCAGGATATTCATTGCAGATTGTCTCCGGCAGCAAAGTCTTAGGCAGGCAAGGTCTTAGTCAGGCAAGGTCTTAGTCAGGCAAGGTCTTAGGCAGGCAAGGTCTTGGGCAACTTTGGGGCGCCTTGATAGCGCCTTCAATGGCGATGATCCATAGAGAGGGCGGCGCGCCTCGCCTGCAAATATTGCAGGCTGGCCAAATTGGAATGAGGACTGGCGGCCATGGCTCGTACCGATGCAATCGTTCTCGGCGCCGGCATTGTCGGCACCTCGATCGCGCTGCAACTGGCCCGGCGCGGCATGAGCGTGGCGCTGATCGATCGCGGGCCTATTGGCGAGGAAACATCTTACGGCAATTCCGGCGCCATCGAAGGCTCGACCACCTTTCCGCCGGCCTT
Source organism: Rhizobium sp. Q54 (assembly GCA_945870035.1). Lineage (GTDB taxonomy): Bacteria > Pseudomonadota > Alphaproteobacteria > Rhizobiales > Xanthobacteraceae > Pseudolabrys. The sequence goes on along the minus strand of CAMBQQ010000029.1, from coordinate 11,641 downwards.
TCCGAATAGTCTGACGGCGCTGATGCGCGTCGCCTTCAAGCAGGCGAGCGACGCCAATTATCATGTCAGCTTCTTGCCGAAGGTAGCGCCGTGGCTGCTGAAGTTCCGCGCTGCCTCGCGCGCCGACCGCATTCTTGAGACGGCGCGGCTGAACCGGCCGCTGTTTGCCCGCGCGATCCCTGAGCACGAAACCTTGGCGCAGGAATCTGGCGCCGCGCGCTATATGCGCAAGACTGGCTGGATGAAACTGTATCGCGGCGCGCAGGGATTTGCCGCCTTGCAGCCGGAGCTTGAGCTGGCGCGCGAATTCGGCTTGCCGTTCGAGGTGCTCGATCCCGACGGCGCCCGCGTCCTGGAGCCGTCGCTCAATCCAGTGTTCAAACACGCGGTGTTTTGGCCGAATGTTGTGAGCCTGAGCAATCCGCTGGCGGTGACGCGCGCTTATGCGGCGCGTTTTTCTGCGCTCGGCGGCGTCACGCTGAAAGGCGATGCACGCTCGCTGCACCGGTCCGGCCATGGCTGGCGCGTTGATACCGAACAGGGGCCGCTCGATACGTCGGAGGCGATTGTTGCCCTCGGACCGTGGTCACCGGATCTGCTGGAGCCGCTCGGCATCAAACTGCCGTTCGGGTTTAAGCGCGGCTATCACCGGCACTACAAAACCGAAAGCAGCGCGCCGCTGTCGCGGCCGGTCATCGATGTCGCCGCAGGTTATTTGATTACGCCGATGGAGCAGGGCATCAGGTTGACGACCGGCGCGGAATTCGCGGCGCGCGATGCGGCGCCGACGCCCGTGCAGTTCGACCGGCTGATGCCGCGCTTGGACGAACTCTACCGGCTCGGCGAACGCGCCGACGACAAGACCTGGCTGGGCGCGCGTCCGTGCTTTCCCGATTCGCGGCCGGTGATCGGGCGGGCGCCGGGGCAGAAGGGCTTGTGGCTCGCCATCGGTCACGCCCATGGGGGGCTGACGCTTGGCCCCGCGACAGGCCGGCTACTCGGCGAAATGATGGTGGGCGAACTGCCATTCTGCGATCCGGCCCCTTATGCGGCGGAGCGGTTTCTCTAGCGGCTTTTTACCCAGCTTTCGATATCTCGCGGCAAACATATTTGTCGCGGATGCGCTTGTTGAAAAACGTGCCTTTCGAGAACGCATTCTTGAACGCCGAGGCGACGGCGGCCGGCACCATGTAATATTCGTACACCCGCCCGGTCGTGAAGGTCACGGTCAGGCGGCTGTGCACGTTTTCATAGTCGATGGACGAAATAACGCTCGATGGCATGAACGAACAACGCGCTAGCGCCGCGTTCGTTCGGTCGCCAGTCTTAGCCGTGCCAGTCTTGCCAACTCGCCAGCGCCACCGGGAAGTTGAGCGCCTTCGCCGAATAGACGGCGCGCGCAATGGCGCGCGCCAGCACATTGGCGGCCACGGTGCCGAGTTCGGTGAGGGCGAAGATCGGATCGGCCAGCTTCTTGTCGCCGACCGAGGCGGCAAAGACCATGTCGCCGTCGAGCGGCGTATGCACCGGATAGATCGCGCGCGCCATGCCGGTTTGCGCCATCACCGCGAGGCGTTTGCACTGCGCCTTGTTGAGCCTCGCGTCGGTGGCGATGACGGCAAGCGTCGTCGCCTGTCCCGGGCCGCCTTTGGTGCGCATCTCGAAAGCGTCGGCGCCGAACTGGCCGGGCAGGCCGTAGCCGCCGAACTCGTTGCCTTGCTCGAACGGCGCCGCCCAGAAATGCGGGCTGTCGCCGACGGTGACGGAGCCCGCGGCATTGACGGCGACCAGCACGCCGACGGTCAGTCCGCCTGAGGTTTTCGCCGAGGCCGAACCGATGCCGCCTTTGAGATTGACCGTGGTGGCGCCAACCCCGGCGCCGACGCTGCCGAGCGCGCAGTCGCTGATCGCAGACTTCGCGGCCTTGTAGCCAAGCTCGCGATAGGGCGGATAGCGGCCCCACTTCTTGTTGCCGCCCGACAGCAGATCGAAAAGGATCGCGCCGGGCACGATCGGCACCAAAGCGTCGCGCACCTTGAAGCCGCGGCCCTGCTCGCGCAGGTAAGCCTGTACGCCGGAGGCGGCGTCCAAGCCGTAAGCCGAACCACCGGACAAAACGATGGCGTCGATGCCGTCCACCGTTTGCGCCGGGTCGAGCAGCGCGGTCTCGCGCGTACCGGGCCCGCCGCCGCGCACATCGACGCTGGCAATTGCCGGTTTGTCGAACATGACGACTGTCGTGCCGGAGCCGAGCTTGGCGTCGCCGGCGTGGCCGACCTTGAGGCCCGGGACATCGGTAATCAGATTTTGTGCCACGTCTCTCTCCGGAAGCTCACAAAGGGCGAATGATGCATCAGGCCAGCGGATCCTATGCGAAGGATGCCATCGCACGGATTCGGTCAAGGGTGCCTTAATCTGACCGCGAAATCCGCAATTGCGCCCTGTTTCCGCCCGGAAACCTTGGTGGATGGGTGCGGGGATTATTTGCGGTAACGGGGTCTTCCATGATGCGGTCAAAGCCTGGTTTTTTATCGTCACGTTTGCTGCGCGCCAAGGTAAGCATCTTGGCGGCGGCGGGCATCGCCGTTGTCGTCGCCTCCAGCCTCGTGGCCTATGAAGCGGTAATGCGCTCACCGGCCGCCAGCGTTGCAGGTGAAGCCAAGATGCAGATGCTGCGCGACGAGCATGCGTTGATCGCCGAGTATGTTGCCAGCGGCGATGAGGCGCGCCGGCTTGCCAATGCGGCGGCCGACAGCGACATCGCCCGCATGCGGCTGGCGGCGCAGGGCGAAGCCCGGCGCCAAGCCGATATCGCCGCGGTCGAGCCGACAAAAGCCTTGTCTGCTGCCGAGGCCAGGACCGTGGCGTTGCGCACGCCTGAGCGCGCCGCGCCGGCGCGCGCGGTGGTGCGCGATCAGGCGGTGGCTGAACCGTTGCAATTGGCGCAATCGGCGGTGCCGCAGGCGGTACAACTGGCGCAGCCGCGCCTGACCGACGGCCCGGTGCGCTCGCGGCTGCGCGAACTGGCCTCCGACATGCGGCGTATTCCGTCGTTGCTGCAATCGGCTGCCCATTGGGTGGTGGATGCGGTGCCGGCGCCGAAGTTGCCGTCACTGCCGCTGCGTCAATTCAGCGCTTCGATATAGCGCTCAGGTGTTGATCGCCGTTCACAACTTGGCGACGTCTTGCGTGATGCGCTTGCCAGACGCCCCCTTGCGGCGCATGTAGCCGCCATGCATGGCGAAGTCTCATATCTGGCGGCCCTGTTAGCAGGGCTGATCTCCTTCCTCTCACCATGTGTGTTGCCGCTGGTACCGCCTTATCTGGTGTACCTGGCGGGCACATCGCTTGAGCGCTTCGCCGACAAGGAGCCGGAGCCGCAGGTCAAGCGTGAGACCGTGATCGCGTCGGCGCTTTTCGTGCTCGGCTTTTCCACCGTCTTCGTTGCGTTGGGAGCGAGCGCCAGCGTTTTCGGCTCGCTGATCCGCGCCTATTCAGGACCGCTGGCGACGATCGCCGGCATTCTGATTATCATCATGGGGCTGCACTTTCTCGGGCTCACCCGGATTTCGTGGCTCTACCGGCAGAAGCGCGTCGAGGTCGCCAAGCCGGTCGGCCTGTGGGGGGCCTATGTGATGGGGCTGGCTTTTGCCTTTGGCTGGACGCCGTGCATCGGACCGATCCTCGCCGCCATTCTCGCCGTTGCCGCGTCCGAACAGACGGTGACCAAAGGCGCGAGCCTGCTGGCAGTCTATTCGCTCGGCCTCGGCATTCCGTTCATGGCGGCGGCGTTTGCCATCGAACCGTTCGCGGCGTTTCTGGCGCGCTTCAAGAAACATCTGCGCCGGGTCGAGCAGATCATGGGCGCGCTGCTGGTGCTGACCGGCATCGCGTTTCTCACCGGCAGTATCAACACCATGAGCTTCTGGCTTTTGGAGATGTTTCCGGTGCTGGGGCGGATCGGGTAGAGCGCAGGCTTTCCCCAAAAAGAAAAGCCCGGCATTGCTGCCGGGCTTCGCTTTATTGAGACGATCGCTGCGTTGAAGGTTACATCGCCTTCGAGCAATCGTTGCCGGGGCATTCGACGTAGGTGATCTTGCCCTCTTTGTTCTTCTTCCAGATGTACATAACGTAGTCGAGGTTGGTGCGGTCGCCCTTCTTGTCGTAGGAGATGTCGCCGAGCACGGTCTTGAACTTCATGCCGGAGTGCATCTTCTCGGCGACCTTCTTGGGATCGACCGACTTGGCCGCTTCCGCGGCCTGCTTGATGATCTGAACAACCGCGTAGCTGTACAAAGTATAGGCTTCCGGCTCGAACTTGGCGGCGCGGAATTTCGCCACTGCATCCTTCGCGGCCGGGTTGCCACGCGCGTCGGGGCCGTAGGTCATCAAAGTGCCTTCGACACCGGGACCCGCGATCGAGGCGAGTTCGTCGGTGGTGATGCCGTCGCCACCCATCACCGGCGCCTTGACGCCCTGGTCGCGCATCTGGCGGATGATCAGGCCGCCTTCAGTGTGCAGGCCGCCCCAATAGACGAGATCGGCACCCGACGATTTGATCTTCGACACCAGCGCCGAATAATCCTTTTCGCCGACGTTGATGCCTTCGTACAGCGCCGCTTTCATGCCGCCCTTTTCCATCGCTTTGACGGTTTCATCGGCGAGGCCTTTGCCATAGGTCGTCTTGTCATGCACGACGGCGATCTTCTTACCCTTGAAGTGCTTTGTGATGTAGGCGCCGGCGACCGCACCCTGCTGATCGTCACGGCCGCAGGTGCGGAAGATGTTCCACATCTTACGCTCTGTGACCTGAGGATTGGTTGAAGCGGGCGTAATCGAGAGGATGCCATTCTCTTGATAGACTTCGCTGGTCGGCATGGTGACGCCGGAATTGAAATGACCGACGACGAACTTGACGCCGTCGCCGGCGAACTTGTTGGCGACAGATACGCCCTGCTTGGGATCGGCGACGTCGTCGCCGACCTGGAGCGTAATCTGCTGACCCAGGATGCCACCGGCGGCGTTGATGTCCTTGACCGCCTGTTCGGCGCCGTTCTTGAGCTGCGCGCCGAATGCGGCATTCGATCCGGTGATCGGACCGGCGACGCCCATCTTGATCTGGGCGGAGGCGGTTCCGGTGACTGCGAGTGCGAGCCCCAAGGCGAGGCCGAGTGTCGTACCGAGTGTCGTGACTTTTTTCATCCGTTTTCCCCTTCAACTGTAACCGGCAGTTTCAGTAGCTGGCGCTAATGTTATGTCAGGGCGAACGGCGACGCCAGCGCAAAGGCCCGTTCCCCTGGTTGATCCAGCGATAGTGGCTGACCATCTGCGACACCCGCGCCGCCCGAAAGCCTAAGAATCCGAAGGCCATACAGACCGCGCTGTCGATCAAATAATAGTGCGCGGACAACAGCGTGCCGCCGAACAGGCTGAAATGCATGAAGCGAACGGCGCAGGCTAGCACCAGACTATAGACGAAGACCTGCCAGGCCGGCCGCCAGGTCTGGGCAATGGCGCGCCCGGACAGCCAAGCCGCCCCGCCGCCGAAAATGATGGTGACCAGCAGGAAGATGCTCGACGAGCCTTCCTCGTAAAAGAAGTGCAGGAAAGTGTTCAGGGCGCCGGGGGCGGCCGGGTCCATCTCAGGCGCTCCCTGCTTTGTGCATGATACCGGCCGAAAACCGGTGCCCATTTTTCGGGATCATGCGCCACCTTCCAGATAGGCATGTTTGATCTCCGGCCGCTCCAGCAATTCGCGGCCGGTGCCTGACAAAGTGATCAGGCCGTTGATCATGACATAGCCGCGGTGGGCCAGTTTGAGGGCATGGTAGGCATTTTGCTCGACCAGAAAAACCGTGAGGCCGTCCTGCTGGTTCAGCGTGCGGATGGCGTCGAAAATCTGTTTGACGATCAGCGGCGCCAGGCCGAGCGATGGCTCGTCGAGCAGCAGCAGGCGCGGCCGCGCCATCAGCGCGCGGGCGATCGCCAGCATTTGCTGTTCGCCGCCGGACAGTGTGCCGCCGCGCTGGGCAATGCGCTGCTTGAGGCGCGGGAACAACGTCAGCATTCGTTCAAGGTCGCGGTCGAACTCGGCCGGGTCGGCGACCAGTGCGCCCATTTGCAGATTTTCGAGCACCGTCATGCGCGAGAAGATGCGGCGGCCTTCCGGCGACTGCGCCAGCTTGAGCCGCGCGATTTCGTGCGTCGGCAGGTGGGTGATATCGTGGCCGGCGAATTCGATGGTGCCTTCGCGGGCGCGCGGATTGCCACACACGGTCATCATTAGCGTCGACTTGCCGGCGCCGTTAGCGCCGATCAAGGTGACGATCTCGCCATCGTTGACCTCGAGATCGACGCCCTTGAGCGCCATGACGCGGCCGTAATAGGTCTTGACGCCGCGGATGGAGAGGAGGCTCGCGCTCATAGCCCGACCTCCGCTTCGACCTTCTCGACCTCATCATCGGCGACGCCGAGATAGGCGGCGATCACCTTCGGATCGTTGCGCACCGCGTCCGGCGCGCCGTCGGAGATCTTGACGCCGTAGTCGAGCACGATGACGTGGTCGGAAATTTCCATCACCACCGACATGTCGTGCTCGATCAAAAGGATGGAAATGCCGTGGTCGTTGCCGATGCCGAGCAGCAATTCGTTGAGCTGCGCGCTTTCGCGCGGGTTGAGGCCTGCGGCCGGCTCGTCAAGACACAACAGCACCGGATCGGTGCACATGGCGCGCGCGATTTCGAGACGGCGCTGATCGCCATAGGGCAGGTCGCCGGCCGGATCGTCGGCGCGATGGATGAGGCCGACGCGGTCGAGCCAGTCGCGCGCCCGATCGATCGAGGCGCGTTCGGCGCGGCGGTATGAAGGCAGGCCGAAGATGCCGAACAGAGTATAGCCCGAGGCCAGCATCAAGGAGTTGTGCTGAGCGACCAGCAGGTTTTCCAGCACCGTCATGCCGGGAAACAGCCGGATGTTCTGGAAGGTGCGGGCGACGCGCGCATCCTGCGTGACCAGGTAATCGGGCATGCGCTCGAGCAGATAGAGGCCGTTGCCGTCTTTCCTGATGCCGCGCTTGCCGCTCTCGGTCAGCGCGTTCAGTTCGCTCCAGATCGCGGCGTCGCCGTGACAGAGGCCCATGCGGCCTTCGCTCGGCTTGTAAAAGCCGGTGATGCAGTTGAACACGGTGGTCTTGCCGGCGCCGTTCGGGCCGATCAGTGCGGTGATTTCGCCCTGCCGCGCTTCGAACGACAGGTCATCGACCGCGACCAGTCCGCCGAAGCGCATGGTGAGATGCTCGACGCGGAGCAGAACGTCGCCGGCGGCGCCCATGCCATGGCGGTGCATGACCTCGTCGGAAGATTGGTTGCCGCTTTTCGGGGTCATGCGCTAGCCGTGCCCCTCTTTGACCATATCGGCGGGAATGGCTTTGCGTTCCTTGAGGAAGACCGAGGGCGTGCGCGTCGACACCAGGCCGCGCGGGCGCAGCACCATGATGGTCACCATGGCGAAGCCGAACAGTAGCATGCGGTACTGCGTCGGGTCGAAAGACGGGCCGAAAATATACTTCAGGAATTCGAGTTCGCGCATGATCTCGGTGCCGCCGATCATGACGACGGCGGCGACGGCAACACCGATCTGGCTGCCCATGCCGCCGAGCACGACGATGGCGAGGATCGTCGCCGATTCCAGAAACGTGAAACTCTCCGGCGAGATGAAGCCTTGCCGCGCGGCGAAGAACGAGCCGGCGAAGCCGGCGAACATTGCGCCGATGGCGAAGGCGGTGAGTTTGGTGTTTGTCGTGTTGATGCCGAGCGAGCGGCAGGCGATTTCGTCTTCGCGCAGTGCCTCCCAGGCGCGGCCGACCGGCAGGCGGCGCAGCCGAACGGTGACGAAGGCGGTGAGGAAAGCCAGGGCCAGGATCAGATAGTAAAGGAAAATGGTGCGGTAGATCGGTGAGAATTCCAGCCCGAAAGTCGCGGCGAAGCCTTCGTCGCTGGCGTCGAACGGGAGGCCGAAAAAGCTCGGGCGCGGAATACCACTGATGCCGGCATAGCCGTTGGTCAGATCGACCCAGTTGATGAGCACGATGCGGATGATTTCGCCGAAGGCGAGCGTGACGATGGCAAGATAATCGCCGCGCAGGCGCAGGACCGGAAAGCCGAGAAGGATGCCCCAGAACGACGACATCACGCCGGCCAGCGGCAGCAAAATCCAGAACGAGAAGCCGAATTCTTTGGCGAGCAGCGCATAGGAGTAGGCGCCGACCGCGTAGAAAGCGACATAGCCAAGATCGAGCAGGCCGGCGAGGCCGACGACGATGTTCAGGCCCCAGCCGAGCATTACATAGATCAAGATCTGGATGCCGAAATTATCGACCCATTTCAGCGCGCCGCCCCAGCCGCTCGTGGCGATGACGATCACCGGGTAGACGATGACGAAGCCGATGGCGAAGGGCGTGAACCAATCGCGAATGAGGCCGAGCCACACCGGCGGCGTCACCGCCATCGGCCGTTCCTTGAAGCGCTCCAGCCATGGCACGAACAGGAACGAATAGGCCAGCCGGGTAACGCCGACGGCGGCGACGATGCCGAACAGCAGCGGCCAGCGTGTATCGAGGACCAATTCGTTGCGGATGTTGACGACGGTCTGAAAGCCGATCAGCGGCAGGAACAGGCCGAAGGCGAGCAGAGTGGTAATGGCGGCGTCGCGCAAGGCGGCGACGGTATCGATGCGGCCGGGTGCTGCGCCTTCCCGCATCGTTTAGACCTTCTCGACGTCCGGCCGGCCGAACAGGCCTTGCGGCAGGAAGATCAGGGTAATGGCCAGCACCGAGAAGGCGGCGACGTCCTTGTAGTCGATGGAGAAGTAGGCCGACCACATGGTCTCGATCAGGCCGATCAGGAGGCCGCCGATGACCGCGCCGGGCAGCGAGCCGATGCCGCCGAGGACCGCGGCGGTGAACGCCTTGACGCCCGGCACGAAGCCGTCGGCGAAACTGACGACGCCGTAATACATCAGGTACATGGTGCCGGCGACGGCGGCGAGACCGGCGGCGATGACGAAGGTCATCGAGATGGTCTGGTCGACATTGACGCCGACTAGAGCCGCCATTTTCTGGTCCTGCTCGCAGGCCCGTTGCGCGCGGCCGAGCCGGGTCCTGGCGACCAGATACCAGAAGCAGGCGAGCAGCACGGCGGTGACGCCCCAGATGATCAATTGCTTGAACGACAACGTGACGGCGTAATCGTTGTGCGTCAGCAGCACGAAATCGCCTTGCACCATCGGCGGGATCGCTTTGTTGCGCGGGCCCTGGCTGACCTGGACGAAATTCGACAGGAAGATCGACATGCCGATCGCCGAGATCAGCGGCGCCAGCCGGAACGAGCCGCGTAATGGTCGGTAGGCGAGCCGCTCGATGATCCAGTTGACCAGCGAGGTAAATAGCATGGCGACGATCAGCACGATGAACAGCGCTACCGCGATCGACGAAACGCCTAGCCATGTCGTGAGGATGAGAAAGGCGACCAGCGCGACGAAGGCGGCGACCATGAAGACGTCGCCATGGGCGAAATTGACCATGCCGATAATGCCGAACACCATGGTGTAACCGATGGCGATCAGCCCGTAGATCGAACCCAGCGTAATGCCGTTGATGAGCTGCTGGAGAAACACTTCCATGCTTACGCCCGCTCTCTTTACGGAAGCCCGGCCCGGCAGCCGGTCTTCACGTCCCCTCTGCTCAAATGCTTAACAGGGTGTAGCGACAGCGGCAACGTCATCGCTGCGGCATATTGCGTCCTCTTTAGGCGAAGCTTGGCGGGCCCCCGAACGCACAACCGGCAGACTGACGCTTCGAAACGTCGGTCTGCCGGTTGTCGAAATGGAGCGCGCTGCCCCGGGGCGCGGGGGTTAGTGCAGGCCGCCGAAGATCCAGATCAAAGCCAGGATCGGCAACGGTATCCCGACCAGCCAGAGCAACAGATAGCGTCCCATGATGTTCTCCTCAGTCCTTGTTTTCGTCAACAAAGGAACTCGCAGTGCAGCGCGGAGTTCCAGAATTTTCCAGGCGCGGCGGGGGAGGAACGAAGTGGCGACGCCTCGCATTATCAATCCGGGCGGGCTCCTCGAAGAGAGCCTTCGAGGCAAACTCGGAAGGAAACGAAATGAACCAGAACAATCAGAATCAGAACAACCCGAACCAGAAGCCGGGCCAGCAGCAGCAGGGCGGCCAACAGAAGCCGGGCCAGCAGCAGCAGCAGGATCGCCCGGGACAGGGCGGTCAGCAGAGTGGCGGCCAGCAAGGCGGCCAGCAGAACCAGAGCCGCTAACTGTCAGGTCGAGATTTATGAAAGAAGGCCCCGTCGCGAGACGGGGCCTTTCTGTTTGCGCATGTCCTCGCTTGCGGTGGTTAATGCGTGAACGGGGCGCAACGCGGTTAGCCGGTAAGGTAAAGTTTTGGTTTCTTTTGAAATTGGCATTTGAAACGCCTACGCCTGTAACCCTGAACAGGGAGCATCACATGCGTAAAGTTTCCGGCGCCACCGTTGCCATGATCCTCGCGATCGCGCTTTACTTCACCCTGTTCTGGGGTTTCGACGCCCTTCGCGTTCTGACATCGCCGACCTACGGCCTTGAGGATGTCTGGCGTTCGCAGTTCGTCTTCGGCATCGGCAGCCATTTCCAGCTCGGGCCGATGGCGCTGCTCAAGCTCGCGGCTTTCTTCGGCACCGTGAAGCTGGCGGTCGCGGCGTTCTGCGCCATCCACATGGTCGATCGCCTGCGTTCGCTCGCCGGCGGCAAAGCCAATACCGAAATTCTCGAAGGCGGGTTCATCCTGGTTGTTGCCGTCAGCATTGCATCGGCCGGCCCGGCGATCTGGTCGAACAACACCGACCTGGTGCGCGAACAGGTGCTCCAGCTTTTGCTGGCCGCGCTCGGCACCGCACTTTGCATGGTCGAGCGCAGCTACGCGCGGCGCATCGGCCTGCCGCAGGTCGCCGCCGCGGCCGTGCCGCAGGGCGCGAGCTGGTTCTCGCCCTGGCGTTAAATCTTCAGTCGCTTGTAAGTTTTAGTAGCGCATCCGCAAGGACGGGCTACTTTTCTTTGGCGATGGCCTCGATGACCGCCGCTGCCTCCTTGAAGGCATGATTGGCCGCCGGCACGCCGCAATAAATCGCCTGCTGTAAAATGATTTCCTTGATGTCGTCCTGCGAGAAGCCGCCTTCGACGAGCGCGGCGCGCACATGCAGCACGAACTCGTCCCAATGGCCGAGCGCGATCATCGAACCGATGACTAGAATGCGGCGGGTGCGCTCGTCGTAATGCGGTCGCGTCCAGACTTCGCCCCAGGCGCCGCGGGTGATGAAGTTCTGAAACTCCTCGTTGAAAGGAGTCATATTGGCTTTGGCCTTGTCGACCCAGGCGGCGCCCAGCACCTTGCGTCGCTTGGCCATGCCGAGGTCGTAGCGTTCCTTCTCGTCCATGAGCTGAAATCTCTTATGGGCACCTCGAAAAATAGCATGCCCCTCGGCCCCGTGCGAGTCTGCTGCCCTGACGGCATGATTCTAGGAGACTGACGATGGGGCAGCTCGGATTTTTCGATGCGGATAATCGGCTGGCGGCACTATCGGCGAAAGGCGAT
>CAMBQQ010000028.1 GCA_945870035.1 Rhizobium sp. Q54 | reverse complement strand
GGCGATGGGTTACGACCAGCTCATCAACGCACTTCAGACCGGCGTCGTCGACGGCGCGGAAAACAACGAGCCGAGCTACAATTCGGGTCAGCACTATCGCTATGCGAAGTACTATTCGATGACCCAGCACCTGATCATTCCGGAAATTCTGGTGTTCTCGAAGAAGACCTGGCTGACGCTGTCCAAGGAAGACCAGGCCCTGATCATGAAGGCCGCCAAGGAAGCGCAGGCCGAGCAGTGGGCGCTGTGGGGCGACATGGAAAAGAAATCCATCGCCGACATGAAGGCCAATGGCGTCACAATCGTCAAAGTCGACAACGCTCCGATGGCCGCCGCGGTGAAGAAGGCGGTCTACGAGAAGCATGCGAAGCCGCTGCAGTCGTTCATCGAACGCGTGCAGGCCGTCAAGTAAGCGACGCAGGATAGAGAAAGTGAAAGGGCCGGCCGTTCCCCGAGTGGGGGTCGCGCCGGCCCTCACACTTGGGGGAAGGGGAGCGGAATGAAGGCTCAATACGTTCGACTGATGGAGGCCCTGTACTTCATCTGCGCGGCCATCGGGGGGCTCTGCCTCGTCGTCGTCACGTTGATTATTCCTTATGGTGTGTTCACCCGGTACGTCCTCAACAGCGCCTCGGCATGGCCGGAACCGCTCTCGGTTCTTCTGGTCATCCTGTTTACCTTCATCGCCGGCGCTGCATGTTACCGGGGCGGTGTTCACATCGCGGTGACCATGGTGGTCGACGCCATGCCGTCGCGGTGGGGGCAGCCCCTCCGCTATCTGCGAGACGCAATCATGGCGGCTATAAGCGTGTTTGCCATCGTCTGGGGCATCCGGCTGGTCGAGGTGACTTGGGACAACACGATCGCGGAATTTCCTTTCCTCTCGGTTGGCCTCACTTATCTGCCGATTCCTGTGGGCGGCTTCATCACGCTGCTTTTTGTCATCGAGCAAGTCTGGATCGGTCCACCGGGCAGAGACTCGATTGTTCATTGTGAACCTGTCAGCGCCGATTAAGCGGGAGAGCATTTGTGGACGCACTGTTCCTTCTTGGAAGCCTGTTCCTGCTGATTGCGATCGGCGTGCCGGTGGCCTATGCCCTCGGCGCCGCGGCGCTTGTCGGTGCGATGTGGATCGATATTCCGCTTGAAGCCGTGATGCTCAAGATATCGGACGGCATCAACAAATTCTCGTTGCTGGCCATTCCGTTCTTTGTGCTGGCCGGCGCCATTATGGCGGAAGGCGGCATGGCGCGCCGCCTGATCGCATTTGCCAGTGTGTTGGTCGGTTTCGTTCGCGGCGGCCTGGCGCTGGTCAACATCTGTGCGTCGAGCCTGTTCGGCTGCATTTCCGGTTCGTCGGTCGCCGACACATCGTCGATCGGCTCGGTGATGATCCCGCAGATGGAAAAAGCCGGCTACCCGCGTGTGTTCGCGACCAACGTGACGATCTGCGGATCGGTGCAGGCGATCCTCATTCCGCCAAGCCATAATGCGGTGATCTATTCGCTGGCGGTCGGCGGTTCGGTGTCGATCGGCCATCTACTGGTGGCAGGGTTTCTGCCGGGACTGCTGCTTGGTTTGTCGCTCGCCATTCTCGTGATGATCATCTCCTACAGGGAGAATTATCCAAAGGGTGAGGTCGTTCCGTTCCGTGAGGCCATCAAGGCGGCGGGCGAGGCGCTGTGGGGCCTGATGACGATGGTCATCATTACCGGCGGCATTCTCGGCGGCATCTTCACCGCGACCGAAGCCGCCGCTGTCGCCTGCGTCTGGGCCTTCCTCGTCACCATGTTCGTCTACCGCGACTATCGCTGGCGCGACCTGCATCTGCTCGTGCACCGGACGATGAAGACGGTCGGCCTGGTGATGATGCTGATCGCGTTCGCGTCGAGCTTTGGCTACATCATGGCGCTGATGCAGTTGCCGGCGAAGGTGACGGGCTTCTTCCTCACCGTATCCGACAACAAATATGTCATCCTGTTCCTGATCAATATGCTGTTGCTGGCTCTCGGCACGTTGATGGACATGGCGCCGCTGATCCTGATCTGCACGCCGATCCTGTTGCCCGTGGTGCAGACCTTCGGCGTCGACCCGGTCCATTTCGGCATCATCATGCTGGTCAATCTCGGCATGGGCCTGGTTACGCCGCCGGTCGGTTCGGTATTGTTTGTGGGATGCGCGGTTGCCAAACTGTCGATCGAGGAAGTCACGCGCAAGATCTGGCCGTTCTATGTCGCCATGTTCATCGTGCTGATGATGGTGACATACATTCCGGCGATTTCGATCTGGCTGCCGCGGCTGTTGCTGGATTGAAGTGCGCGAACGAGACGGCGGCTGGCGCTAAAACGCCGCCGCCAGTTCTTTCGCGCCCGGGTTCTGCGCGCCGCGCGCCATCTGGTTTTCCATGTCGGCAATCAGTTTCGCCACCACGCCGGTACGGCGCGCGACCGGGTTGCGGTCATAGCCGCGCTGCTGAAAGAAATTCGCCGTCGGCACGCGGGCGCGGAAGTTGTGCGGCATCATCACCATGTCGAGTCCGGTCGAGTCGCCGGTCAGGTTCATCAGTTCGAGTTCGGCGGCGCTGAGTTGGGTCTTGTAGCCCTTCATGCGGGCGAAGTGCAGTGAGTTGGCGAGCTTCTGCACTTGCAGTATCGGCCCGATATCGCGGTCGAGAATGGCGGCATGAATGCCGATGCCGGGCGCGGTGGTCTTGGCCATCTTGTCCCAGTCGCCCCAGCGTTGCGGCCCGGTGCGGCTGTGCGCGATCATGCGCTTGACCGCTTCGATCTTGCGTTCCATCGACTGTTTGGCTGGGCCGTTCAGCGCCTTTGCCTTGGCGCGCAAGATTTTGAGAATCTCATCGCCGTGCTCGGCGAAAATCGAAATGGTGTTGGTCGACAGCAGTTGATTGTAGCCGATCGCCGGCGAGATCGCTTTCGGCCGCGTCGGCGTCACGCCGGACTGCGTGTCGTAAGTGCCGTTGCCGCCGGTCTCGAAAATATAAATGCCGACGATCTGCTCGCGGGTCAGCCCGGCGGCGAGCGCCGCCTTGACATAGGCGCGCTTGAACTCGAGTTCGCTCGCCGGGCGGTCCGGCACGAAGCCGAAATGCTCTTTGCCGTTGCGCAGAAAATCGGCCAGCAGCGGGATCGGCGGCGGCTCGCCGGGCGCAGGTCCCGGCGGCGCATTTGGATCGACCGGCCGCGGCGGGCCGCTGTAGATCGGCGGCTGCTCCAGCACGTAGTCTTCCAGCAGCACCGGTACGTTGTTGCGGCGCTTCTCGTTGCGGATGCGGCGCTTGGCGGCGACCGCGTCCCAATAGGCGGTGGCCTGTTCCTCGTAGGGCTGGCGTGCCGCAAGATAAGCAGCCAGCCGCGCCTCGTAGTTGCCATTCTGCGCAACAGCCGGCGCGCTGGCCTGCGGCGTGGCCAGCATGACAAGTGCGAGGGCGGGGAGAAAGACGTTCGTCAGGGCGTGGCGGGGCATAAGATGTCTTCGCTTTTGCGTTTGGCTTTGCAGGGCGTTGATTCGTTTAAGATCCCAACACCCTGCGGCATTTGCGCGGCGATGCAAGCGGCTGCGCGCGATCTTTCGCCGCAGCCCGGACCGATGCTCCAAATCGAAAAAAAAGCGCGCCGGATAATTCCGGCGCGCAAGTTTGGGGGAGGTCCAGAAAGTCACGGCCGCAGCCCCTGCAAAGGGCCGTGGGCGCTTAACGAATAACGATGCCGTCGCGCACGGTGTAAACGACCGGTCCACCGGCCTTGTAAACAGCGGGACCCTGCGCCGACATGATGTCGACGCCGAGATTGAGTTCGCGCGCCGAGATGCCGATGATGGCGATCAGCAGAGCGGCGCAAAGACCGACGACCACGATCTTGAGGTGGGTGGTGCGATCGGCGGTGTACATCGACCAGTTCATGGCATCCTCCAAGGTCTCGGACATACGTCGGGCCGGCCAAGGAAAAGGTTCAAGTGTTCGTGCGGATAACGTGGGGGCCCCGCGACAGTTCCGCAGGGGCGGATCACGGAACGGTGAAAAGGCGTGAAATGCGCGCGATTCGGCGCTGCGCCGCTGGAAACGGGCGGGCGACAATTCGGCTGCGATTAGAAGGGTCTGAAAGCTCGCGGCCTTATTGGCCGTCGCTGAGCTGGTGCTCTTCGGCGATGCGCTCGAAATTCTCGGCCAGGCTCTTGATGCGATAGGACAGCCGATTGTCGTTTTCGACCGGTAGCGGACGCACGACCTTGTACTGCCCACGCGCCGCCGCATTGCCGAATGTCGGCTCGTAAAAGACATCCTGGCCGCTGGCGAATTTGTGCGTCATGGGCGTGCTCGCATTCTGCTGCTTGAAGAGATCAGGCTTTTAAAGAAACGCGAAAACGCCCGGCGCGAAGGCCGGGCGTCCCGCTGATTTGTCGAGAAACTGAAGGCGCCGGTCTTAGGCGTTCTGCAGGTTGGCGGCGGCCTGCTTGCCGCGCTCGGTAACGATTTCATACGACAGGCGCTGGCCTTCGTTGAGCGTGCTCATGCCGGCGCGCTCGACGGCGCTGATGTGCACGAACACGTCCTTGGAGCCGTCGCTCGGGGTGATGAAACCGAAACCCTTTTGGGTATTGAAGAACTTGACCGTACCTGTCGCCATCGTGGCACCTTTTGCTATGCGCTGCTTTGTGTGATGCGCGCAGGCGATTGTTCGCCTGTGCGATCGAAACACCGAGTTTTGGGGGGTGCATTGGCAGCGCCCAAAAGGGCACGTCAGCAAGGCATAACCGAAAACCAAAGTTTCAACGCCTTTCCATATACGAAATGGCGAAAAGCGTCAAACTTCGGCGTTTCGGTGTATTCGGCGCAGAGGATTAGGCCACTGTCTCTTCGGCCGCAGCAACCACGGTCTTGGGCAGCGGATAGCTGTCGCAATCGTAGAGCGCACGGATGTCCTTGTGGCCGAGCCGGGTTTCCCGGATTTCGATATAGGCGCCGAGCAGCAGCGGCTCCGGCAGTTCCTCGACCGCGAAGCGAATGGCGTCGGCGGCGGTATCGAAACGGCGATAACGGACCTTGTTGGCAATCTTGCGGTTGCGCGATGGGAAAAGCTCCGCCGGAGCGGAAAAGTCGAATGGTTTCACGTGTTAAATCTCCAAAACGCCGGGCGACCGGAGGAATGATGGGGTTGTCTCTATATAGGCCCAAATTCGTGGTTTTACAGGGGCGGCGGCGAATATGCTTAAACCGAGCCTACATGATAGCGCGGATTATCGCCAGTCACGGTGATTTCAGCATAACATTTCGTCAGGGGCTCTGGATATTGGTATTGAGGTGCCGATTGGCGCCGGCGCTGCTTCCTGACAATCCGCGCAGGTGGATGCCGCCGAGGTGACCGGCGCCGTGGCCGAGAGCGCGTTGATGCATGTCAACGGCGCAGGCTCGTTTGGGACTTAACAAGGTCACTCTCGGTGTGCGGTCCCGGCAAAGCAACTGCCGGCGAAGGTGGAGCTTACGCGATGCAGGATTGGCCGGATCTCGTTAAGGAACTGAGCGGGTCGTTGCGCAATCTTCGCGGCGGCGCTCCCGAAGCCATGAAGGCTTTTGCCGGTCTCGCCCAGGCGGCGCTTGCGGGAAAGGCGCTCGACGGCAAGACCAAGGAACTCATTGCACTCGCCATCTCCGTCGCCGTGCGTTGCGATGACTGCATCGCGTTTCACGTCAAGGCCGCCTTCGAGCACGGCGCTTCCCGTGACGAAGTCGCGGAGGTTCTTGGCATGGTTATTTATATGGGGGCCGGCCCATCGGCCATGTACGCCAATCATGCGTTCGAGGCCTATTCGCAATTTGAAGCGCAAAAAGCAGCGGCTTCCACGCCTTCTGCTTAACGAAACTAGTGTGAATTCGGCTGTGAAGCGGACGGTGCCGGCGAAGTGGAGTAAGTCAGCAGTCGCAGCGCATTGAATACGACGACAAGCGTCGAGCCTTCGTGAATCAGCACGGCGACGCCGAGGCCGGCCCAGCCGAACAAAGTTGCCGGAACCAGCAGCGCAACGGCGCCGAGGGCGATGAACAGATTCTGGCGGATGATCGTTCGCGCCGCGCGGCCCAAGCCGACGGCGAATGGCAGTTTGCCGAGATCGTCGCCCATCAACACGACATCCGCGGCTTCCAGCGCCACGTCGGTGCCGGCGCCACCCATGGCGATGCCAACCGTGGCGCGGGCGAGCGCCGGCCCGTCATTGGCGCCGTCGCCGACCATGGCCGCCTGGCCATATGCCTTTACGAGATCGGCCACAGCGGCGATCTTGTCCTCGGGCAACAGGCTGGCGTGAACGTCTTCCAGATCGACCGTCTGCGCCACCGCACGAGCGACGCGCTCGTTGTCCCCCGTCAACATCACTGTCTTGATGATGCCCAACGCTCGCAGTTCCGCCAAAACAGCCGATACGCCGGCCCGCGGGGTGTCCATCAGTCCGACGACGCCGATGAAACGTCCATCCGCGCGGACCAGCATGGTCGTGCGCCCGGCGGATTCCAGCCGCTCGACTTGCGCCGCCGCTGCCGCGTCGACCGCTTCGCCTGCGAAAAGCTTTAAGTTGCCGATCTCGATGCGTCGCGCGCCAAGGGTTGCGCGTATGCCCTTGCCGTTCACCGCTTCAATGTCCGCGGGCTCGTCCCAGCCCAGCCCACGCTCGCGAGCCGCAGCGACGATGGCCTGCGCCAATGGATGGCCGCTGCGGCTCTCCAGTGCGGCTGCCAGCGCAAGAACGTCGTTCTCCGTGGCGTCGAAGGCGACGATGTCGGTGAGACGCGGCTTGCCTTCAGTGATGGTGCCGGTCTTGTCGAAGGCGATGGCGGCCAACCGGCCAAGATTTTCCAGATGGGCGCCGCCTTTGATCAGGACGCCGAGTTGCGCGGCGCGGGCCACGGCCGAAAGCACCGCCGCCGGCGTGCCGATAGCCAGCGCGCAGGGCGAAGCCGCCACCAGCACCGCCATCGCGCGATAGAAGGCCTCGGTAAAGGGGAAGCCGACCAGCGGCGGCACCGCGATCAGGAGACCGGCGCCGATCAACACGACCGGCACAAAGACGCGCTCGATACGGTCGGTCAAATTCTGGGTCGGCGATTTCTGGGTCTGTGCGTCGGAGACCAGCCGCACCATGCGCGCCAGCGTACTTTCCGTGGCGAGCTTGGTGACTTCGACCAGCAGAACGCCGTCGCCATTGACGGTGCCCGCGAAGACGACGTCATCGCGACTCTTGTCCACCGGAACCGACTCGCCGGTGACCGGCGATTGATCGACCGCGGAGTTTCCCTCGGTGACTTTGCCGTCGGCCGGCAGGCGCTGGCCAGGCTTGACGATGACGATGTCGCCGCGCAGCAATTCCGCGACCGGGACTTCGATTTCCGTGCCATCGCGGCGCACCAGCGCCGTCTTCGGCGCTAGATCGGCCAGCGCTTCGATCGCGTGGCGCGCCCGGTCCATCGCCGAATGCTCAAGGGCGTGGCCGAGGCTGAATAGGAACAGCAGCAGGGCGCCTTCGGCCCATTCCCCCAGGATCGCCGCTCCCACAGCCGCGACCAGCATCAGGGTGTCGATATCGAACCGCTTCGCCCACAGGCTCTGCACCGCGTCGCGCACGGTGAAGAAGCCGCCGAATGCATAGGCGGCAAGATAGAGACCCAGAGATACCGAGTACGGCGCGCCCGCGAGTCCGCCGAGCCAGCCGCCAAGCAGCAGCACGCCGGCGGTGATGCTGAAGACCAGTTCGCGATGCTCAACCCACCATCCGGCGTCGGCTTCCAATGCGAAGACGTGATAGCCCAGTGCTTCGATGCGGCGCTTCACCGCCCGGTGCGACGTTCGTTCGCTGTCATATTCCAGGCGCAGCCGCTCGGCCGCGTAGCTCACCTTGGCCTCGAGCACGCCTTCGAGGCGGCCAAGGGCGTGCTCTATGACATTGGCGCAGGTCGGGCAGTCCATGCCTTCGATGCGAAGGCTTTCATGCACATAGCGCTTGTCGATCGCGGCGCCGGCTGAGGTGACCAGTTGGCGGACCTCCGCTAACCCTATGCGGTCGGAATCGTAGTGCAGGCAGAGCCGCGCTTTGCCGTCCTCGTGAACGACGTGTGCCCGATCGATGTTCTGGCCTTTGAGTAGAGAAATCAGCCGCTCGACGCAGGAATCCCGCTCGTCGGGGATGTGCGGCAGCACGAGCGTCAGGTCGAGCGCCAGTTTGTCAGCGGCCATCGTCACTCTCAATCAAGGTTTTACGAAGGGCGCCGTATGATCCGCCCGTCGAGCTTCGTTGCCGCGGCGACCGTGTTCGAGATCGTCCCGTATTTTCGAACATTCTGGTGCAGCAATTCGAGGCGCCGATCGTCTTCATCTGTATCGACGATGAGATCATAAGTGATCGACGCCATGAAGGGCGGGCTGTCCTGACGAACGCCATGAAGCCGGACTTCGACGCCACGGAAATGGAACTTGAGCATCGGCGCGACCCGTTCGATACCCTTGATCATGCAGGCGGCAATCGCGGCCAGAAACAGTTCCGCCGGATTGAAGGCGTCGGCGCGGCCGTTGATGTCGGTGTCTAAAGCGATCTCGGCCCCTTTACACTGGGCTACGCTGCCATGTGAATCGATGCGCCGCGCGACTACATCGTATTCAAGCATGGGATACCTCTCTGGACCGGCCGGGCCGACGGGCGCGTGGTGACGCCACGATTGTATAGGTGTAGGTAGCTGACGGCTGCCGGTCTCTATTGAGATGGGTCAAAAACAAGACAGGTATTGCGCTGCGTGAAGTGCCGTCGCGCTAAATACTCCCCACCGTCTTTAACCTTGCCCGCGGATGAATCTCGCTCTGCGAGATCACCGGCGTTTGCGCACGGAAGCGCTCGACGATGCCGCGCACGAAGGGGCGGATCGAGGCCGAGGTGACCAGCACCGGGGCTTCGCCTTCGCGCGCCGCGGTTTCGAACTTCTCGCGCACCAGAGTGATGAACTCCGACAGTTTGGACGGCTGCATCGCCAGATGGCGGTCGTCGCCCTGGCCGACGATCGACTCGGCGAAGGCCTGCTCCCACTTCGCCGACATGGCGATGAGCGGCAGATAGCCGTTGTGGCTGGTATACTGCGCGCAGATCTGCCGCGAGATGCGGGCGCGTACATGCTCGGCCAGAGTGAGCGGGTTGCGCGTACCGCCGGCGCCTTCGGCGATGCCTTCGAGAATGGTCGAGAGATCGCGGATCGAGACGCGCTCGGCGAGCAGGATTTGCAGCACGCGCTGGATGCCCGACGTGGTGATGAGCGTCGGCACCAGGTCCTTGAGCAGTTCGGCCTGTTCTTTCGGCAGATCCTTGAGCAGCTTGGTGACTTCGCCGTAGGACAGCAGGTCCGATACGTTGTTCTTGAGAATTTCGGTCAGATGCGTCGATAGCACGGTGGCGGCATCGACCACGGTGAGACCCTGCATCGCCGCTTCTTCCTTGATGCTGGCGTCGACCCAGGTGGCCGGCAGGCCGAAGGTCGGTTCGGTGGTGTGCGTGCCGGGCAGGTTCACCTGGCCGCCGGACGGATCCATGACCATGTACTGCCCGGCCCAGATCTTGCCGGAGCCGGCTTCGACTTCCTTGATCTTGATGACGTAGGTGTTGGACTCGAGATTGACGTTGTCGAGGATGCGCACCGCCGGCATGACGAAGCCCATCTCGCCGGCGAGCGAACGGCGCAGCGCCTTGATCTGTTCGGTCAGGCGGTCGCTGCCGTCCGGCGAATTCACCAAAGGCAGCAGCGCATAGCCGAGTTCAACCTTGAGGTCGTCGATCTTGAGCGCGGTCGAGATCGGCTCATCGACGGCTTCGGCGGCCTTGGTTTCGGTCGCCGCCTTGGTCGCTTCATCGGCGACGACGGCCTTGGCGCGCTTGTTGGCGTAGAAGGCCAAGAGCGAAGCGCCGCCGCCGAGGAAAAAGAACGGCAGGAACGGAATGCCCGGCAACAACGCGATGATCAGCATGACGCCGCCCGACATGCCGAGCGCCTTCGGATAACCGGAGAGCTGCTTCATCATCGCCTTGTCGGCGGAGCCGGAGATGCCGGCCTTGGAGACAAGCAGGCCGGCGGCGGTCGAGACGATCAGCGCCGGCATCTGCGTCACCAGGCCGTCGCCGACGGTCAGCAGCGTGTAGGTGCGCGCCGCGTCGGCGAACGGCATGCCCTGCTGGGCCATGCCGATGATCATGCCGCCGATGACATTGATGAAGACGACGAGCAGGCCGGCGATGGCGTCGCCGCGCACGAATTTGGAGGCGCCGTCCATGGCGCCGAAGAAGCCGCCTTCGGCTTCCAGAGTCTTGCGGCGGGCGCGGGCTTCGTTCTCGTCGATCAGGCCGGCCGACATGTCGGCATCGATCGCCATTTGCTTGCCCGGCATGGCGTCGAGGTGGAAGCGCGCCGCGACTTCGGCGATGCGGCCGGAGCCCTTGGTGATGACGACGAAATTGACGATGACCAGGATCGTGAAGACGATAATGCCGATGACGAAATTGCCGCTCATCACGAAATTGCCAAACGCCTCAATGACGTGGCCGGCAGCGGCGCCGCCTTCATGACCGTGCGACAAAATGAGTCGCGTGGAGGCGAGGTTGAGCGCCAGCCGCAGCATGGTGGCGATCAGCAGCACGGTCGGGAAGGCGGAGAATTCCAGCGGCGTGTGAATGAACAAAGCCGTCATCAGGATCAGGATCGACAGGATGATCGAAATCGCCAGCGCCAGGTCGAGCAGGACCGGCGGCAGCGGCAGGATCAGGATGACGAGAATGACGAGGACGCCGATGGCGAGCCCCATGTCGCCCTTGCGCACAGCTTCGCCCATCGCGCCAAGGCTGGGGATCTTGAAGCCGCCGGTCGCGGGGGAAGAGGCGGCTGAAATGTCGGTCATTGGCTACCAGGCTCAAGAAAACGGGCACACGCACCCGGCAAACTTTGCCCAGTTTATGGTTAGCGGGGGGTTAACGCGCTGACGCTAGCCGCGGGTGGCGGCGGCGAGCCGCTTTTTCACGCCGTCGCCGACGATCTCCATGAAAGCGCGGATGCGGGCGGTGTCCTTGAGCGAGCGGTGGGTGACCAGCCACAGTTCGGTGCGCAGATCGGCCAAAGGCGGCATGACCGGCGCAAGCCCGGCTTGATTGCCGCCGAGATAGGTCGGCAGCAGCGCCAGCCCGATGCCGGCCTTGGCTGCCAGCATCTGGTTGACCAGGCTGCCGGTGCGGTAGCTCACTGGCGTCTTGGTCGAATGCTTCGCCAGCCAGGCGGCGGCCTTGGTCGGCTGCGTCGCTTCGCCCCAGCCGATGACGTCGTGCTTGTCGAGGTCGCGCAGGGCGCGCGGCTTGCCATGCGCCTTAAAGTAGCCGGGCGCGGCGTAGAACCGCCAGACCACATCGGCGAGCTTGCGGCCGAACAGGTCGCCCTCGGCCGGGCGGGCGGCGCGAAAGGCGATATCGGCTTCGCGCCGCGACAGATCGAGCACGCGGTTGTCGACCATGAGTTCGACGGCAATGCCCGGATGCTGGGTGCGGAACAGCGCAATCTCGCCAGACAGGGCGCCGAACGCCAGGGTTTCGGAGGCTGTAACCCGGACCGTGCCAGTCAGCCTTGTGTCGCGGCCGGTCAGATCGCGGTCGAGCGCCAGCGCCTCGGTCTCCATGCGCTCGGCCGCCTCCAGCAGGCGCTGGCCGCTATCGGTTGGCCGGTAACCTGCGGCAAGCCGTTCGAACAATTTGGAGCCGAGCGCGTGTTCGAGCGCGTTGAGGCGGCGGAACATGGTCGAGTGATTGACGCCGAGCGCGGCGGCCGCCTTGCGCAGGCCGCCGGCCCGCGCGATGGCGAGCACGATGCGCAGATCATCCCAGGCGAACATCGGCGCTCCTTTGCAATTATGCAAATACGATTGGCGAAGACGCTTATCGCATTGCGTCTCTGCAAGGTCTAGGTCTGTCGGCACAGAGATTGATCCGGGCCGCCGCCACCCGCGAGCCGGCGCCACCCGGTCCTTGGACAAGCCCGCACAGGAGAAACGTTATGACGACCCAGACCCAGAATCAGGACTACGCCGCCACGCTGCTCCGCGTGACCCTCGGCGCCATCTTTCTCTCGCACGGCCTGTGGAAGCTGCTGACGCTCGGCCTGCCGACGACTGTCGGCTTCTTCGAGTCGCAGGGCTTTCCCGGCTGGACCGCTTATCTGGTTGTCGCCGGCGAAATCGGCGGCGGCGCGTTGATGATCCTCGGCGTGCAAACGCGCGCCATTGCCTTGCTGATGCTGCCGATCCTGTTCGGCGCCCTCAAGGTGCATCTGCCGAACGGCTTCGTGTTCTCATATCCGAATGGCGGCTGGGAATATCCGGCGTTCCTGATCGTCGCTTCGGGCGTGCAAGCGTTGCTCGGCGACGGCGCCTATGCGCTCGGCCGTCTTCTGCCCGGCAATACGCGGTTGGCGACGGCAAATTCCTAAAGCACGACGCGCTTAAAAAATAAATCGAGCCCGCCGCGTTGCCGCGGCGGGCTTTACCTATGCGCGCTTCGCTTAGCCCGTGGCCTTAAAGTTGCGGCCGGTCTTGGGGTCGTAACGGCCGCCGCCAAGATGCTTGTGACCGAACGCCATGATCTGTAGCAGCACAGGCTCGAGCGCCTTGCCTTCGTCGGTGAGACGATAGGCATAGCGCACCGGATGCTGCTGATAGGCCTCGCGCCGAACCAGGCCCCATTTCACCAGCCGCTTGAGCCGGTCGGACAGAAGGTTGGTCGGCACGCCCTCGGCGCTGCTCTCCAGCGCCTGGAAGGTCTGCTTGCCGTGCCACAGCAAGTCGCGGACGATCAGCAAAGTCCACTTGTCGCCGACGATGTCCAGGGTGCGCGCGATCGAGCAGCCCGAGCGGAAGTGGTGTTTCGCCATGCGGTCGGCATCTCCTGTGCCCGGCCAGTCCGGCGCACGGTCACGCGAATCATAGCGCAGTCACTTGCATCTTAAAAGTCTATCGGCCATAGTCACTTTCAGTTTTAAAGTGACAAGCGGCGGTCGCCGCGGGCCGGGAGACGCTGCCATGAACAGGACGGTGCTGGCCCATGCCGCGGCGGCGGCAGCGGCGTTGTTCGCGGGCTCGGCCGTCGTGGCGACGCGGTTCGTCATCGGCGAGACCGATCCGTTGTCGCTGGTGTTTTACCGTTACGTCGTCGCAATCGTCTGCTTCGCGGCGGTCCTGCCGATGCTGTGGCCGAAGGAGCGGCTTGCTGGATCGGAGTATGGGAAGATCGCCGCGTTCGGCATCCTGTTCTTCGTGTTCTTCCCTTGGGCCTTCAACGCCGCGCTTCATTTCAATCCGGCCGCGCGCGGCGCCGTCGGGCTGGCGACCATCCCGATCCAGACCCTGCTCGTCGCCGCAACCTTTGGCCGCGAGTCGCTGACGGCGACCAAGATGGCCGGCGTCGCCGTGGCGTTCTGCGGCATCCTCGTTGCCTTCGGCGCCGCCGCCTTCGGCAGCGGCACCCCCGGGTCGCTGAAAGGCGACGGACTGATGCTGCTCGGCGTTCTCTGCGCTGCGATCTATTCCGTCTTCGGCCGCGCCACCCTGATGCGTCACGGCGCGCTGTTCGTCACCGCCTTGGGGATGGCGTTCGCCGTCGCTGCGTTGCTGCCGGTGGTGGCGATCGTGCAGGGCGGCCTCGCGCTGCCGTCATTCAGCGTCAACGGCTGGATCGCCGTCGTCTTCCTCGGCAGCGTTGCTGGCGCGGTGCAGTTCTCGCTGTTCATGTGGGCGCTGCGCTGGCTGCCGCCGACGGTCACGGTTTTGTACCTGACGCTCAATCCGATCGCGGCGATGGTGCTCGGCATTATCGTGCTCGGTGAGCATCTGACGGCCGAACTGGTCGCCGGCATGGCGTTGGTGCTGATCGGCATCGTCGTCGGCAGCGGCGCCTATGCGAGTTTAAGAAAGCTTCGGTCGCGGGCGATGTGAATGAGTCTCGCGCGCATCGGGCCCGCCGCGTTGCCGCGGCGGGCCCGTCGTTTGTCGCCAGGCAGGGGGATCAGCCCGGCAACAGAACAGTGTCGATGACGTGGATGACGCCGTTCGACTGCGTGACGTCGGCGATGGTCACGGTCGCGGTCTGGCCCTTTTCATCGGCGATCTGGAGCTTGTCGCCGCTCATCTTGACGGTGATCGTGCAGCCGCCGACGGTCTTGACCTTGTGAGCGCCGCCGTCGTCCTTGATCATCTTGCCGATCGCGCTCGACATCGCGTTCGCCGCGACGACGTGACAGGTGAGAACCTTGGTCAGTTGCGCCTTGTTCTCAGGCTTGAGCAGCGTATCGACGGTGCCGGCCGGCAGCTTGGCGAAAGCGGCATTTGTCGGCGCGAAGACAGTGAACGGGCCTTTGCCCGACAAAGTGTCGACCAAGCCGGCGGCCTTCACGGCGGCGACCAGCGTGGTGTGATCCTTGGAATTGACGGCGTTCTCGATGATGTTCTTGTTCGGGAACATTTCGGCGCCGCCGACCATCTTGGTTTGCGCGAAAGCGGTGGCGCTGAAGGCGAGCGCGACAGCTGCCCCGGTGAGGGCAGTCTTGCTGAAGAAGTTCATGCGTTACTCCGTCCTTGGGTTGTCGTCCCCTCCCGTGCTGGCGGAGACACAAGTGATACGGAGCAGACGGCTTGGCGGATGCTTGTTCCATGTCACGGCTGCGTGACGCGCGCGTGTTCGCCGTGCCGCGCCAGCCGGAGAGAGGCGCCGCAACGTTTCTAGTTGCGCTTCCACATTTCGGCGCCGACGGTTTTGCCGCCGGCATATGTCCAGATGCCGGTCCAGTTGCCGCCATCGGCGCCGTAAAGCGCCAGCCCGGTGTCGTTGCCGGACCTGTACGACACGGCGAGGAAATCCTTGTTGCCGATGCCGGTGCCGATATAGCGCGTGCTGCCGACAATCCAGACGACCTGATAGGTCTCGCCGGTTTTCGTCACGGCGACAGTGCCGGAGTATTTGCCGCTGCCGCCGGGATTGGCGCCTTCGACGCGATAGGTGCCGGACGGATCGGCGGCGAAGGCCGACAGCGCGCTGCCCAGCACAGTGGCCGCAACAAGGATGACATGTCGCATTTCAAATCCCCCACCGGCGCGGAATGCGGCCGGCTCCGGGGCGCGAGATTAAAGCCGGGCCGGAGCCTCGACAATCGCGCACCGCAGCGCTGGGGCGTCATCGTCGTCGGTTTCGGCGGCCTGCGTGAGCAAATGCATTTCGCCGCAATCGATGCAGCGCAGGCGGGCACGCGGGCGATCGATGCTGGCGAGCGTCACGTCGTCGGTCAGCAGCACCAGGCTGCCATTGACCGGACAGCGATAGCGCAAGGCGCCGCCCGGCCGTGGCATTGCCTCGGTGGCGCGCATCGGCCCGGCGGTATTATGAAAAACCGACGGGTGAATACTGCTCCAGATTTGCGGGATTGCGGTCATGCGGCCCTGCGATGTTGCACTGCAGCGATAAGCAGGAAGGGGCCGGCTTGGTTCCTCCGGCGCAAGTGCAACGCTGGTACTCCTGTACGCTTCAAAGCATTGGCGGGAATAGGTGTGCGCCGTCCGCGCCGAGCGGCAGCTTGTCGACACGGCTCACCGCCGTGAGAGCGAGATCGCCGTAGAGATGCGGAAACAGCGCGCCGCCGCGCGATATCTGCCATCTCAAGCGGTCGCCAAGCTGTGTGGTATCCACTTGCAGCAGCAGCAGATTGTCTCGCCCGGCAAAGTGCCTGGCGGCTGTCTCGACAGCCTGCGCCGCGGTCGAAAAATGAATGAAGCCGTCCTGCACATCGATAGGTGCGCCGCGAAAAATGCCGGCCGATTCGGCCGCGCGCCATAGCGATTCCGGGCATATTTTATAAATGAACCGGGGCGAAGAGGATGCTGTCATAATATTGCGCTCCGGACATGAATTTTGATTGTGCGACGGGTTGCATGCACGGCTCGGTTCCTCATATGCGGTGCTAAGGATACAGGACCGTTATGAGCAAAACCGAAGAATACCTGATCGAAGCCGCCGACCAGTGCGTCGCGATGGCGCGCGCCGGCCGTGCCATGGCGGAAAAACTTGAAGCGATGAGCAATAATCTGATGGCCAAGGCGGTCGAGCTTGACACCCTTCGGCAGCGCGATGACGAGCGGCCGGCCAAGATTCGCAAAGCGGCGCGCAAATAATCAACCGGTCGACGACTGCATCTCGCACATCTTGTCGGCAGCGCTGCGCTCGCCGATGATGATCTCGCCGCGCCAGTGACGCAAATCGGGATTTTCCTTGGTCGCTTCGAATTTGGTCATCTCGACCCATTCCTTGGCGACGCGGCGGCGCGCGACGCCGCCACCGGCAAAGACCAGCGCCAGCCCGCCGGCAACATCCCAGATATTCGGCGAGGCGAAGCGCGCCGCCTGCAACAGGCCGGCGGCGACCATGGCGCATTCGAGCGCGGCCGAGCCGGTCTTGCGCGTCTCCCACAGGCCGTCGCTGACGGTTGCGACCGGCACGCCGACCAGGCGGCGCTTGACATCCGGATTGACCTTGGGCGTGACGTCGGCGCCGTCGAAGCGCAGTTTGCCGCCGGCGGTGCAATGATAGACCCCGGCGCGCAGGGCGTGGCTGACGGACGTCCACACCGCGCCGACCACCGGCACGCCTTTATGCAGAATGCCGATCGAGGCGGCGAACAGCGGCAGGCCGTTGATGAAATTCGCGGTGCCGTCGATCGGATCGACCGCCCAGATGAAATCGTGCTTGCCCGGGCGTTCGGCGCTCTCTTCGCCGATGATGTCGTGCTTGGGAAAGCTTTCGGCCAAGCGCCTGCGGATCATACGCTCGACCTTCTGATCGACCTCGGAAACCGGGTCCTTCCATTGGTCTTCCTTGACGGCGGTCTTGTAGCGCACGGCCAGAAGGCCACCGACCGCCTTGGTGATCTCCGCGCCGGCGATGCCGGCCAGTTCAATGGCGGCGGATTCGATCTCGCGCAACTTTTCGCGTGAAATGCCGACATCGGCATTCGGCGCCGGCTTTTTCACCACCGGTTTGAGCGGCGGCATTTTTGCCGCGGTATCGGATCTATTGACGACGTCCTGCTTTTTGGTTTTGGCGGTGGTGCTCATGCCGCACCTGCTTTCTTCTGATGCGCTTTCTGCACCGGATGCTTCACCGGCATCAAGACGCAAACCGGGATTTCCTCGCAGACGATATCGACGGTCTGCTCTTTTTCGTTCGCCTCGAAGTATTCATCATCGACGCGCGCCGGCTGGCCGCTCCATGTGAGGCTGACGCTGGTCGCCTTGCGCAACGTTACCGGCGGCATCTCGACCTGCGGCGCGTCGATCCACTTGATCAGCTTTTTGCGTTCGGCCGTCTCGAAATAAACGACGTCGAGCTTGCCGTCGCCGAGATCGGCTTTCGCGGCAATCGGCAGGCCCGGACCGGTAAAGGCAATGTTGGCCACCTCCACGCCGAGCAGCGTTTTTTCGTAGTTCTTGCCATCGATCTTGACGACGACGTCAAAGGGTTTGGCTTCCTTCAGCGTCTCCTGGAAAGCCTCGCGGCCCTTGAGCAGATTATTGGCGCCTTTCGGTTTCTTGCGTTTGGCGACGTCTTCAAGGAAAGCCGGAAACACGCCGACGCCGTAGCTTTCCAGAAACAGCGTGGTGCCCCAGTAGCCGGTGACCGAGCCGATATTGACCTCGACGTAACGGTCCAGCGTCCAGGTCTCGACCAGCTCCTGCGGCGTGCCGGCAATGCCTAGCGAGCGGGCAAAGTTGTTGGCGGTGCCCAGTGGCAGGATCGCGACCGGCCGGGTGCGGTCCTGCACTGCGAGAAGGACCGAGGCCAGCGTGCCATCGCCGCCGGCAGCGACGATGAGGTCGTCGTCGCCGGCGAGCGTTTTTTTGAAATCGTCATCCTTTACCGAGACATAGGATGTGTCGTAACCGGCGAGTTTGAGCGCGGCAAGGATGCTGTCCTTGTCCTTGCCGTCAGTGCCCGCGCTCGGATTGTGACAGAGGAGTGCCCTTACCATGCGGCCTTAACGGCGGGGCAGGGCGGCTGGTTCCATGCAACAGCCGGCGGAAAATCGCCGGCTGTTTTAATCAAATGACGTGGCGTTTAAGCCACGCTCCGCATCTCGCCGCCATGCGGCGGCGGGATCGGCGAGCCGTCGGCCGAATATTCGTTGAGCTTGTTGCGCAAGGTGCGGATCGAGATGCCGAGGATATTGGCGGCGTGCGTCCGGTTGCCGAGGCAGTGCTTGAGCGTCTCGAGGATGAGGTCGCGCTCGACATCGGCGACGGTGCGGCCGACCAGGCTCCGGGTGACCTGCTCGGCGGCCAGCGCGGCCTGTTCGGCGACGCCGGTGCCGCGCGCCTGATCGAGCCTGGCGCCATCCGGCGAGAGAATGCCGTCGACGCCGATCTCCGCGCCGCTGGAGAGGAGGACTGCGCGGTGGAGCGTGTTCTCCAGCTCGCGGACGTTGCCGGGCCAGCGCGTGGTGTTGAGCGCGCGGCGCGCTTCCACCGACAGCGGCCGCACGGCGAGGCCGTTGGCTTCGGAATACTTCTTGATGAAGTGCGTCGCCAGTTCGAAAATATCGGCCGGACGCTCGCGCAGCGGCGGGATTTTCAGGTTCACGACATTGAGCCGGAACATCAGATCTTCGCGGAACTGGCCGGCGCGCACTGCTTCGGTCAGGTTGCGGTTCGACGTTGCGATGATGCGGATGTCGACCGGCACCGGTTTCGATCCGCCGACGCGGTCGATGACGCGCTCCTGGATGGCGCGCAACAGTTTGGCCTGAAGGCGCACGTCCATTTCGGAAATTTCGTCGAGCAGCAGCGTGCCGCCATTGGCTTCCTCGAACTTGCCGATGCGGCGGCCGAGTGCGCCGGTGAAGGCGCCCTTCTCGTGGCCGAACAGTTCGGACTCCAGCAGGTTCTCCGGGATCGCGGCACAGTTGACGGTAATGAACGGCTTTTTGGCGCGCTGCGAGCGGGCGTGGACGTAACGCGCCAGCACTTCCTTGCCAGTGCCGCTTTCACCGGTGATCAGCACCGAGGCGTCCGAGCCGGCGATCTGTTGCGCCAGCTTGACCACCGAGGCCATGGCGTCGTCGCGGTAGATCATCTCGCGGTTGTCGTCGGTGACGGCGGCGAGCACGGCGGCGATCAGCTCGGGATCGGGCGGCAGCGGGATGTATTCTTTGGCGCCGGCGTGGATCGCCCTGACCGCGGCGCGGGCGTCATTGGTGACGCCGCAGGCGACGATCGGGACGTGGATGCGTTCGGCGTCGAGGCGGTCGACCAGATCGCGGATATCGAGATTGACATCGACGAAGAGAAGGTCGGCGCCGCGGCCGGAGCGCAGCACGGCGAGCGCCTGTTCGTTCGACTCGGCGTGGGTCACCGAGGCGCCCTTGTCCATCGCAATCTTGCTGGCGATGGTGAGCTGTCCGCCGAGGGTGCCGACAATTAAAAGGCGCATGATCGTGCTCCGAAGTCCATGTTGGTAGTCCCGTTTCTACGGGTATCAGTTCTTTTCCGACTTGATGATTTCCGTCATCGTCACGCCGAGCTTGTCTTCGACCAGCACCACTTCACCGAGCGCCACCAGGCGATTGTTGACGTAGATATCGATCGCTTCGCCGACCTTGCGGTCGAGTTCGAGCACGGCGCCGGGCCCGAGCTTCAACAGTTCGCCGACATCCATGCGGGCGCGGCCGAGCACGGCGGAAACCTGCACCGGCACGTCGAACAGCGCTTCAAGATCCTGGGCGCCGCGATGCACCGAATCCGGTTGCTGCGACGGCGCCAGCGAGCCGGAGTCCTGCGCCTGGAGTTCGCCGCTCTCGAGATCGGGCAGCGGCACCTTGGTTTCGTCTTCACTCATCGCGTCGTCTCCAGAAGCCTGTTCAATTCCGAAACCTTGTTAGCTCGCTACGTTGGCGCGCGCCGCGATATAGCGGGCGACCATGTCTTCGATTGTCGCCAAAGTCGCCGTGGTGTCGCGGGTGACGCCGCCGTCGGCCCATTCGATGCGGCAGTCGCCCGGCGCGACGTTGGCGTC
This sequence comes from Rhizobium sp. Q54, assembly GCA_945870035.1. Taxonomy (GTDB): domain Bacteria; phylum Pseudomonadota; class Alphaproteobacteria; order Rhizobiales; family Xanthobacteraceae; genus Pseudolabrys. The sequence continues at coordinate 22,532 of CAMBQQ010000028.1, read as the reverse complement.
GCTCTGCACGGTCAGGCGGCCCTCGAAGCCGCGCGTGCGCGCGATCTCTTCGAGCTTTTCCTTGGCTGCGTCGAAAATATCGGCGCCGGTGTGAATGGAGATTTGCGGCGTCGCCACCAACTGGCGGAATGCCTCACTGGCGAGAGCGGAGATTTCGGCCAGCGGCTCACGCGCCACCAGTTCGGGCGACAGCTTGCCGGCGACCGCAACCGCGACCTGCACCGCTTCGGTTTCAAGCCGCGCCTCGATGCCGGTCAACGCCGCGTTGAGGCGCGTCATACTGTCGGCGATCTGGGTCAGCGCGCGGGCGATACGTTCGGCCGCTTCGGCGCGGGCCTGCGTCTGCCCGGCCTCGAAGCCTTTGCGATGCGCGATGGCCTCGGCATCGGCGCTGCGACGCTCGTGCTCGATCAAGGTAATGGTCGGCTTGACCCCGCCGGGGGCGAAGTCTTCGTCGAACATGAATTTCGCGGCGGTGGCCATTCTTTAAAACCCTAATAGATCAGTTCGTCGTCGCCCTGGCTCTTGGCGATGAGGATTTCACCCTTCGCCGCCAGATCCTTGGCGATATTGACCAGCAACGTCTGCGCCTCGTCGACGTCGCGCAGGCGCACCGCCCCTAACGCGCCCATGTCGTCGACCAGCATCTTGGCGGCGCGGCTCGACATGTTCTTGAAGAGGAATTCGCGCACCTTCTCGGTCGCGCCTTTCAGCGCGATGGCGAGCTTGTCCTTGTCGATGTTGCGCATCAACGTCTGCGCCGAACCGGCATCGAGCTTGATCAGATCGTCGAAGGTGAACATCAGCGCCTTGATGCGCTCGGCAGCGTCCCGGTTTTCTTCTTCCAGCGCGGTCAAGAAGCGGGTTTCGGTCTGGCGGTCGAAATTGTTGAAAATTTCCGCCATGACTTCGTGCGCGTCGCGGCGGCGCTTCTGCGACAGGTTGGACATGAATTCGGTGCGCAACGTCTGCTCGACGCGCTCGATGACATCCTTCTGCACCGCTTCCATCTTCAGCATGCGGCCGACGCAGTCGAGCGACATGTCCTCAGGCAGAATAGACAGCACGCGCGCGGCGTGTTCGGGCCTGAGCTTGGACAGAACGACGGCGACGGTCTGCGGATATTCGTTCTTGAGATAGTTCGCCAGCACTTCTTCCTGAACGTTGGCGAGCTTCTCCCACATGTTGCGCCCGGCGGGGCCGCGGATTTCGTCCATGATGCCGCCGACGCGGTCTTTCGGCAGATATTGCTGCAACAGGCGCTCGGTGGCGTCGTAATTGCCGAGCAGCGCGCCGGAGGCCGACAGCCGGCCGACGAATTCCAGGAGCAGCGCTTCGACCTCTTCCGACTCGATGGTGCCGAGCTGTGACATAACGATGGAAATCTCGCGCAGCTCGTCGTCGTCGAGCATGCTGAAGATCTTGCCGCCATACTGGTCGCCGAGCGCCAGCATCAACACGGCCGCACGCTCCGGCCCGGTCAGCTTGCGCTTGCCCGTCGCCACCTGCGGCCGGCTGGCGAGTTCGGCCATCAGGCCGCCAATGTCCTCACGGGCCTCGTCACGGTCGCCGGCTTTTTGCTTGTCGTAAACTGAGGGCATTTAGGCCGCTTCCTCGTGGAGCCAACTGCGGATGATCGAGACCGCCTCGTGCGGATTCTTCTCGGCCAGTTCGCCGACTTTCTGCACCGACTGGGCGTGCACCTGGCCCTGCACCTTGGCGACGTCGATCATGGCCGAGGTGCGGTTGGAAATCGCCACGGTGTCTTCGCCGCCGACGATCGCGATATTGGTGCCGCTGGTATTGGTCAGGCTGTCGGAGCCGCCGGCGTCGCCCGGCGGGAGCGGCTGGCCGTCGGGTCCGAACTGGACGGCGCCGCCGAGCGCGCCGGCCACGCCGGCCATGCCGGCAGCACCGGCCTTGCCGAGAGCGGCGGTGTCCGGCGTGACGATGCGGCGCACCAGCGGCCGCACCACCATCAAGAGTACGATGAGGCCGAGAAGCGCCATGACGCCCTTTTCGGCGGCGCCCATGATGTCGTCCTTGGTGAACTGGAAATATTTCATCCAGCCGAGATTATCGGCGATCGACAAAGGCTCGCCGCTGTCGGCGAAGCGCAGGTTGACGACTTCGATCTGGTCGCCGCGCTTGGCGTCGAAGCCGATGGCGGTACGCACCAAAGCGGCGATGCGGTCGATCTCTTCCTTGGCGCGCGGTTGATAGACCATCTCGCCCTTGGCGTCTTTCACATAACGCCCGTCGACCAGCACGGCGGCGGAAATGCGGTTGACGCGGCCGGCTTCGATGACCTCGGTCTTGGTCGTGCGCGAGATCTCGTAATTGACGATTTCCTCGGTCTTCTTGCTCTGGTCGCGCTGGCCGCCGCCGGGGCTGTTGGCGTCCTTGTTGGTGCCGGGCAGTTCGCCGGCAACCGAGACCGGGCCGCCTTCCTTGCCGTCCTGCGAGTTGGATTGCTCTTCCCGGGTCTGGCTCGAGCGCACGACGCGGCCGTCCGGATCGAACTTGTCGGAGGTCTGGGTGATGCGGTTGAGGTCGAAATCGGCGTTGAGCTGGACGCGGGCCTTGCCGGGGCCGACCACCGAGGAAACGATGGCTTCGACCTGCGCGCGCAGGCGGCTTTCGTAGCCGGCCTTGCGTTCGTCGGCGCTGACACCGCCCAGTGCATTATCCTGCGCCGCGCCGTCGGCCAGCAGGCGGCCGCTTTCGTCGATCACCGAGACACGCTCCGGCTTCATGCCGCTGACCGCGGTGGCAACCAGATGGCGGATGGCGCGCACCTGCTGCGGCTCCAGCGAGCCGCGCACCTTGAGCACGATCGAGGCCGAGGCCTCGACCTTGTCGCGCGAGAACAGCGGGCGTTCCGGCAGTACCAGATGGACGCGCGCCGCCGAGACGCGGTCGAGGCCGCGAATGGTGCGGGCCAGTTCGCCTTCCAGCGCGCGCAGGTGATTGATGTTCTGGATGAACGACGTGGCGCCGAGCGCGTCCGACTTGTCGAAGATTTCGTAGCCGACGCCGCCGCCTTTGGGCAGCCCGCCTTCGGCCAGCTTCATGCGCAAGCGGGCGACGTTATCCTTCGGCACCATGATGATCGCGCCGTCGTTCTTCATCTGGTAGGCGATGGCCTGACGTTCCAGATCCTTGATGATCGCGCTGCTATCCTCGACCGAGAGGTCGGTAAACAGCGGCACCATGGTCGGCGCATTCATGCGGATCATCAGAAAGGCGAAGAAGCCGATCAGTGCCAACGTCACTGCGGCCATCGCCGCCATTCGCGCCGCACCCAGCGATTTCACAAAATCGAAAAAGCCTTGCACTGGTTCTTCCTAGCCGCGTGGCGCCCCTTCGGGCGGTACCCGGCAAGTTTTGCCCAGTATATGGTTAGCGTCTGGTTAACGAGTTGGGCGGCAAGGCCTTTTTTCAATCGGCGCGCGCTGAACCATTGTTTTGATCGTGAACAGATCACTCCGCGCGGCTGTGAATTTCGCAAGGAAATTGAACATGCGAAAACGCCGGCCCCAAGTTGACCTTGGGGCCGGCGTTTTCAAATCAGGTTCAAAGAAGATCGATGAAGAAGGCTACTGCCGGTACTGCTGGATGCGCGTGGTGCGCAGGCCGGCGAGGCCGTGCTGGTCAATCGAATACTGCCAGGACAGGAATTCTTCGACGGTGAGGGTATAGCGCGCACAGGCTTCTTCGAGGGACAGCAATCCGCCGCGGACGGCTGCGACCACCTCGGCCTTGCGGCGGATGACCCAACGTTTCGTTGTCGGCGGCGGCAGGTCCGCAATCGTAAGCGGACTGCCATCGGGCCCGATGACGTATTTGAGCCTCGGGCGGTGGGGTTCGGTCATTGGAATACTCACAAAGACTCTACTGATGACTGCAACTGCGACAAAAACTACAGGCCCCGACTTAAAATTCGCCTAAGCTCATCGGGCGGAACAGGAAAAGTTTGCCCGGTTTTTGCTAACCTTTTGGTTACGGTTGGGAATTTCCCCGCGGCTGCCGAGGATAGCAAGATCGGGGTTTCAAGTTCAATTAGACCCGCTAGATTAGCGTTTTGCGGGGGATCGAGCTTGGAAAAGTTCCCTGAAACGGCTCGGCCGATTTGGCCTTCGCTCGCCCGGACCGTCGCGGCGCTCATCGCTGTTTTTCTTGCTTATTTTATTTTGGCCAAGCTTGGCCTGGCTTTGGCCTCGATCAATCCGAGCGCCAGCCCGATCTGGCCGCCGAGCGGCCTGGCGCTCGCCGCGGTGCTATTGGGCGGTCTGCGGCTCTGGCCGGCCATCTTTGCCGGCGCCTTTGCCGCCAATCTCACCACTGCAGGCACGATCGAGACCTCGGCTTTGATCGCGCTCGGCAATACGCTGGAAGCCGTGGTCGGCGGGTTTCTGATCGCGCGCTGGTCGGACGGCGCCAATACCTTCACGACGCCGGCCGGAGTGATGAAGTTCGCCGCAGTGAGCTTTGCGCCAGCCACCGTGGTCAGCGCCAGCATCGGCGTGGCGACGCTGTATTGGGCCGGCCTTGCGCCATACGACAAGCTGACGCCGGTCTGGGTGACCTGGTGGCTGGGCGACGCTGCCGGCGCGCTGGTGGTGACGCCGGTCATTGTTCTGTGGGCGCGCACGGCCTGGTCGAGGCTGCGGCCGTCCGGCCGCGAAGTCGGCGAGGTCGCCGCCGTACTCGGCTTAGCCGTCGCGGTCGGCGCGGCGGCGTTCAGCCCGCTGCTGCCTTTGTCGGAATACACCAGCCCGCTCGGCTTTCTCGCTATCCTGCCGCTGCTGTGGGCGGCTTTGCGGCGTGGGCCCCGCGACACCGCGACGGTGGCGGTGATCCTGACCGGCTTCGCCATCTGGGCGACGACGCTCAATGCCGGTCCGTTCGGCCAGTTGGGCCTGAATGAATCCTTCCTGCTGCTGCTGACCTTCATGATCAGCGTCTCGGTGCCGTCACTGGCGCTGAGCGCCGACGTGGCGATGCGGCGCGCCACCGAGGATGATCTGCGGCGTACGCAGATCGAACTCGATGCCCGCGTCAAGGAACGCACCGCCGCTCTGGCCGACGCCAATATTCATCTCACCGAAGCGCAGCGCCTCGCCAATCTCGGGAGTTGGTCGTGGGACATCCGCGACAACAAGGTCACCTGGTCGGACGAACTGATGGACATCTACGGCGTCACCCGGCAAACGGCGCCGAGCAAGGTTGAGGACTTTGTTGGCTTCCTGCATCCGGACGACCGCGATCGCGTGCAGAAGAACATCAGCAAGGCGCTGGAAAGCGGCCGCGCCGACTTCAGCCATGAAGAGCGCATCGTGCGGCCCGATGGTGGCGTGCGCCATTTGCAGAGCGTCGGCGAAGTGGTGCGCGACGAGAGCGGCGCGCCGATCCGCATGCTCGGCGTCTGTCTTGACGTCACGGCGCGGCGCGAGGCCGAGGTGGCGCTGCGCGACAGCGAACAGAATTACCAGTTTCTGCTCAGGGGCGTGCGCGACTACGCCATCTATATGCTCGATGGCAATGGCCGCGTCAGCAGTTGGGACGAGGGCGCCGCGCGCATCAAGGGCTATAGCGCCGGCGAGATTATCGGCCGGCATTTCGAGATATTTCTGGCCGAGGAAGAGCGCGCCGTCGGTCTTGGCGAAAAGGCGATCGCTGCGGCGACCGAACAGGGCCAGTTCGAGGGCCAGGCCTGGCTGGTGCGCAAGGATGGCAGCCGATTCTTCGCCAGCGTGGTGATGGACGCCATTCGCGACGAACAGGGCCAGTTGATCGGCTTCGCTCAACTGGTCCGCGACATCACCGTACAGCACGAAGCACGGCTCGCGCTTGAGCAGACGCGCGAACAACTGGCGCAGTCGCAGAAGATGGAAGCGCTCGGCCAGTTGACCGGCGGCATCGCGCACGACTTCAACAATCTTTTGATGATCGTGTCGGGCTATGCGCAGATCCTGCAACGCCGGCTGAAAGAGCAGAAAGATACTCATGCGGTCGAGGCGATCCGCGCCGCCGCCGGCCGTGGCGAGCGGCTCACGCGGCAATTGCTGACCTTCTCGCGCCGCCAGCAATTGATGCCGGTGGTGGCCGATGTCGGTCCGCGCATCGACGCGGTGCGCGACATGCTGGCGCCGTCGCTTGGCGGCACCATCGAATTCATCTGCGATGTCGCGCCGGATATCTGGCCGGTGAAAACAGATCTCGGCGAGCTCGAACTGGCGCTGGTGAACATGGAGGTCAATGCGCGCGACGCGATGCCGGACGGCGGCAGCATCACCTTGCAGGCGCGCAATGTCGTGCTGCGGCCGGGCTCGTCGGTCGGTTCGTTAACCGGCGACTTTGTCGCGCTGTCGCTGATCGACACCGGCACCGGCATTGCGCCGGAAACTCTGGCGCGGGTGTTCGAGCCATTCTTCACCACCAAGCCGGTCGGCAAGGGGACCGGGCTCGGCCTGTCGCAGGTGCACGGCTTTGCCAACCAGAGCGGCGGCGCGGCGACGGTGACCAGCGAAGTCGGCAAAGGCACGGTCGTCACGATATATCTGCCGCGCGCGCAGAGCGAGGCCGAGCAGACCGCTGGTGAAAATGAAATCGCGCCTGCCACGTCGGCGCAGGGCACGGTGCTGGTCGTCGAGGACAGCCGCGAAGTCGCCGACGTCACCACCGCGCTGCTCGAGCAGTTCGGCTACCGCGTGGTGCGCGCCGAGAACGCCGCCGAGGCGCTGCGCCATCTCGAGCAGGGCATCGCCTTCGATCTGATGCTGTCGGACATCGTGATGCCGGGGGCGATGGACGGCATGGCGCTGGCGCATCTGTGCCGTGAGCGCTTTCCCGAACTGCCGCTATTGCTCACCAGCGGCTACAGCCAGGCCGCCTTGGCCGCCGATGGCCAATTCGACATTCTGCGCAAGCCGTTCGAAATGAGCGCGCTGGAAAATGCCATCGAGCAGGCGCTCGACAAGGTGCGGCGCGGTGGGTTCAAGCGCGCGGTTTGATCATTTGTTGCGCTATGGCGATCAGGTTGCCGAATCCGTTGTCGGCGCCACATAGCGATTGACGCGCTTGATCTTGTCCATCGTGTAGTTCGAGCCACTGATCGACAGTTGCGGCGGATCCTGCGTCAGGTCGACCGAATCGACAACTGCCTGCACTTCGGTCGAGATGCCGACCGACTGGTTGTTGGCGTCGACCGCGGTCGCCGACATCGTGTAATTGCTTGCCGGCCAGGCCTTGCCGTCATTGCCGCGGCCGTCCCAGGTGAAGTTCATCAATCCGGGCGTGCCGGCGAAGGTGCCGGTGTAGGCGGTCTGGCCAGTCGAATCCTTGATGACGATCGAGGCGGTCGACGGCTTGGCGACGTTGAAGCTCCAGGTCGCGCCGGACGCCGTCAGCGGCGCGGTCGAGCCGTCGACGACGACGGTGGCGCCGACAAAGGCGAGCGCGGTGGTCGCTTCGGCGCTTTTCGACATCGATACCAGGCTGGCGAGCTGTTCGTTCTGCTTCATCTGCTGCTCGACCTGCGCGAACTGCACCAGCTGCGCGGTGAACTGGTTGGTGTCGAGCGGTTCGAGCGGGTTCTGGTTCTTGAGCTGCGTCGTCAGCAACGTCAGGAACGTGGTGAAGTTGCCGGCCAGCGTGCCGCTGTCGACGGTGCTGCTGGCGCTCGACGTCGTCGTCGGGGTGGAGCCCGTGGCGGTCGCTGGAATGATGCTCATCGTTTTTTCCTAGATCGCTCTCTGACGTATTAAACGCGAATATCCAGGCCGCCGGCCTGGCCGCGATAGGCGGCGTAATTGCGCACCGCCGGTTCATTGACGTTTGCCTGCTCTTCTTCAACAACAATGCGGGCGTTGCTCGAGCCGCCATTGTTGCTTTGCTGCTGGTTGGTCTGCTGATCGCGCAGCGAGAACTGCAGGCTGTTGTCGGAGGTTTTCAGGCCGGCATCCTGCAAGGCGCGCTCAAGGCCGGCGGTGTCCTTGCGCAGCATGTCGAGCGTATCGGGACGGTCGGCGATCATGTGCGTGACGACATTGCCGTCGCGATCGACGTCGAGGCGGACATGGATGCGGCCGAGTTCGGCGGGGTCGAGGCGAATGTCGAATTGGTTCTTGCCCGACATCACCTTGCTGGTGATTTCAAACGCGACGCCGGAGACCGGCACCGCCGCGTCAGCGGCGTTGCTTTGGGCCGGCGCGGTGGCGGCGATCGCAGCACTTGCTTGCGGGACTTGAGCCGGCGCCTGCGCCGTCATCAGGCTGGGCGGTGGCGCCAGATCGAGTTTCGGCGCGGCGGCGGTATTGGCTGCGGTGGGAGTGTCGTTGGCCGGCGTGGCCGGCGCGTCGGTGGCGACGCCGCGATGGCTGTTGGCGGTGTCCTGAGCGCTGGCATGCGCGCCAGAATTTTTTTGCGTCTCGCCGGCCGCGGCGGCCTGGTTGGCGGCGTCGGCATGCAGCGCGGTCTCGGCTTTGCCGGCGGCTTTGACCGCATCCTTGGCGGCGAGCAAGGGCTTGTCCTCGGCTTTCTTGTCCGTCTTGTCGGCTTTGGCGGCCAGCGCCGCGAGCGCGTCCGGGAAAGCGTCGGCCAAAGCGGCGTCGGCGCCGGCTTCGGCGGCGGTGTCGGGGGTCGCTTCAGCAGCGTTGGCGGCACTGGCGGTCGCGGCCATCGCAGCGGTCTTGATGTCCTGTTTGGCATCGGCTTGCGCCGCGGCGGCGATGGCCGGGTCGATGACGACGGCAACCGCCTCGGGGGCCGCAGTCTCAGCCGGCTTGGTCTCGCCCGCCGTTTCCGTGGTTTCCGGGGTTTTCGTTTCGCCTTCGGATGCGGCCTGCTCGGCCGGAACCGGCTCGGCGTTTTTGCCGTCGATGGCGGTATCCTCGGCGGAATCTGCAGATGCCGTGACGTCGGCAGGCTTCGCGGTATCGTCCGATTTGGCGGCGCGCTCCGGCCTGTCGGCGGATTTCGGCCGGTCGGCGCGGTCGGCGCGTTCGGGGCGCTCAGCGCGCGGTCTGTCGTCGGCGGCGCGCTTCTGGCGCGGCTCGGGGGCCGGGCGCGCGGTTTCGTCCAGGATGCTGTCGAAGGGCGCCGCCTGCGTGCGGTCCGACGCATAAGACGTCTTGCCGGCCTGCGGCAGCAGGCGGTTGAGCGACATCGACTTCAAATCAGACGCAACGTGAGCCACGGGCAGACCTCCGGATTGACATGCCTTATTCTGCAATCGCCAGGCCAGACGACATTATTGTTTATTTTCAATGGCTTAATACAATTTTACTGCCGGATTTGACGGCCCGACCCGGCAGCGGATGCAAGGTGTCCGGCAGGTTTTGCCGGGTAAACGCCGGGGGCGGGCATATTGCGGTCGTAAAGCGCCTTTACGGCCCTTTGCTTGTGGGCCTTCGGCTGCCACATATAGTAAGAAGCACCATGTCAAATTCTCTCGATCTTTCCGCCCGTCCCCAGGATACCCGTGTTGTCGTCGCCATGTCCGGCGGCGTCGACAGTTCGGTGACCGCGGCGATCCTCAAGGCCGAGGGCTATGATGTCGTCGGCGTCACTCTGCAGCTTTACGACCATGGCGCGGCGACCCACCGCAAGGGCGCCTGCTGCGCCGGGCAGGACATTTACGACGCCCGCAGCGTCGCCGAGCGCATCGGCATTCCTCATTACGTTCTCGACTATGAAAGCCGTTTCAAGGAAGCGGTGATCGACCGCTTCGCCGAAAGCTATATCGCCGGCGAAACGCCGGTGCCTTGCGTCGCCTGCAACATGTCGATCAAGTTCAAGGATCTTCTGGTCACCGCGCGCGAACTCGGCGCCGATGTTTTGGCCACCGGTCATTACATCGCGTCGCGCGCACTGCCCGGCGGTGGCCGCGGCCTGTTTCGCGCACGCGAGGAAGAGCGCGACCAGAGCTATTTTCTGTTCGGCACCACGGCCGAGCAACTCGAGATTCTGCGCTTTCCGCTCGGCGACCGCACCAAGGCGGAAACGCGTGAATTGGCGCGGCAATACGGATTGGCAATTGCCGAGAAGCATGACAGCCAGGACATCTGCTTCGTGCCGACCGGGCACTATGCCGACATCATCGAACGCCTGAAGCCCGGTTCGGCCGAGCCGGGCACGATTGTCGATCTCGACGGCAAGGTGCTGGGCGAGCATTCCGGCATTATTCACTTTACCGTCGGCCAAAGGCGCGGCTTGAAGCTCGCCGGCGGCACGCCGCTTTATGTCGTCAAGCTCGACGCTGAACAGCGCCGCGTCATTGTCGGGCCGCGTGACGCGCTGCGCACGACCGGCATCGTGTTGCGTGACGTCAACTGGATCGGCGGCGGCGATCTCGATGCGCAGCTTGCCGACGACAGGCTCGAGGTTTTCGTCAAGGTGCGCTCGTCTCGCCCGCCGCAGGCGGCGTGGCTACGCCAGGGTGCACAGGGCTACGAAATCGAACTGGTCGATGGCGAACATGGTGTTTCGCCCGGCCAGGCCTGTGTGTTTTATGACGCAGCGGCGGGCCAGGCCCGCGTTCTCGGCGGCGGCTTTATCAAGAGCGCCAGTGCCGCGGCCCCGGTTCTGCGCCCGGAAGCGATTGCAGCGGCGGCGGCCCAAGGCTAAGGTTTTAGGGTAAAACTATACAGCCAGTGACCTGCCGGGTTCCGTTTCTCCCCATGCGCGTGACCGACAAGTGAGCGATCTCGACAAGCGCGGCGTCACGCGCGCCTATGCGGCGTGGGCGCCGGTCTATGATTTCGTGTTCGGCAAGGTCTTTGCGACCGGCCGCAGCGAGGCCATCGTCGCCGCCGAACGCCATTGCGGCGCCATGGCTTTCGGGAGCTTGGGCGGCCGCATTCTTGAAGTCGGCGTCGGCACCGGCATTTCGCTGCCCGATTACGGTCCGGTCAACCGCATTGTCGGCGTCGATCTATCCGAGCCGATGCTGCGCAAGGCGCAGGAGCGCGTGCGAACGCTCAGGCTTTCGCAGGTCGATGGCCTGTCGGTGATGGATGCCGAGCGCATGGCTTTGCCGGACCAGAGCTTCGACGTGGTCGTCGCGCAATTCGTCATCACCACGGTGCCCCATCCGGAAGAGACGCTTGACGAATTCGCGCGCGTGCTCAAGCCCGGCGGCGAGATCATTCTGGTCAATCATATCGGCGCCGAGAGCGGGCCGCGCTGGCTGTTTGAATTGTGCTTCTCGCCGATCGCGCGACGGCTCGGCTGGCGGCCGGAATTTCCATTCAGCCGGCTGTCGGACTGGGCCGCGCGGCATGGCGGCGTAGAGATTGTCGAACGGCGCGCGCTGCCGCCGCTCGGCAATTTCACTTTGATCCGCTTCGCACTCAAGGCGACAGGCCAAAAGGCCGCATAGGCCAGGGCTACCACGCGCGGAACCCTTGCTCTTGCCTGATCGTTGTCCCGGACAAGCCAATCAGCGCCGGGAGGTCACCATGCGGAACCTGATCATTGCAGCGGCTTTGGTGCTGACGCCGGCGGTGACGCTGGCGCAATCGCCGCCGACTCCGCCGACTCCGGTGGCTCCGAAGGTCGACAGGATCGATCCCAATGCCTGCGCTCATCCGACGACGCGGGCGACGATCGGGCAGGGCGGCGACGTCGAGGTGAAAACTCCGCCCGGCCGCAATCTCAGCGATCAACTGGCGCGCTCGGACGGAGTCATATGTCCGCCGCGCCACGTCGATTCCGAAATCCTCGCGCCGACGCCGCCGGGCGGCGCCATTGAGGTGATCCCGCCGCCGGGCTCACCGGGCGGCGATCCGACCGTGCGGCCGAAATAGTCCGCTCTGAGGCGGGGGAGTGGCCGCTTGCTTGACAGCATCGGCCCTGCCTCCCTATATCGCGCCATCCCGGTTGACCGCCGGGATCGGTGGCGGGGTAGCTCAGCTGGTTAGAGCGGCGGAATCATAATCCGTAGGTCGGGGGTTCGAGTCCCTCCCCCGCTACCAACACTTTCCCAACCAATCCTCAATGTATCCCGGCCTTCGCCGACAGTTCGCGGTGGCGCACGCGCTCGCGGTGCAGGCTATAGAGGCCGCTGCCGACGATCAGTGCCGAGCCGATCAGCGACTGCGCATCCGACACTTCGCCGAACACGACAAAGCCGGAAATGCCGCCCCAGATCAGGAGCGAATAGCGAAATGGCGCGACCACCGAAATATCGACATTGCGGAACGCCGAGACGGCGAAGGTCGAGCCGACGCTAAGCAGCAAGCCCGCGACGCCGATGAAGCTCAGATACTCGATGTCCGGCATGCGCCATTGTTCGTTGAAGGCCAGCGCCATCAGCGGCGCCGCCGCCGTTACCGTAAAAATGCTGATGAACGAGATCGCCAAAGTCGGCACGCCGGGATCGATGCGGCGCGTCACCAGATCGCGCGTCGCCGAGCAGGCGGCGGCGGCCAATCCGAGCAGCGCCCAGACGTTCAGCGACGAGGTGCTCGGCCGCACGATCAAGAGCGTGCCGCTGAAGCCGATCAGAATCGCGGTCCAGCGCCGCCAGCCGATGCGTTCGCCGAAAAAGACGACCAGCAGCATGGTTAGCAGCAGCGGCGATACCAGATTGACCGCCAGCAAGTCAGCGAGCCGCATATGGCTCAGGGCCAGAATGAAGGCGATGTTGGCGGCGGCGTCGAGAATGGCGCGCAGGATCACGTAGCGGTTGGCGGCGTGGCGCAGCCAGGAAAACTGATGCGTGTAGATCACCACCAAGCCGATCACGAGCATGCAAACCGCGGCGCGCGCGAACAGCACTTCGCCGCTCGGATAGGTCAGCGCTGCCAGCTTGGTCAGCGTATCGGCAATGGTGAACAGCCCGCAGGCCGACGTCAGGGCGAGGATGCCGCGCTTGTTGTCGTGATAGGTCGGCACAGGTTTCTCGGGCTTGATGTGCGGCGAGAGCGCGCGGCGGTTCTCGTCAAGTTCGGCGGCATTTCAAATGATCGCGTGACGGACCTTGGCCGAAACCCATTCACTCAGAATCACCGGGCGATGATGACCAATAGCATCAGCGATACTTGGGTCCAGTACGCTGACGCGGCCGTCGATAACCAGCCCCAACACAGCAGGAATCCGTGGTTTGCGGAGCGGCGCCGTGCGGCAGCTTATCGGGTGTCATAAGGGCCGTCTCCGTTCAAAATAGCAAACTGCGATATCAAGCGAATTAAAAGGGAATTAAACCTCTGGTGGTAAAAGAGTAGTCCGTTGCAGCCACGGAAGGCCCATGCGCAAATTGACAATTATCGGGACGGCGCCGGACGATTTCAAATCGATCGTCAAGGGCGTCGCCGACGTTTTCGCATGCGATTTCAAGCCGATCGCTGCAACCCTTGGCGTGGCCCCCGGCGAATTCACCTTGATCGACATCGATCTCAATGAGGGCGCGCAGCTTGGCCAATTGAAGGACTGGATTGCGCGCAAGCCGAGCGGCGCCATGGTTCTGTTCGTGACCGATAAATCATCGCATCTTGAAGTGATGCAGGCGTGCGCCCTCGGCGGTACCGATTTCATCCACCGTCCCTTTAACAAGTGCGAATTGCTGGCGAAACTCGTAGCCGGCATCCCGGCAGCGCCAGTCGGAGGCGCGCCGCCGCTGGTTCCGCAGGCGCCGGATGGCTTTGGCGCCGCGATCAAGGGTCTTGAAAGCGTCTTCGATCAGGCGTCTTTGGGCCGGTCAATCGATGCGGCGATGATTCAATCGGCCGCCGGCGCCGTCGTCGACGAGATCGAAAGAACCGGCCTGGCAACCTGGGTCGACACCGTTCGCGCGCATCACAGTCAGACTTATCAGCACTGCCTGCTTGTGACCGGGGTTGCGGTTGCCTTCGCCAACCGCCTCGGCCTGTCACGCGCCGATCGCGATCGGCTGTCGTTCGCGGGCATGCTTCACGATATCGGCAAGGCCCGCATTCCGGTGGATATCCTCGAAAAGCCCAGCCCGCTGACCGCGGGCGAAATGCTCGAAATGCGAAATCATCCGCAATATGGTTTCGACATGCTCAACGAACCGCGGGTGGTTTCGGCGGAAATGCTGGACATGGTGGTCCATCATCATGAATACCTCGACGGCAGCGGTTATCCGCACGGGCTGCGCGCCCCCGAGATTTCGGATCTGGTCCGGATCATCACGATCTCCGACATATTCGGTGCTTTGATCGAAAGGCGTGCGTACAAGCCGCCTTTCACCGGCGCCGCCGCCTACAAAGTCCTGTGCGATATGGGATGCAAACTCGACCAGGCTCTGGTGCGGGAGTTCGAGTTTGCGTCGAAATTCGACCAGCACCACTTCAAGTCCGCCGTCTAGACCCGGCGTGGCCCCGGGGGAGTTCCCTCTGCGTCCCATCACATGAACGTCAGTTTTGCACAAAAGGGCGCCTTCCCGGTTGCCCCGTCTTGCCGTCAATGGAACAATTGCCGCCATTATTCGTATCTGTAGACAGGCGGCGGCAGTACCAGTTCGTGACGGAGGGATACATGGCGCGAGCCGCAGTTATCGAAGGTCCGCGCGGCTCGGCCGTCGCTTCTGCCCAGGATCGGCCGCAAGGGGCTAGCGCGCGCGGTTATTGGATCAAGGCGTTCCGCCGCGTACGCGACGAGACCGAAGCCCGCGCCGCGCCGTTGTCCGCCGAGGACCAGATCGTCCAGTCGATGGCCGATGCCTCGCCAACCAAATGGCATCGCGCCCATGTCACCTGGTTCTTCGAGCAGTTCCTGCTGGTGCCTTACGATCTGTCGTACACAATATTCGACGAGCGGTTTCCGTTTCTATTCAACTCCTATTACGTCGCCGCCGGCCCGCGTTATGCGCGGCCGCAACGCGGCCTAATCACCCGGCCGAACGGCGCAGATGTTACTAATTATCGCGCTCATGTCGATGCGGCGGTGGTGCGGCTGATCGAGAACGTTTCGGAGGCGGACGCAGCGCGTGTCTTCGAGATTCTCGAGATCGGTCTCAACCACGAGCAGCAGCATCAGGAACTTCTCATCACCGATATTCTGCATGCCTTCGCGCAGAATCCGACCAACCCGGTGTACGACACGCAATGGCAGATGCCGCGCGCCGGCTACGGCCCGCGCAGCGTCGGCGCCGATGATTACGTTGACGTGCCGGCCGGCATTCACGCGGTCGGGCATGACGGTGACGGTTTTTCGTTCGACAATGAATTGCCGCGCCACGACGTCCTGATCCCGACTGTGCGCATTGCGCGTCATCTGGTGACCAACGAAGAGTGGATGCAGTTCATCGACGCCGGCGGCTATACGACGCCGTCGTTCTGGCTGTCCGACGGCTGGGCCATGGTGCAGGCGCAAGGCTGGGAGGCACCTGGATACTGGCAACGCAAGGGCGATCAGTGGCATGTAATGACGCTCGGCGGTCTCAAAGCCGTCGATCATGCTAAGCCGGTTTTGCATGTCAGCTATTACGAGGCCGAGGCATTTGCCCGTTTTGCCGGAAAACACCTGCCAAGCGAGCAGGAATGGGAGGTGGCGGCCCGCGCCGGCCTTCTTGCCGATGGGTTCGGCGTCGCCTGGCAGTGGACTCGCAGTGCCTATTTGCCGTATCCGGGCTACCGCGCGGTCGAGGGCGCACTTGGCGAGTACAACGGCAAGTTCATGGTCAGCCAGATGGTGCTGCGGGGTTCGTCGCTGGCGACCCCGGAAGGCCATGACCGCGTGAGTTATCGAAATTTCTTCTATCCGCCCTCGCGCTGGCAATTCAGCAGCGTGCGTCTGGCGGAATTTTAAGTGAAACGTCGGAACGAGAAGTAAGAGGCCCTTATGGTTGCGCTTGCACGATCCAGTCAGTTGCCGCTAAGCGACGAGAGCGACATCTCTGCGTTCAAGAGCGATGTGCTTAAGGGCCTCGGCGCGCGACGTAAGCATTTGCCGCCGAAGTATTTCTACGATGCCGCCGGCTCGCAATTGTTCGATCGCATCACCGACCAGCCGGAATATTACCCGACGCGTTGCGAGATCCATATTCTGCAGGATCACGGCGCCGAAATCGCAGCCCTTATCCCGGCCGGCGCTGCGCTGATCGAGTTCGGCTCCGGTTCGAACAAGAAGGCGCGCATTTTGCTGGCGGCGATGCCGGTGCTCGCCGCCTATGTGCCGGTCGATATTTCGGCCGAGATGCTCGAAGAGGAAGCCGGCGCATTGCAGCTCGATTTTCCACGCCTCAAAATTCATCCGGTCGCCGCCGATTTCACCCAACCGTTCGAACTTCCGGAAGCAGCGAAGAACGCCGCTGTCCGCGTCGGCTTTTTCCCGGGCTCGACCATCGGCAATTTCGAGCCCCATGAAGCGGCGAGCTTCCTGCGCAACGCGGCGACAATTCTCGGGCCGGGCGCGAAGATCGTCATCGGCGCCGACCTGATCAAGCCGGCGGAAATCCTCAACGCCGCCTATAATGACGAGGCGGATGTCACCGCCAAATTCAATCTCAATCTGCTGGCGCGCATCAACCGCGAACTCAATGGCAACTTCAATCTCGCCACCTTCGAGCACCACGCTTTCTACAATCGCGAGCGGCACCGCGTCGAAATGCATCTCGCCAGCCTGACGCGGCAGAAGGTGCGGGTCGCCGGCGAATGTTTCGAATTCCGCGCCGGCGAGACCATCCACACGGAAAATTCGTACAAGTATTCGCCCGAGTCGCTTGCCGCTCTGGCGCGCGGCGTCGGCTGGCAGCCCGCGGGGGTGTGGACCGACGCCAAGAAGTATTTCTCGATCCAGGCCTTCTCGTTGGCGCCGTAACTTTCGCATTCCGAAAGAGAAACCGCGCAGGCGATGCCTTTCGCGGCGCTTCCGTCTGCGCTAAGTGATGCGACCGCCCGCCGTGTCAGGCTGGGCCGGCACCATGTGAGGCAGAGCACAATGAAGATCGTCAATTTCCAGACCGGCAACGGCATCCATATGGGCGTGGTCGACGGCGACAATGTCATCGACGTCCAGGCGGTCGATCACACGCTGCCGAATGAGCTCGGCGCGTTCCTGCGCGCCAATGGCGACATGAAGGCACTGGCCGCCGCGGTCGGCAAGGCGCCGGCGTCGGCGCGGCTGCCGCTGGCCGGCCTCAAGCTGGCGATGCCGGTCGTCAATCCCGGCAAGATCATCTGTCTTGGCCTGAACTACCTCGACCACGTCAAGGAAGGCGGCTACAAGGACAACATCCCGAAGTTTCAGTCGATCTTCTTCCGCGTCCTGACCTCGATGGCGGCGCACGGCCAGCCTCTGCTGCGGCCGAAGAAGTCGATCCAGTTCGACTATGAGGCCGAGCTCGTCGTCATCATCGGCAAACGCGCCCGGCATCTGACGCTGGAGAATGCTGTTGACTGCATCGCCGGCTATTCCTGCGGCATGGAAGGCTCGATCCGCGAATATCAGCGCCACACCACGCAGTGGGGCATGGGCAAGAATTTCGACCAGACCGGCAGCGTCGGCCCGTGGATGGTCACCGCCGACGAACTGCCGCGCGGCGCCAAGGGCCTCAAGATCGAAAGCCGTCTCAACGGCAACATGATGCAGTCGTCGAACACCGACCACTTCATGTTCCCTGTCGCCGAGTCGCTGGTCTATCTCACCGAAGGCATGACCTTGGAGCCGGGCGATATCCTGTTCACCGGCACGCCGTCCGGCGTCGGCCATGCGCGCAAGCCCGATCCGGTGTGGATGAAGGCCGGCGACACGATCGAGGTCGAGATCGAGAAGGTCGGCGTTCTCAGCAACAAGATCGAAGACGAGAAGTAACGCTTCCTTTCCCTCCCCCCACGACGTGGTGGGGAGGGGGCGCGGCCCGTTGACTCTGCCGTCGTCCCCGCGTTCCCTGTCGGGCAACGAGGCCGAACAGGCCGTGACAGGGAGGGGCACATGAATCGCATCATCAATCGCATAATCGCCGCACTAGCCGGCTTGCTGGCTATCGCCGCCACGTATCCGGCTGCCGCCGAATGGCCGGCGGACAAGCCGATCCGCGTTCTGGTTGGCTTCGGCGCCGGCGGCGGCACCGACATCGTCACGCGCATTCTCGCACCGCCTCTGGCCGAACTGCTCAAGCAATCCATCGTGGTCGAGAACAAGCCCGGCGCCGGCGGATCGATCGCTTCGGCGGAAGCCGCCAAGGCCGACAAGGATGGCTACACCGCGTCGATGATCAGCGCCGGTCACACCGTTTCGGCGGTGATGCTCAAGGCGGTGCGCTACGACGCGGTCAAGGATTTCGCGCCGGTCGCTCTGGTCGCCGACAGCGCCTTCGTCGTGGTGGCGCGCAAGGATTTCCCCGCCAACGACATCAAGGGGCTGGTGGCGCTCGCCAAGGCGTCGCCCGGCAAACTGAATTTCGCCAGCGTCGGCGTCGGCTTGACCCAGCACTTCTCCGGCGAACTGCTGCGCCAGATGGCCGGCATCGACGTCAAGCATATTCCATATCGTGGCACGCCGGCGGTGGTCACCGCGTTACGCGCGGGCGAGGTCGATTACGCTGTCGAACTCGTCCACGCGGTGGCGGGCCAGGTGCAGGCCGGCGAACTCAATCTGCTCGCGGTTGGCACGCCGGCGCGCTGGCCGGCGATTCCGAACGTGCCGACGGTCGCCGAATCCGGCGTGCCGGGCTATTCGGTGGTCGGCTGGTACGGCTGGGTCTATCCCGCCGGCACGCCGCAGCCGATCGTCGACAAGACCAGTGCCGCGCTGAAGACGGTGCTGGCGCGGCCGGAAATCGCCGCGGCTCTGGCCAAGGTCGGCGCCGTTGTGCACGTCTCGACGCCGGCGGAATTCGGTAAGCACATGGCCGACGAGGTTGCGAAGTGGCGCGCGGTGCGCGACAAGGCCGGCTTGGAGTCGCAGTAGCATCAGGGAATAGGACGACATGGCCGAACAATTGAAGGTGCTGACGATCTGCGGATCGTTGCGCAAGGGCTCGTACAATGCCGCAATCGTACGCGCTCTTCCGGCGCTGGCGCCGCCGGAACTGAAACTTGTGGAGGCGCCGTCCTACGCCGGTTTCCCGCTATACAATGACGACGTGCGGGCCAGCACCGGCGCGCCGGCCGATGTCGAGGCTTTTGCGGCGGCGATCCGCTCAGCCGACGGCGTCATCATTGTCTCGCCGGAATTCAACTGGTCGATACCGGGCCCGTTGAAGAACGCCATCGACTGGGTGTCGAAGCTCAAGGACGTGCCGTTCAAGGACAAGCCGGTGGCGCTGCAATCGGCCTCGACCGGGCAGGTCGGCGGCGCGCGCATGCAGTATCACCTGCGCATGTCGTTGCAGTCGATCGACGCGCAGTTGTTCGGCCGGCCGGAAGTGTTCGTCAATTTCGCGGCAAAGAAGATCGACGACAAGGGCGAACTGACCGACGATGCCGTCAAGGACATCATCAAGCAGCAACTCGCGGCCTTTGCGAAGTTTGTGGCAAGGGTGAAGGTCTAGTTTTTCTCTCTCTCCCCGCTGTGCGGGGAGAGAGAAAGTTCGAGAGTTTACGCCGCCGGCTTATATCCCGGAAAAATCATCGGCCGCATTTTCGGATGCGCCGGCGTCATGCGCGGCACGATCGGCGGCTCGGCGCCGATTTCCATCGCGGCGTGGATCGGCCAGCGCGGGTCGTACATCGCACCGCGCGCCAGCGCCACCATATCCGTCTTGCCTGAAGCAATCGCGGCTTCGGCTTCGCGGGCGTCGGTGATCAGGCCGACCGACATGGTCGGCATCCCGGTTGCTTTCTTGACCGCTTCGGCGAACGGCACGTTGAAATTCGGCGCGAACGGGATTTTCTGCCGGGAATCGAGTTGGCCCGACGACACATCCATGTAATCGCAACCGAGCGCTTTGAGTTCCTGCGCAAATTTGATCGTATCTTCGATCGTGGTGCCGCCCTCGACCCAGTCGACCGCTGAGACGCGGATGCCGAGCGGCTTGTCGTTCGGCCAGACGGCGCGGATCGCCGCGAACACTTCCAGCGGATAGCGCATGCGCTTCTCGAGGCTGCCGCCGTAATCGTCGGTGCGCTGGTTTGACAAAGGCGACAGGAACTGGTGCAGCAGATAGCCGTGCGCGGCGTGCAGTTCGATGAGGTCATAGCCGACGCGCTCGGCGCGTTTGACCGACGCGACATAGTCGTCGAGCGTCGCTTTCATTTCCTCTTTGGTCATGGCGCGCGGCACATGCCAGGTCGGATCGTAGGGAATGGCGGACGGCGCGAGCGTTTCCCAGGCGCCGTCTTCCTTGGCGAGGGGCGTGCCGCCCATCGCCGGCACTTTGGTCGAGCCCTTGCGGCCGGCGTGTCCAATCTGCAGGCCGTGCTTGGAAGGTCCGTATTGCTTGGCGAAATCGACAACGCGCTTGATCGCTTTTTCGTTTTCATCCGAATAGAGCCCGGCGCATTTCAGCGAGATGCGGCCGACCGGATTAATGTCGGTCATTTCGGCGATGATCAGGCCGAAGCCGCCGAGCACGAACTGGCCGATATGCATGATATGCCAGTCATTGGCCGAGCCGTCGGTCGAATTGTATTGGCACATCGGCGACACGACGGCGCGGTTCGGCATGGTCATGCCGCGGAGCGTGATCGGTGAAAACAGAGCGCTGGCCATAGAAATATCCTTCCCCTGCGGCGCATGTCCGGCCGCTTGCGGCGGAAATTCGCATTTATCGGCGCGCGCGCCAAGTCATTGAAGACCACAAGGCCTTTCGCGCGGCGAAATAAAGTTAAATCTTCTTGCCCTTCAGCCACGCGGCGCCCTGCTTGTACAAGGCCTCAAGCGGCGGCCCACTGATGCCCGGCAACTCGTCCTTGATGGTGTAGCCGATGCGGGTCTGCAAATAAGCCAGGTGACGGTACCCTTCCGGGAACCGGGCCAGCAGTTGCTTGTCGAATTTGACCTTGGCGCCGGGCTCGACCGTATCGATACGGTCCTTCTCGTAGGTGTGCCGGCGCAGCACGATGCCCCATGTGCCCTTGCGCTTTTCGAGAAAGTCATAGGCGCGGCCCCAGCAGGTGACGTCGCACAGGACGCCCTCAACTGTGGCGCGCTGCGCGATCGACAGCTTGGTTTGCGCGATGGCGCGCTTGCCCTTGATCTCGATCGTGGTGCCGCCGAGCATGTGATTGATGCGCACGCCCTTGGCGAAGCCGGCCTCGCTGACCTTGATGAAATCCTCGAACGAGCCCTGAAACCAGGTGGCCCACATCTGCCCGTCTTTGTGCCAGACCTTGCGGAAGCGGTCCCACAGTCTCGCATCGCGGAACAGCACCCAGTTCTCGATCAGCGCCCGGATTTCCGCCCGGTCCTTGGTGTCGCTCATGTCGTTCCCTCTCGGCAGGTGTCGTCTTAGCTGATAAGGAATGGTCCGTCATGAGGAGAAGCGCATGTCCAGACTAGCGGGAAAAACGGCTATCGTTACCGGTGGCGCCAGGGGCATCGGCCGGCATTATTCGCAGGCGCTGGCGGCGCAAGGCGCCCGCGTCATGATCTCCGACATTGCCGACGGCAAGGAAGCAGCCGCGGCGATTTCGGCCCTGCACGGCGAAGGCTCCGTCTCCAGCTTCGTCTCGGATGTTTCGGATGAACCGTCGGTCAAGGCGCTGGTGGCCGAGACCATCGCGCGCTTCGGCCAGATCGATATCCTGGTCAACAACGCGGCGGTCTATTCGACGCTGACGCCGCGCAATTACGGCGAGTGGGATGTCGAGACCTGGGACAAGGTCATGGCGGTCAATGTGCGCGGACCGTATTTGATGGTGCGCCACGTCGCGCCGCACATGATCGCGCGCAAAAGCGGCAAGATCGTCAACATCGCTTCCGGCACGCCGTATAAAGGCACGCCGCGGATGCTGCCTTACGTCACCTCGAAAGGCGCGATCATCGCCCTGACGCGCGCGCTGTCGCGCGAACTCGGCGACCACAATATCTGCGTCAATACATTGGCGCCCGGCTTCATACTGTCCGAGACCGGTCTTTCCAACGCCACCCATGTCGAGGAGGCGCGCATCCCGGTGCGCAACTCGCGCGCCTTCAAGCGCGATGCTTACCCCGAAGATCTGCTCGGCGCGCTGGTGTTTTTATGCTCCAGCGACAGCGATTTCGTCACCGGCCAGTCGCTGGTGGTGGATGGCGGGTCGGTGAATAATTAGAACGGGTTTCAAAGTCGCCGCGTGTCTGTTAGTGTGGCCGAACCTCAAGGTTGTATCCCGGCGCAATGGGACGATCGACCGATGTCCGACAGGTTCGGCTCGTACGCGGAAGCCCGCATCGCGCTGGCGCGTCAGGCGCTCGCCGCCAATCCGGATTCGTCCGATCTCCAGTTCACGCTTGCCGAGGCCGTGGCAGACGCCGGTGACGCCGATGAATTCGCCCGGCTGTTCCGCCAGGCCTATCTGCTCAACCCGTCGACGCGGCCGTCGATTCCGCAGCGGCTGACGCCGCCGGGCGCGGCGCGGCTGCGCGCCATGGCGCAGGCGCTGATCGCGCGCGGCGTGCGCTATTCGCCGGTGCTGGCGGCGGCC
>CAMBQQ010000027.1 GCA_945870035.1 Rhizobium sp. Q54 | reverse complement strand
GATCGCCTTTCGCCGATAGTGCCGCCAGCCGATTATCCGCATCGAAAAATCCGAGCTGCCCCATCGTCAGTCTCCTAGAATCATGCCGTCAGGGCAGCAGACTCGCACGGGGCCGAGGGGCATGCTATTTTTCGAGGTGCCCTTAAGACTTCGACGACATGGTCAGCGCCTTGCGCGGCTGAGGCGACGTTGTGCGAAATCTCGCCGGTCGCCGAGCTTTGCTCTTCCACCGCGGCGGCGACTGCGGTCGTGTATTCGTTGATCTCGTGCATGCGGGCGGCGATCTTGCGAATGGCTTCCACCGCGCCGCCGGTTGATTCCTGCACCGCCAGGATGTGGCTGGCGATTTCCTCGGTGGCTTTCGCGGTCTGCACCGCCAGCGATTTCACTTCTGCCGCGACCACCGCGAAACCGCGTCCGGCTTCACCGGCACGCGCGGCCTCGATGGTGGCGTTGAGCGCAAGCAAGTTGGTCTGCCCGGCGATATCGTGAATCAACTTGACGACGTCGCCGATCTTCTGCGCGCCGGCCGAGAGCCCGGCGATTTCAGCGTCGGTCGACTTGGCTTCGTCGGTGGCCAGCCGCACGATGTCGCTGGTGTGCGTCAGCTGACGGCTGATCTCGGAAATCGAGTGCGACAATTCCTCGGCGGCGACCGCGGCGGTTTCGACATTGGCGCTGGCTTCGTTGAAGGAATGCACCGCGCCATCGGCGCGTTGCGAGGTGCGGCCGGACGATCCGAACAGGCTGTCGGCGGTCGAACGCATGGCGGTGGCGCTGCCGCTGACGCGGGACAGCAATTGTTCGGCCAGCGGACGGAAAGAGGAAATGGCGCCCTCGATCGCGGCACGTCGCTGTTCGTGGTCGCGGATCGCGGCGCGTTCTTCCTCGGCGCGGCGCTGTTCGGTGACATCCTCGTGCGTCGAAACCCAGCCGCCGCCGGGCAGCGGTTCGTTTTTGGCGAGCACGATGCGGCCGTCGCTTGCCTGCACGTAATGCGGCGTGCTCTCGCCGCGGCCGATGCCCTCCCTGATGCGCTTGCAATAGGCGTCGACGTTGCCGGACAATAGCCCGGTGTCCACGCGGTGCTGAATAAGCTGTTGCAGCGTGCAGCCCGGCTTCACGATGTTGGCCGACAGACCGTACATATCGAGATAGCGCTGGTTCACGAGCGTGATGCGGCCTTGCGCATCGAACATGTTGAGGCCTTGCGACATGTTGTTGAGCGCGGTCAGCATTTGCATGTTATGCGCGTTCTGGCGGCGTTGCAGCACCGTGAACGCTAGCAGGAAGGCGACGCTGAGGCCGGCCAGAAGGGGCGCCTGGCTGCCAAGCGCCGCGACGATAGCTTGAAATTGCATGCTGACCCGGTCGGTATGGTTCCACCGTATATTGGTCGTGAGCGATTGCAATATCGTTAACTTTGTTTCAGCAAGCTGCCCCGCTGCTCCGCAGCAATCGGACACCGCAAGGTGCGGCGAAAGGCGCCCGAGCAAAGCAGCGCGGGAACTCCTGCCGTTAACGCGATTTCAAGGTTAACCGGGCCATAACGAAATCTGTCGCTTTGTCCGCGTCAGGACGGCATTTGCCGCGTTTCGTTGTGGTGTTGAGTTTGAGTCGAGCCAGGCATTCAGCAAAGAAATGCGACCGGCGCAGGTTTGCGCCCTCGCGTCGCGTGCGCATCGGCATCGGTGCGCTGGTCCTTGCGATCCTGCCCAACGCGATCGGCTTTCAGGATCTCGGCGCTCTCCTGGCGCGCCAGCCGGCTGTCGCCGAGCGCGCGCGCGAACACTTGATCGCGTCACCCTTCGGCACCATTCACGCCGCGATGTTCTCGATGCCGCGTCCGATTGGCACGGCGATTCCTCCGCCGCCGGTTCATGCGCTGGCCAATTTCGATCCCGCCGACATTGCCGGCTCGATCGGCGCACAGCCGCTCGGCGATGCCAATGCGCCGCTGCGTTTCCCGACCGTCAACCGTAAGTCGAAGCGCGACTCGGCAATTTCGCGCGGCCGCGCGCCGATGCCGCCATTGCCGGAAATGGAATCCGCGTCCGAGCAGGTGGTGCATGCAATGCCGGGCAAGGTTCAGGACCGTTACGACGCCGTGCAAGTGATCGATCTCGCGCCGCGCCCGGTAAAACCATTGCCCGATATCAAAACGCACGAACTTGATGCTGAAGATGTTTATTTCGACGCAGACCCGCTGATGGCCAAGCGCGAACGCATCGCCCCGTGGAAGCCGGGCGAGGCGCCGGTCGTTCTTGCTCTGGTCGATCCCGATATCAAACAGTCGGCGATCGCGCCGCAGCGGCCGGGCGCCATCGCCGAAGAAGGCGAAAGCGTCGCCAGCAAGGGCGTCGTCACCGGCGTCGACCAGCATCCGCGTTCGCCCGCCGAACGCTTGAAGCTTGCAGGTGCCGCGCGCGCCAAGGCCGATAAGTGTCTGGCCACCGCGATCTATTTCGAGGCGCGCGACGAGCCGGTGCGGGCGCAGATCGCGGTCGCGCAGGTCGTGCTCAACCGGGCCTTCACGCCGTATTATCCCAACGACGTTTGCGGCGTCATCTATCAGAACGACCACCGCCATCTGAAATGCCAGTTCACCTTCGCCTGCGACGGCAAGTCGAAAGCGATTAAGGAACCTGCGCCGTGGGATCGAGCGATGAGGATCGCCCGCGACGTTCTCGACGGCAAATTGTGGATGCCGGACGTTGCCAAGTCGACGCACTATCACGACGATTGGGCGCGGCCGTACTGGATTCGCGAGATGAAGAAGATGGACAAGCTCGGTGGGCTGATCTTCTACCGGCCGCGCAACTGGGGCGACGGTGCGGATGAGCCAACTTGGGGCAACGCCAAGATCACCGAGGCGGAAGTCAAAAAGCTGTGAGTTGAGCGGCTGGCCGCTGCGCGGCGGCGACGGCAAGGAAGCGCGCTTTTGCCGGTGAAGCCAAGTTTTGCCGTCCGGCCGCGAGGGCGAGCCATGCGCCCGGTAAATGCTTGGGATCACGATTATTCGTTTCAAGAACACCGCCGGACCCTCTATGCTCCGGCCGGTTGCGGCGGTTTGTCGCGCATTTCCATTGAAGCCAATACGACCGGAGCGTCCTCATGTCGATGCCAGCCGCCGCCGACAAATCGGTTCTCGCCACATGGCGAACGCCGCTCGTCATCATCATCTGCGGCTGCCTGGTGGCGATGATCGGCTTCGGCCCGCGCTCCGCGCTCGGCTTCTTCCTCACGCCGATGTCGCAAGCCAATGGCTGGGGCCGTGAGGTTTTCGCCTTCGCCTTGGCGATCCAGAATTTGCTGTGGGGCGTCGGCCAGCCTTTCGCCGGCGCCATCGCCGATAAATACGGCACCAACTGGGTGCTTTGTTTCGGCGCTATTCTCTATGCGGCCGGCATTGGCCTGATGGGCTACTCGACGACCCCGGGCAGCCTCACCATCACCGCCGGCGTGCTGATCGGCTTCGGCCTGTCGGCGTGTTCGTTCACCATCGTCATCGGCGGCTTCGGCAAATTGCTGCCGGAGGAATGGCGCTCGATCGCTTTCGGCGTCGGCACTGGCGCCGGCTCCTTCGGACAGTTCCTGTTCTCACCGCTCGGCGTCGGTTTGATCGACGCTTATGGCTGGCAGAACGCGCTGCTGGTTTTCAGCGGCGTGCTGCTGCTGATTTTGCCTTTGTCGCTGGCGCTCGCGACGCCGCGCCGCGCGCCGGGTGCGCCGGCGCCGCTGGCGGGCCAGTCAATCAAGCAGGCTCTGACCGAAGCTTTCGGCCATCGCTCTTATGTGCTGCTGGTGCTTGGCTTCTTCACCTGCGGCTTCCAGCTTGCCTTCGTCACCGTGCATCTGCCGTCGTACCTGGTTGATATCGGAATTTCGGCTCAGGTTGGCGGCTGGACGCTCGCCACCATCGGCCTGTTCAACATCATCGGCTCGTTGCTGTCCGGCTATCTCGGCAATCGCATGCCGAAGCGCTACATCCTGTCGATCATCTATGCCGGAAGGGCGATATCGATCGTCATCTTCATCCTGATGCCGCCGTCGACCACGACCACTTTGATTTTCGGCGCGGTGACCGGGCTGTTGTGGCTGTCGACGGTGCCGCCGACATCCGCACTGGTCGCGGTGATGTTCGGCACGCGCTGGATGACCATGCTGTTCGGCTTCGCCTTCTTCAGCCATCAGGTCGGCGGTTTCCTCGGCGTGCTGCTCGGCGGCTACGCTTTCGAGTATTTTGGCTCCTACAATCCGGTGTGGTGGCTTTCGGTGTTCTTCGGCGTGCTGTCGGCGCTGATCAACCTGCCGATCGTCGAGAAGCCGGTGTTGCGTCCGGTCGGGGCTCCGGCCTAAATACGCTCGCCCCCTGCCGGGGCCGGGAGCAGGCGCGTGGCGACATTCAAGGCGATGGTGGTCGAGAAGACCGAGACCGGCACCAAGGCCGGCCTTGCGGATTTTGACGAAGCAAACTTGATGGACGGCGACGTTACCGTCCGAGTCGAATATTCATGCGTCAATTACAAGGATGGTCTCGCCATCACCGGCAAGGCGCCGGTGGTACGCCGTTTTCCGATGATCGCCGGCGTAGACTTTGCCGGAACGGTTGAGAGCTCAACCCACGCCGCCTGGAAGCCGGGCGACAAGGTGATCGCCAATGGCTGGGGGCTCGGCGAGACCCATCTCGGCGCCTATGCCGAAAAAGCCCGTGTCAAAGGCGACTGGCTGGTGCGGCTGCCGGCGGGCTTAAGCACGCGCGAGGCCATGGCCATCGGCACGGCGGGCTATACGGCGATGTTGTCGGTGATGGCGCTGGAACGCCATGGCGTCACCCCGGCGAACGGCCCAGTGGCCGTGACCGGGGCTGCCGGCGGTGTCGGTTCGGTCGCCGTCGCGCTGCTCGCCCGGCTCGGCTATTCGGTCAGCGCCGTTACCGGGCGGCCGGAGGAGGGCGATTATCTTAAAGGGCTCGGCGCCAGCGAGATCGTCGAACGTTCAACACTTTCCGGGCCGGTCAAGATGCTGGCCAAGGAGCGCTGGGCCGGCGGCATCGACTCGGTCGGTTCCACGACTTTGGCCAACCTTTTATCCATGACCAAATACGGCGGCGCGGTCGCCGCCTGCGGCCTGGCCGGTGGCATGGACCTGCCGACCTCTGTCGCGCCGTTTATTTTGCGCGGGGTGTGTCTTTACGGCATCGACTCGGTGATGTGCCCGCTGCCCCGCCGCGAAACGGCGTGGAAAAGGTTGGAAAGCGATCTGGATCGCCCCAAATTAGCCGCCATGACCCGGGAAATCGGCCTTTCCGAACTACCGGACACTGCGACGGCCATCCTCGCCGGCCACGTGCGCGGCCGGGTCGTGGTCAAAATCGGGTAAACGGCGTTCAGGATTTGGCGACTTTCGTTAGGCATACTCGCTTTGGACTTTAAAGACGGGCCGCCTTTTGCGTAAACTTTAGCGTGGTTTTGGCCCGCGTAACGTGTGGCGTCAGTTGGAGTGCTGTGATGTTGCGTTTGGTTGCGTTGTTGGCCGGCCTGTTGGCCGCGCTGCCGGCCATGGCCGGCGAGATGAGCGCCGAAGAAGCGCGCCGTTTCGTGATCGGCAAAACCTTCAGCTACAACTGTTTTGAAGGCACGCGCGGCCAGGGCCGCGTGCATGCCGATGGTTCGGTCGTCGGCTCCATTCAGTTCCAGGGCGCCGGCAAAGTGCGCTATGCCGCGCTGCCGGCCAATACGCTCCAGGTCAAAAGCGGATCGGTGTGCGCCACGTTGCGCGGCATGCCGTTCGAGCCATGCTTCAACCTCACCAAGGTTGACGATCAAACCTTCCGCGGCGCCGTCTCCGGCCTTGGCTTTGCCTATTGCGAATTCACCCGCCGCACCGTGCGCGCCAGCGCCTCGAGCGAAGACACCGGCAAGCCACTCGGCTTGCGGTCGTCTCTGACGGCTGAAAGAAACTAAACGTCAATCCGGTTCTGCGTAACGTCGCTGCGCGGCGAGCGAAGCCGCGCGCGCGTCGCGATGGAGGCGGTATTGACGAACCTGATTTATGTCCAGCCGAATGGCGCGCGCCTCGAAGTCGAAGCGCCGGACGGTATTACCGTGATGCAGGCCGCGGTCGATACCGAGATCGACGGCATCATCGGCGCCTGCGCCGGAAGCTGCGCCTGCGGCACCTGCCACGTTTACATCGACGAGCGCTACACATCGCTGCTGCCGCCGATGACGCGCGAGGAAGACAACAAGCTCGACGAAGTGGCGGCCAAGGTGAAACGCAACAGCCGCATGGCCTGCCGCCTCATCGTCACGCCGCGACTCGAGGGCATGGTCGTGTATATCCCCGAGACGCAGGGCTGAGAACGAAGCGGCATTAAATTCAATTCGCCGGCACCTCACTGCGCCACCGCTCGATTTCGGCGAGTTCAGCGTCAGGCTGTTCGATCGATACCTTGCATTGGCCCAGATAAATAGTCCCCGCTTCGCCGTCGATCGTGAGCCAATCGCCCTCCTTGAGGTCCGCGCCGGAAATCCCGGCTCTGTGTCCGGCGACGTCGACGGCAAGCGCGGTGCAGCCGACCACGCAGGGCTTTCCCATCTGGCGGGCCACCAGCGCGGCGTGCGCGGTTCGCCCGCCGATCGCCGTCACGATTCCGGCGGCGATGGCGAAGCCCGCGACATCGGCGGTGCTCGTATCGGGTCGAACCAGCATCACCGGGTCGCCGCCGGCCGCTATGCGCTCGGCGCTCTCTGAATCAAAGCAGGCGCGGCCAACCGCGATGCCCGCCGAAGCGCCTGTGCCGCGCGCGACTGGCTCATAGGATTCGGCCAATCGCTTGCGCGTCAGCTTGCTAAAATCCAGATCGTTCAGGCGCACCAGGGCCTGCCGTGGCGTCAGCAGGCCTTCGTTGACGAAATCGATTGCAAAACGCAACGCCGCGCGCGGCGTCCGCTTTGCGTCGCGGGTCTGCAGCATCCACAGTTTGCCGCTCTCGATGGTGAATTCGACATCCTGCACATCGCCGAACTCATGTTCGAGCCGCGCCAAGGTCTGGCGCAACTGGGCGGAGATCGCTGGCGCCGATCGGTCGATGGCCTGTTCGGTTTCGGGGGTGCGGCTGCCAGACACGACATCCTCCCCTTGTGAGTCGAACAGAACGTCGATCACCGGCCGCGCTGCGCCGGTCGAAGGATCGCGCGAGAATGCAACGCCGGCTCCCGAGTCGAGCCCGCGATTGCCGAACACCATCGCCTGCACGGTAACGGCGGTGCCGTGCAGACTTTCAAGATGCGCCAACTGTCGGTAGGTGCGGGCGCGATCGCTGGTCCATGAACGGTAGACCGCGCGCGCCGCGGCTTCGATCTGCTCCATCGGCTCGTCCGGCAAGACGAAGTCTTCGTCTTCGATCATCTGCTGGTACGATTTCGTCAAGCGTTCCACGGCCTCGACATCGAGCTCCTGTTCGCTCGCGACGCCTTCGGCGGCGACCAATTCGGCAAGCCGGTGCGTGAACTTTGTCCGGTCGATTCCGAGCACGACGCTGCCATAGCTCTCGAGAAAGCGGCGCCGGCAGTCCCAGGCAAAGCGCGGATGGCCCGTCATCCGCACCAGACCGTGGACGGCCGCGAGCGTACAGCCGACATCGAGAACCGTATCGAGCATTCCGGGCATCGACCGCGCGGCGCCGGATCGCACCGACACCAGCAAAGGCTGGCGCCGGCTGCCGAACGAGCGGCCGGTGCTGCTTTCAAGAAAGGCGATGCCTTCGGTGAGGCCTTCAACGAGCTTCTGCTGGGCGTGCCGATCGCCATCGACAATGGCTTTGCAGAGTCTGATCGGCAGGACGAAGGCAGGCGGCACCGGCAGCCCGGCCGCCGCCATGCGCGCCAGGTTCGCGGCCTTCGCGCCGATGGTCTCGGCGGAATGCCGTTCGGTCGATCCGTCCGCGATGTGAACGATTTGCATGGTCAAAGGTCCGGTTAAGTCGACAATTCCGCGAGGACGCGGGCGCGCAGCAAATGGCCAAAGCCGGCGAGACGGTCGGTGGCCCGTTCGATGGCGCGGGCCAGTTCAAGAACCGACAAAGCGGTCTTCAATTCGAAATCGCCGCGCAGAACAATGGCCGTAATCGCCCGTTCGGCTGCGTCGCCGCGATGTTCGGCCTCGATCAGCCGATCGACCGCAGCCAGCGCATCTTCCGTATCGACGCGCTGGCCGTCGGGTATGTCCGCGGCCGCGGCAATCCCCGCGGCCGCGGCCTCCGCGCCGGAAATCGCCGCGGCGCATAGCTCGGCCAATCGATCGAGCGCGTTCGGCGCAACCGCGTCCGGCATCAGCGATGAAATGAAGGCGGCTTGCTCGAGTTCGTCGATCGCATCCTCGACGCGGTTGACGATTTGCCCGATAGTCGGGTCGGCGTTGAATCGCTCGATTTCCCGGCGCGCTTCGATGGCGATCTTGTCGGCCTTTTCTTCGATACGCTGCGCCCGCGCCGCCAGCGACCGCCGATCGAACGGCCTGCCGGCTTGCAGCTGGGCAATGAACTGCGCCATGCCGGCGGCGATTTCGCGCGCCAGGCCGGCCTGACGCACGACTATCTCCAGCAACAGGCTGTCGACACGTTGCAGATGTCGAACCAGGTCGGCCTCGATGCGATCCCGCGCCAGCCGGACCGAACCGCCTTCCTGCAACGCTTCCGCCGAGACGCGCAGAACGGTCTTGAGAAAATCCACCGCGGCGGCGCGGCCAAGCGCGTGGTCCAACCGCTCGCCGAAGCCGATGCGTTGCGGCGTGGCATGATGTACGGCAGAAGCGACCAGTTCGCTGCCGCCGAGTTCGAGAAAGCCGCGATGACCGACGCGATGACGCGCGGCCCAGTCCAGCACGACGACCGCGTCGGCTTTGGAGATCCAGGTGCGCAGGATCTTGCGCGCCTTGTTCCAGTCGATCAGGAAGACCAGCGATGCGCCGATTGTTTCGAGAAATTCGTCACGCTGTTTCCCGTTGTCGGTCGCAAGGCGGCCGGTCACCAGATAGAACACGCCGCCGTCGCTGAGCCCCTCCGCGGTCATGCGGTCGAGCCCGCTCCATTGCACCGGAAAATCCCGGAACAGCCGGGTGAAGAACTTGGCGCGCGGCAAATGAACGTCGGTATAGGTGACCGTGACCGCGTCCGCTTCGACCGCGATGACGACGACATGCGCGTCGGTCTCGCCGATGTCGTTTTGAATGGTGAGCCGCGCGCCCGAACGCGCCGCGGTCGTCGCCAGCCCCGGATGGCCGAATTTCAATCCACGGGTCTGCTCTACGCCCCGCATGAAAGCCTCGACGGCCGGCCGGTCGTCGGCCTGCAGGCCAAAGACATGCGCGCCGGCCAGGTTTTCCTCCGCATGCGCGGCGGAAAGGCGATTGAGGCTTTTGTGCAAGTCCATGACGAGACGATGCAGGCTGTCGCCGTCGGTTTCCGCGAGTCCTACCAGTTTGGCGATTTGCGCCAGGGTAATCGTATCCGCCGCCTCCGGCACGGCCGAGGCTTGAATTGCGGTCAGGCGGTCAAGCGCGGCTTGCCCGGCAGCCGCGTCGCCGGCTTTGACGGCGCGCGCCATCGTCGTGACGTCGCCCCAGATCGCCGCTGTGAGCTGGCTCAACCCCGGTGCCGTCATTCGGTCGCCGCCGATCAGGCCTGCACCACGGACGAGCGGCTCCATCGTCACCGGATCGATACCGGCGGCGCGGCATTCGTTCGTCAGGTCGAAGCCGGTGCCACTCGGATCGCGGGCATGACGCGTCGCGGCTTGGACAATACTAAGACGGACCTTCACCCGGTCATTGGCGGCCAAGGCTTCGCCGATGAGAGCGGGGAGAAGGATGTCCGTCTGGCCAAGTTGTTCGACGATTGCCGATTTCATGTGCATGCACCCTTGCTTGAGTGTTACAAATGCACATTCTGGCGCGGCCGAAATTGAGCCAGATCATTCATCAAATTGTAACAAAACCGGCGCGTGCCGCCGGTATCAGCCCTTCGCCGGGAAGATCATGCAGGTCGTCGTCGCGTGCGCGTAGAGTTTGCCGGCGCTGTCTTTTAGATCGCCTTCCGAGGTCGCCACGGTGCGGCCGCGATGAATGATGCGGCCTTCGGCGCGCACCGGGCCGGTGTCGTGGCTCATGCCGCGCACATAGTTGAGTTTCAGCTCCAGCGTGGTCCAGGCATCGCCTTTGTGCAGCGTCGAGAAGATGGCGCAGCCGAGCGCGGAGTCGAGCAGCGTCGCGGCGAAGCCGCCATGCACGCTGCCGATCGGATTGTAGTGCTGTAAATTCGGCAGGCCTTCGAACACGACGCGGCCGGGCTCGGCCTCGGTCAGATGAAACCCCATGATCTCGCTGATCGGTGGTTGCGGCACCGTACCGGCGATGATGGCCTGAAGAAAGCCGAGGCCGTCATAGGATTTGAGGACATCGGAATCGACCACACCGTAGGAATAGTCCGCCACTTCTGCCCCCGTTCGTTGCGCCGCAAGTGTAGCAGGCCGCTACAGCAAATCGAGCCGGAACGGATGGCCTTCCATCGCTTCCTCGCCGCGGCCCAAGGCGTCGACCGCGCGCATCATGCGACCGTCGCGCTTGAGCAGGCGGTCGGCGATGGCGACGATGCGGGTGTTCGGCATCGCCGTCGGCGAAGCGTCGCGGATGGCGCGGGCGATCTGCATTTCGTCGCGATGCGGATTGCGCAGGCAGGCAATGGTGAAAGCCGCCGCGGTCGAACGGCTGATGCCGGCGAAGCAATGCACCACCATCGGCGCCGTGCGGTCCCACCGGCCGGCGAAAGCGAGCAGGCGTTCGACATGCTCATCGGCCGGCAAGGTCTGACCGTCGATCGCTTCCGCAATGTCGTCGAGGCCGAGGATCAGATGATTTTGCTCGGCGATATGCAGCGGCCGTTTGGCGCGGTCGGTCAGCCGCAGCAAGGTGACGATATGGCTGGCGCCGGTTTCCGTGACGGTCGCCGGCATGCGGGCAAGGGAGCAGACGTGGATCATGTGCGTAACAGTTTCTCGATGCGGTCCTTGAACTTCCTGGCGGCGGTGGCGGCCGGCCAGGGCGTCAAATAATCGCGCTCCATGGCGGCGGAATATTTCGGCGGTGGCCCGAAGAACTTGCGCGCCTCGGCGTCTTCGAAGCCGGCCAGATGCGTCGATTCCAGATAGGCGGCATGGCGGTCGGCCGCCTTGATCAATTTCAAAAGACTGTCGGGCAATTTCGCCGGCAGGCCGAAACGGACGTGAATGGCTGCGAGCAGCCGGTTCTCCACCGCTTTGTAGCTGTCGCCGATCACCGCCTTGAACGGCGAGATCATGTCGCCGATGACGTACTCGGCGGAATCGTGCAGCAGCACGGCGAGCCGGCCCCGCGCATCGAGCGTCGGCGACTTTTGCCGCGCCAAGGCCTCGACGAGCAGCACATGCTGCGCCACCGAAAAAATATGCGTGCCCTTGGTCTGGCCGTTCCAGCGCGCGACGCGCGCCAGCCCATGCGCGATGTCGTCCATTTCGACATCGAGCGGCGAGGGGTCGAGCAGATCGAGCCTGCGCCCCGACAGCATGCGTTGCCAGGCGCGCGGCGCGCCCGTTTTGATCGTCTTGCTCATTTGGAAAAGGGGCTCTTCTTGCCGAGCTTGTTGCATTTGGCGTGACAGTGGCACGTCACCAGATGATCGTTGACCATGCCGACCGCCTGCATGAAAGCGTAAACGATGGTCGGGCCGACAAATTTGAATCCATGACCGAGTAACTGCTTGCTCATCGCCCGCGAAATCTCGTCTTCGGTCGGCGTCTTCGAGCGCGCGCCGATCTTGTGATCGTGCGGCCGGCCGCCGAGGTGATCCCACAGCATCGCGGAAAAGCCCGGGCCCTTGTCCATGATCTTGAGATAGGCCTTGGCCGAATTGACGGTGCCTTCGATCTTGGCGCGGTTGCGCACGATGCCGGCGTCGTTCATCAGGCGCTCGACTTTCTTCGGCGTATAGCGCGCGATCTTTTCCGGTTTGAAATCGTCAAAGGCGGCGCGGAAATTATCGCGCTTGCGCAAAATCGTGATCCACGACAATCCGGCCTGAAAGCCATCGAGAATGAGCTTCTCGAACAGAGCGCGGTCGTCCCATTCGGGCACGCCCCACTCGGTGTCGTGATAGGCGACGTAAAGCGGGTCGGTCTTCGGCCACGGGCAGCGGATCAGGCCGTCGTCATGCGTGATCGCACCGCTCATGACGAAGCCTTGTCCTCGCCCGGCCATGCGAATGTCGCCCAGTCCGGTTTTTTCAATGTGATCGGCACGCCGGCGGCGACAATCGGCGTGGCGCTGTCCAGCGCATCGCCAACGCGGTCGAGCCGCAGCAGCGCCAGCCCATGTCCGTCGGCTGACGAGCCCATGAAGCCGATCTGCTTGTCGCCCACCATCACCGTCGCGCCTTCCATCGGCGCGCCGCCGTCATAGGCGACCGGCACGACGCGGCTGCGCGCGGTCGAGCGATGCTCGACGCGCGACACCACTTCCTGACCGACATAGCAGCCTTTGTCGAAATCGACGCCGGCGAGCTGGTCCATGTCGGCTTCGTGCGGGAAGGCGTCCATGTAAGTAAAGTCCTGCCCGCCGCGCGGCACGCCAAGGGCAATGCGGTGCGCGTGATAGGCTTCCGGCTCAACCAGAGCCGCGCCGAGATCGGCGGCGGTCTCGGCCGCCAGTTCCGGCGGCACGATAATGCGCATGCCGAGCGCGGCCAGGCGCGGGTCGGCGTAGCACAGGCCGTAGTCGCTCTTCCCGCTGCCGCCCCAATAGGCCATCACGCCGAGCCGGTCCGACAGGTCCTCAATCGTCACCTTGGCGCGCAAGCGGTAGAAGGTCAGCTTTTCGACGAGCGGCTGCACCAGCGCTTTCGGGCAATCGAGGAAAAAGCCGCTGCCGTCTTCGGGCAAGGCTTCGGCGACGATGAAATCGACGATGATCTTGCCCTGCGGCGTCAGCAGCGCGCCGAAACGGGCAGCGCCGGGTGCGACCTTGCCGATATCGGTCGTGGCCAGCCCATTGAGAAAATGACGGGCGTCTGCGCCTGCGACCTTGACCACGCCTCGTTCGGGAAGCAGTGCTGCTTGCATGTTTTTCTCTAGCGGGCGACAAACCGGCCCCGGCATGTCTTGCCAGAAACCACGGCTAAACGTAAGCGCTGTCGTGAAAGCCTCAAGACCCTAGAATATAGCGACTTCTTGGAGTGGCTCCAGAATGGCCGAAACGTTCGACCTCATCCTCAAGGGCGGCACCGTCGTCAATCACGACGGCGAGGGACAGCGCGATCTCGGCATTCGTGACGGCCGTTTCGCCGCCATCGGCGATCTGTCGCTGGCTTCGGCCGGCGAGACGGTCGATTGCCGTGGCCTGCATCTCTTGCCGGGCGTCATGGATACGCATGTGCATTTCCGCGATCCGGGCCTGACGCACAAAGAGGACCTGGAGAGCGGGTCGCGCGGCGCCGTGCTCGGCGGCGTGGTGGCGACATTCGAAATGCCGAATACCATCCCGCAGACGACCGACGCTGCGGCGCTCGCCGACAAGGTCAAGCGTGCGCATCACCGCATGCATTGCGACTTCGCCTTCTATGTCGGCGCCACGCGCGAGAACACGCATGATCTGGCCGAGCTGGAGCGTCTGCCGGGCGCCTGCGCGGTCAAGGTGTTCATGGGGTCGTCGACCGGCACGCTGCTGATCGACGATGACGAGGGCGTGCGCGCGGTGCTCAAGGCGATCAACCGCCGCGCCGCGTTCCATTCCGAGGATGAGAACCGTTTG
This sequence comes from Rhizobium sp. Q54, assembly GCA_945870035.1. Classification (GTDB taxonomy): domain Bacteria; phylum Pseudomonadota; class Alphaproteobacteria; order Rhizobiales; family Xanthobacteraceae; genus Pseudolabrys. The sequence continues at coordinate 29,499 of CAMBQQ010000027.1, read as the reverse complement.
CGCGAGCGAATGAACTTGCGCGTCGAGGGCGATCCCGGCTCGCATCCAGTCTGGCGCGACGCGCAGGCGGCGCTGCTCTGCACCCAGCGCCTGATCAAGCTCGCGCACGAAACCGGCAAGCGCGTGCATGTACTGCATGTGACGTCGAAGGAAGAAGCGGCGTTCCTCGCCGGTCACAAGGACGTCGCCACCGCCGAAGCGACGCCGGCGCACCTGACGCTCGCCGCGCCGGACTGCTACGAAAAGCTCGGCACCTTGGCGCAGCTCAATCCGCCGATCCGCGACGCCAGCCACCGTACCGGCCTGTGGAACGCCGTTGCGCAAGGCGTCATCGACAATATCGGTTCCGATCACTCGCCGCATACGCTGGAAGAAAAGGCGATTCCCTACCCAAGGACTCATTCCGGCATGACCGGCGTGCAGACTTTGGTTCCGCTGATGCTCGACCACGTCAATGCCGGGAGGCTGACATTGCAGCGTTTTGTCGATCTCACCAGCGCCAGTCCGGCGCGCGTTTTTGGCATGGCCAACAAGGGCCGCATCGCCGCCGGCTACGACGCCGACGTGACGGCGGTCGATATGAAACGGCGCGAAACCATCAGCAATAAGTGGATCGCGTCGAAATCCGGTTGGACGCCCTACGATGGTATCAATGTAACGGGATGGCCTGTTGGAACCGTGATACGCGGGCGGAAGGTGATGTGGGACGGCGAATTGACTGCACCGGCCCAAGGCGAGCGCGTCAGGTTCCTGGAAACGCTCGGCGCCTGACGAAAGGCTGGTATATAAGCTGCGCAGCAACGGGAGCTTTTGTGCGCGGTGGCACCTTATTGCGGCGACGTGTCCATTGGGTTTTCCCAGGCTTTTGTCAAAAGAATTCCACCGAGTTGCATTGCAGAAACCGTGCGACCATTTATCAACGGTAGTAGTGCACCCTTCCGATGTATAATAAGGATGGGGCACTGGGGCAGGGGCTAGAATGAGCGGCGACCTCGTTTCGCTGAAAATGATCGGCATCGCGGCCGTTCCGGCCGATATGGAGCTTTGGCGTCAGGGCGCCGGGCTGTCATCGGTGCCAGTCGAATTTTCCGCCTACAAAGCCTCGTCCGGCGCTGCCGTTCTTGCCGATGGCGGCGCCGATATCTGCTTGATCGACAATGATTTGCCGGCGCCGGAGAAGGCCGCGGTGATCGCCAATGCGCGTTCGCGCAAGCCCGGGCCTTTGGTCTTCATATCGGGGCCGGCCGGCGATACGCGGCCGGATGGTATCGACGGGATGCTGGCCAAACCGTCGAGCCAGGAAGAGGCGCGCGATCTCATTGAAATCTGCGTGCGCGCGACGATCCCGACCCGCGTTCTCATCGTTGACGATTCCGGCACCATGCGCAGCATCGTGCGCAAAATTCTGTCAGGCAGCCGTTTCGCTCTCGACATGCACGAAGCCGCGGAAGGATTCACTGCACTGGAGCAATTGCGCTTCGGCAATTTCGGCATGGTGTTCCTCGACTACAACATGCCGGGGCTCAACGGCTTCGAGACGCTTTCGGAAATCAAGCGCGAATGCCCGGGCGTGGCGGTGGTGATGATGACATCGACCCTCGACAACGCGATTGCCGATCGCGCCCATGCCGCGGGCGCGTTGGCGTTCCTCAAGAAGCCGTTCTATCCGGCCGATATCGATGCCGTGCTGGAGCGCTTCTACGGACTGCGCGCGGGACGCTAGATCGGCCGCGAATACGCTGGAATTTACTGCCGCTGCTGGTCGACGGAGAATTCGCCGTTGCGGATGCGCGCGGCGAGGCCTTCGGTAAAGGTGGCGGCTGCTTCCTCGCCATAAGTCGTGACGAATTCGGCCAGCGCCGCGAACAGGCAAGCCTGCGCCAGGCAATCGCCGTCAATGCCGTCGAGGCGCGCTTCGGCCCAGGCCTCATGCAGATAGCCCAACGCGACGCGCTTCTGCTCGTGGTCCGGAACCGGCTCGCGGCTATGTGTGGATCGTCCAATCGTGGTCATTCGCGCCTTCGCCCTGGTGCCTTCGCCGCCGCGGCCTTGAGTGACCGCCAGTTCCTTATTCCGAAGCGGACGTTAGCATGCTCGGTGCGGCGAAATAGCCTGGATATAAAGGAAAGGTTAATTGCTGTGCGCAAATGTTAATGGGCGGGAACCCGCATAAACAAAGGGTAAACCGGCGGCCGGACCAACTTAATTGGCGTAGCGCGCGGTAACCTCACGGGCGATTTTCGCGCCCTCATCGAGATAGCGGCGAATGGCGAGGTCGGCGGCCGGGGTGCAGGTGCGGTAGGTCTGCTCGAAACCGCGGTACCCGCTGTTGAAACGGGCGACGATCCGTCGCCGCCTTTCGCCGCTGGGCGCTTCAGCGTCGATCAGCGCCTGCATTTCGGCGCGCCATTTCTGGCCTTCCTTGGCGCCGCAGATGGTGCGCAGGTATTGCAGCGAACCGAGGATTTCCGCGAGCCGCTGCAATTCGCCGTCATAAGGCGCCGAGGCATTGTCCGGCGGCGCGGCCGGCACCGGCGCTGACGTCTGCGCGGCGGCAGGCGCTGCCAGGCACAACAGTGCGGCAAGGATTTTCAGATGTTGCACGAGCCATTTTTTCAAGGCGCCGGGTTCCCGTATGCCGCTGATATGCGCTGGCGCCAAGGCATTCGCAAGGCGGCCTTTTTTAAACCTTAACGCCGAGGAGGGTGGCGGCGTCGGCGACGATTTCGCCGAGGCCCTCGGTCGTGCGCAAGGCCGTAAGCTCCGGCAAGGTCAGCCAGCGGGCATCGTCGAGTTCTTCGTTGAGCACGACGTCGCCGGAAAGCCAGCGTGCCGCGAAACACATGATGATGAAGTGGCGCTCGACCTTGCCAAGCCCGTCGCGCTGGATCGCTTCGCGGTGGCCGGCCAGCGCCACCGGTTCGATCTCGAGCGCGGTCTCCTCGCGCACTTCGCGCTTCACCGCCTCGAACAATGTTTCGCCGGCTTCGACCACGCCGCCGGGCATGGTGTAGAGGTTGAGCGCGGGTTTACGCGCGCGCCGCACCGCCAGCACCTTGCCGTCGCGCATGATGGCGGCGCTGACCGCGAGAAACGGGCGCTGCGGATAGGTTCGCGCGTCGGTCATTCTCGACAAGATCCGTCAGGGTGGGGCAAGGACGTCGCCGCTTGCCTAGCATTTCCTCGGCGGCAGGTCTCGTTCGAATAGGCTGGCTGGTTTTACGAGGCGCGCTGCATCAGCCGGTCGGCGATCGCCTGCGGCGCGTCCAGGCTATCGATGTCAATGTCGCCGTTGATGACCGCGCCGGCGCGTGCCACCAGTTGCTTGAGCCAAAGCGCGGCGCGGGCGGCGAGATCGGCGGCGGCCTGCGCCGGCAGATCGGCGGTCATGGTGGCGCGGGTCGCTTCGATCACCGTCGTCATCGATGCGGCCAGATTGTCGAGGCAGGCGCGCGCCGCCGGGTCGGCGCCGGCATAGGCGGCAATTGCCAGGTCGCGGCCCCGCAAATGCGAATCCAGGAAATGCTCGCGATAGCTCATCGGCTGCCAGCGGCGAATGTCGGCGAGGCAGTCCGGGCAATCGCCGATCATTTCCAGGAGCATGATCGCTTCATTGAAATGGTTGAGATAGTCGGTGGCGAGACCAGTCTGCGGATTGATGTTGGCTTCGGTGAGTTCCAACTCGGCCATAGCGAAGGAGCGGGCCAGAAGGGCATCCGCCTCGTCCGCTTGCACCTCCATGGCGCAGTCCTGATATTGCATAAAGAGGGTTCCCCAACCCGTATTCCACTGTCGGCTAGTGTTATATTGCCGAGTGTTAAGGCGTGATTAAACGCGGACTGTTTTGGATGGTTGCATATGTGTGGCCGCTACACGCTAACGTCATCGCCGGAAGCGATCCGGGCCTTGTTCGGCTATGCTGAACAGCCCAACTTCCCGTCACGCTATAACATCGCGCCGACGCAACCTGTAGCGGTTGTGCGACTGGTGGATGGCAAGCGTCAGTTCGCGTTGGTGCGCTGGGGGCTGCTGCCGTCCTGGGTCAAGGATCCGAAGGCGTTCTCGCTCATCATCAATGCGCGCGGCGAGGGCATCGCTGCGAAGCCCGCTTTTCGCGCGGCGATGAAACGGCGGCGCTGCCTGATCCCGGCCGATGGCTTTTACGAATGGAAAGCCGGCGCGCCGCGCAAGCAGCCTTATTACATCCACGCCAAGTCGGGCGCGCCGCTCGCCTTTGCCGGACTGTGGGAGACCTGGACCGGGCCGAACGGCGAGGAACTCGACAGCGCGGCCATCGTCACCACCGCGGCGAATGCGACCCTCGCCCCGATTCATGACCGAATGCCAGTTATTATCCCGCCCGACGAATTCGACCGCTGGCTCGGCAAAGGCGATTTTGAAAGCAGCGTCGACGCGGCATTGGCGCAAACATTGATCCGCGCGGCGCCCGATGAATTGCTGGAAGCTTATCCGGTGTCGCTCGACGTCAACCGCGTCGCCAACGACAATCCGAAATTGCTCGAATTGTTTACCGGACCGCTCGGCGGCGAGCCGGGCCTCGAGCCGATCCGCAAGCGCGTCAAGGCGGCGAAGCCGGTGAAGGCGAAGAAGAACGACGGCCAAGGCGTGTTGTTTTAGAAAAGTGCATTGCGTATTGCGCGGCATTGTTGCGACGGCGGATTACGCTAGGCTAATTAGCTCTACGGTTTTGCTAGTGGCATTGGAGAGATGCGATGGAAAACTATAAGGGCTATTCGATTGAAGTATTTGAGGAGCGATCCGGCAATTGGTTCAGCAAAATCAAAAAAATAGACGGAAGCAGGATTATTATAAAATTTAGCGGCGAGTCTGTTGCGCAATTTAAGTCACCTTCGGCTCGATATTCTGCAGCGGATGCGCTCGCATTTGCGCATGAAGTCATCGACGGCGGCGGTATGGATTAGCTGATTTTGCCTTGTGCAATTGCTTAAAGCACCTTGCCCGGGTTCAATATGCCGTTCGGGTCCAGCATCTTCTTCAAGTCGCGCATCAGCGCAAGCGCCACAGGGTCCTTCACCTTGACCAGTGACTCGCGCTTGAGCTTGCCGATGCCGTGCTCGGCCGAGATCGAGCCCTGATACTTGAGCACGATCTTGTCGACGACGGCGTTGACCTCTGTCCAGCGCGCGAGAAACGCCTTGCTGTCGGCGCCGACGGGCTGGCTGACATTGAAATGAATATTGCCGTCGCCGACATGGCCGAATGGAACTGGTCGCGACCCCGGGATCAGGGCCTCAACAGCCGCGCTTGCTTCGGCGATGAAGGCCGGCACCGCGGCGACCGGCACCGAGACGTCGTGCTTGATCGAGCCGCCTTCCGGCTTCTGCACTTCGGTCAACGAATGCCGCAAATGCCAGAACGCCTTGCGCTGGTCGAGGTTCGCGGCGATCGTGGCGTCTTCGACCAGATCCTGCTCGATGGCGTCGCCGAGGAAGGTTTCGAGCGCGTCGCGCAAGCCTTCGCTCTGCTGCGACGACACCTCCATCAGGACGTACCACGGATGCGCGCCGGCCAGCGGATCGCGGTTACCATGGCCGTGCTTGAGAGCCATTTCGACAATGCCACGCACCATCAATTCAAAACCGGTGACGGTGCCGCCGATGCGCGCTTGCGCCAGGTTCAGAAGTTTCACCGCCGCGTCCGGCGACTTCAGACCGATGAACGCCGTCTCGACCGCGCGCGGCTGCGGAAACAGTTTCAGCACCGCGGCGGTGATGATGCCGAGCGTGCCTTCGGCGCCGACGAAGATGTGGCGCAGGTCGTAGCCGGTATTGTCCTTCTTCAGCTTGCGCAACAGATGCATGACGCGGCCGTCGGCCAGCACCACTTCGACGCCGGCGACCAGTTCGCGGGCAATGCCGTAGGCCAGCGCGCCGGTGCCGCCGGCATTGGTCGAGAGATTGCCGCCGATGGTGCACGAGCCTTCCGAGCCGAGCGACAAAGGAAACAGCCGGCCGGCAGCCGCAGCGGCATCCTGCGCTTTCTGCAGGACGACGCCGGCCTCGACTGTGATGGTGTTGGATGAGGCATCGACCTCGCGAATTTTATCGAGCCGGGTCAGTGACAAAATGAGTTCGCCGTCGAACGGAATCTGGCCGCCGACCAGCCCGGTATTGCCGCCTTGCGGTACGATCGCCGTCTTGGTCTCGTTGGCGAGCTTGAGGATGGCCGCAACTTCTTCCGTTGAACCGGGTCGCAGCATCAGCGAGGTGACGCCCTGATACAGTCCGCGGCCTTCGATGAGATGCGGCGCCAGAGTCTGCGGGTCGGTGACGGCATATTTGTCGCCGACGATGGCCGCGAAGCGCGGCAGCAGGTCGGGCGCGGGCGCGCGGCGCAGGTGTTCGTTCATCGATGTGGGGTCCTTGTCTTCTACGGTTTCGGCGCGGCGGCGCGCGAAAGCCGGTCGTTGATGGCGTCGCCGAGGCCGTCATGCGGCACCGGCATGACGGCGATGGCGGTTGCGCCGGAGGCATCGAGCGCGCGCAAATGCGAAAACAGATTAGCAGCCGCTTCGATCAGGTCACCGCGTGGCGACAGATTAAGTGTTGTTCCCTCGAAAGACGGTGAAGGGCCAAACGCGAGCAACGCTTCGCCGGCGCGCGGGGTCGTCGCCTCGAGCCGCACCTTGGCCTTCGGCGCGTAATGCGAGGCCAGCATGCCGGGGGCGAGTGGCGCATCTGCTGCGTCTTCGACCGAGGGTGAGACCAATGCATGGCCGAGCACGCGCTCGATCTCCTCGCGCGGCAGGCCGCCTGGCCGCAGCAAGGTCGGTTCGCCGAGCAGCGCGACGATGGTCGATTCAACGCCGACATCGCAGTCGCCATCGTCGAGAATGAGGTCGATGCGGCCGCGCAAATCGGCCAGCACATGCGCCGCGCTGGTCGGCGAGACATGGCCGGAGCGGTTGGCCGAAGGCGCCACTACCGGGCCGCCGAATGCGGCGAGCAGCGCCAGAGCGGTGGGGTGGCTCGGCACCCGGATGGCGATGCTGTCGAGCCCGGCCAGCGCCAGCGCCGCCACCGGGCAGTCGGGCCGCTTCGGCAGGACGAGCGTCAGCGGGCCGGGCCAGAAGGCGGCGGCCAGTTTCTCGGCTTCGGCGTCGAACACGGCGAGCTGGCGGGCGGCGTCGAGACCGGCGACATGGGCGATCAAGGGATTGAAGGCGGGGCGGCCCTTGGCGGCGTAGAGCCGGGCGACCGCCGCGCCGTCGCAGGCGTCGGCCCCTAAGCCATAGACGGTCTCGGTCGGGAAGGCGATCAGCCCGCCCTGGCGCAGGGCAGCGGCCGCCGCGGAAATCGCGGCTTGATTGGCCTTCAGCACCCGTGTGCCCGGTTCAACAGTCATTTTCTCTCACTTCGCCTGCTTATTCGCGCATGACCTGTCCGAAACCCGGTATCCATCCCCGATCGGGGTCGAGGACATGCTTTTCGGGGTCATGCGCCGCTTGCGGTTTCAAACGTGAGGGGGTTATAAGGCCGCCGACAGTCGGAGTGTAGCGCAGTCTGGTAGCGCACCTCGTTCGGGACGAGGGGGTCGCAGGTTCAAATCCTGCCACTCCGACCAATTGGCCACCCGGGGCTTTTCTCATATTTCCAAATCGTCTTGAGAGATGAGCGGCGTGTCTGCGCCGTGCTGTTTTTTATCATAAGTATTTGAGAGTGCGGTCTTTTCCACTTATTCGAGCGAGAATTTGCAATAGGGTGGAAAATTTATATTTTTCAAATACTTATTCATTTTATCCCTATCATATTGAAATAATATGATTTTCCACTATTATGAGGCAGGGATGGCACAAAAGTGGAAAACCCTTGTCTGTTAATGTCTTATCTGGAGCGCAGCGGCGCCAATTGATAGACACCCAGCAAGTCTATCAAGCATGGCGGGCAGCCAACGAGGACGGGAACCGGCGCTTTACCGGGAGCATGCGGTGGGGCGAACGGAGCGGCACGAATTATCTCCTTCGCAAAATCGGCAAGACCGAAACCTCCCTCGGACCGCGGAATAGCGAAACCGAAGCCATCTACGATGCCTTTATCCGTGGGCGCGCTGATAACAAAGACCGGCTGACAAGCCTGTCGGCAAAGCTCGACGCCTTCGCGCCTGTGAACGTTGCGATGGGGCTTGGCCGCGTGCCAACGATCGCAGCGCGCATCGTCCGGGAATGCGACGACAGGAGATTGATGGGTCAACACCTCGTCGTCGTCGGCACCAATGCGATTTATGCCTACGAAGTTTCGGCGGGCGTCCATGTCGACAGCGGACTTGTTGCAACGGGCGATGTCGATCTTCTTTTCGATGCAAGACGTCACATAAGCTTGGCGGTGAGCGGTCTCGGCGCCACCGGCCTGATTGGTATTCTGCAAAAAATAGACCGATCGTTTGCGCCAACCAACTCGCGCAGCTTCCGCGCCGCCAATCGTGACGGGTATCTGGTCGACTTCATAAGGCCGGAAGCGAAGGATCCCATTCGCGATCTTCTTCCGCCGGCGCTGACAAACCTGCCGGACGATCTGGAGGGAGCGCCGATCTTCGGACTTGCCTGGCTTGTCAATTCACCAAAGCTGGAAGCTGTTGCCATCGATGAAAGAGGCTATCCCGTGCGCCTTGTCGTCATCGATCCGCGCGCTTTCGCGCTTCACAAGGCTTGGGTATCAAGGCGGCAGGATCGCGAGCCGATCAAGGCGGCGCGCGACCTGGAGCAGGCAAAAGCTGTCGCCATTATTGCGATGCGCTACCTGAGCAAATCTTTCGACAGCCCCGACTTGACGGCGCTTCCAAAGGAGCTACGGGAAGCCGCGCCCAAGCTTCTCCAGGACATAGAGACGCCGGCCACAGGTGCGACCAAACCCAATTGGTGAGTCGCTCAGCTGGCCACGGCTGCCACCAGCCGCTTCGCCTTGTCGGCCACCACGGCCGCCGTATCCCCCGGCTTGTAGACCGCTGAGCCAATGCCGTAACCGGCCGCGCCGGCGATGCGCCAGGCCGCGATGTTGGCGGCATCGACACCGCCGACCGGTAGCACCAAGGTTTCAGGCGGCAGCACGGCGCGGATGGCGCGCAGGACTTCCGGGCGCGCGCCTTCGGCGGGAAACAATTTCAGCGCATCGGCACCAGCGGCGAGCAGCGCGAAAGCCTCGGTCGGCGTGAAGAAGCCGGGCACCGCGAGCATGCCATGCTGCTTCGCGGCGCGCGTCACCGCGACATCGGCATGCGGCGTCACGATCAGCCTGCCGCCAACGTCCGCGATCTGCGCGACTTGCTCCGGCGACATCACCGTGCCGGCGCCGATCAACAGTCGCGCGCCGAAATTCTTCGCCAGCCGCGCAATGCTGTCGAGCGGATCGGGCGAATTCAGCGGCACTTCGATGATGGCGATGCCGGCTGTTTCCAGCGCATCGGCAATCGCCTCGACTTCATCGGGCTTGACGCCGCGCAGAATGGCGACCAGCGGCGAGCGCGCCAGCCAGTCCTTGAAGGTCACTGCCATCGCGCATGCTCCCCGATAATAATTAAACCGCGCACGGAAGCGTCGGCATCATGACTGATTGTTTTCGCGCCGCACGCGGCAAGCGCCCGCGCATAGAGCGCTACCAGTTCCGGCGCGCCGATGAGATGCACTTCGCCTTGCGCGCCAGTCAGTTCGGCACGCAGTTCGTGGCCGATGAGAAGGCCGGACAGGTAGGACGCGCCGTCGGTCTCGGCGAGTTTGCCGAACAAGGTCTGCGTCCGCACGCCGAACAGATGATGCAGCAGACCGCCCGGCTCGGCGGATCGCGTAACACCGGCGTTAAAGGCCGCGTCATTCGGCGCGCCGTCTTTCATCATGCGGCCGAGGATGGTGTGGTCGCGCAGCGCGCTGAACGCCTCGCCGGTCATGTGCGAGGTAAAGCGCGCGATGCGGCCGTCCTCGACGCGCACCCATTTCGAATGCGTGCCGGGCAGGCAGGCGAGGCCATTGCTGCCAATCATGGCGAGCGCGCCAATGATCTGGGTTTCCTCGCCGCGCATCACTTCGGCGACGCCGGAGGCGTCAGTGCCGTTCATGCCCGGCACAAGCTTCACTTGAACGTTTCCCTGTGCGCCGTCGAACGGAACGTCGACCAGAGCCGCGCCTAATTCCGCGGCGCCGGCCGGGCAAGGCACATAGGGCGCTTCCTTCCAACCCTGCCGGCTGCCGATCATGCCGGACAAGAGCACGCGGCTTTCGCCGGCCGTCAACCAGTCGTCGATATGCTCGCGCAACGTCTCGGCGAAGCGGCCGCCCTCCACATGCATGATGCCGCGCGGCGCGGAACGCCGATCGAGCACGGCACCGTCGGTGGCGATGCGGAAAGCGCGGAAGCTCGACGTGCCCCAGTCGATGACGATCATTTTCAGCCCGCCTTGTGCGCCGCCAGCCAGACGCCGGCGATGATCAGAACAAACCCGGCAACATGGAAGACGGCAAGGTGTTCGCCGAGCAGCGCGCCGGCCACCAGAGCGGTATAGACCGGCACCAGATGCACGAACGGCCCGGCACGATTGGCGCCAATCAGTTCGACGCCGCGGTTCCACGCGGCGAAGGCCAGCACGCTGGGAAAGATCGAGACATAGGCAATCGACATCACCGTCAGCCAGGTCGGTTGCAAGGTGTCGCCGGATAGCGATTCGGCGATGAAGAACGGCAGCGTGCCCGCCGACGATATCACCGCGAGCACGAACAGGAAGCTCAGCGGATGGATCTGCGGCCGTTGCCGTAAATAGACAGCGTAGACCGCGAACACGATCATGTTGAACACGATGATCAGGTCGCCCCAGTTGAAGCCGAGCGCCTTGAGCGTTTCGAGCTGACCTTGGGCGACGATGACCAATACGCCGAACAATGAGATCGCGATGCCGCCGGTCTGGCGCAGGCTGACGCGGTCGCGGAACAGAAGCGCGCCGATCGCCACGATCAATACCGGCACCAGCGAATTCAACACGGAGACATTCAGCGCGCTGGTGTATTTCAGCCCGATATACTGCAGCGCCGTGAACAGCGCGCCGCCGGTCAGGCCAAGCCACAGCATCATCTTCCAGTGCGCGCGTATCGTCGGCCAGTCGCGGCGGATTTGCCGGTGCGCGACCATCCACAGCACGACGGCCGGGATCAGCCAGCGCGCCGTCGACAGCGCCATCGACGGCACGTGGCCGCCGGCGGCGCGGCCGACGATATGGTTGCCGGACCAGAACAGCGACGCCAGCGCCAGCAGCAGATAAGGGTTGGCAAATCCGCGTACGGTCCAGTGCCGGGCCGCGGGCGGATTTTCGCTCGGGGTTTTGCGGGCGTCGATTGCCATGCTTGTCTTAAGCCGCCGATGCGTTTTCGAACATGCGGCGGCGGGCGTTGTCGATGTGACGCTGCATTGTTGTGCGCGCCGCGTCAGCGTCGCGTGCGGCAATAGCGTCCAGGATGGCGCGGTGCTCGTCCTGCACCTCGCGCAGGCGTTCGGCCGTGCGCAATAAAGACAGATTGCGCGTCAGGCTCATGCCAAACACGATGTGCGGCTGCAACGAGCTTTGCACTGAGATGTGATAGGCATTGTGCGTCGCCTTGGCGATGGCCATGTGGAAGCGTTCGTCGGCATCGACGCCGGCCTTGAAGTCGCTCGCCGATTCTTCGAGCGCGCCGAAGGCGGCGCGGATTTCGGCGAGGTCGCTGTCTTCCCAGCGTTCGGCGGCGAGAGACGCGGCAATGCCTTCCAGCCCGTGCCGGAATTCAAAGCAGCGCTGAATATCGGCGATCGATGACACCGGCACGAAGCGCAACACCGCAATATCCGGCCGCCGCTTCACATAACTGCCGGAGCCCTGCCGCGACACGATGATGCCGTCGTCGCGCAGCCGTGCCAAAGCCTCGCGCACCACCGGCCGCGACGCGCCGAAGCGTTGCGCCAGTTCGGTCTCCGACGGCAACCGCGCATTGACGGCGAATTCGCCGGCGATGATGATTTCAAAGATGTGCTGATAGATGCCGGCGCTGCGCTTGGCCTCGCCCCAAGGCGCTTTGGCGTCGCCTAAAGCAACCTTGCTGTCGCCAAGCGGCGCGGGCGTTGCAGACCGTGCTGGCTCCATGCCCTTTGGTCTCCGTCAGCGTTTCGCCGCCGCCCGCCACTTGGCGAATTCTGCTTTCGCTTCCGGGTTCGGCGGATAGAGGCCGAAAATGCCGCGGCCTTCGTTGACCTTCTCCTGCACGAAGTCCTCGAACACGGTCTGCTCGAACGCCTCGTCGGCGACGTCATCGGCGATATTCGCCGGAATGACCACGACGCCTTCGCCGTCGCCGACCAGGATGTCGCCGGGAAACACCGGGACTTCGCCGCAGCCGATCGGCACGTTGAGATCGACGGCGTGATGGTGGATCAGGTTGGTCGGCGCGGCCGGATGGGCGTGATAGGCCGGGAAGGGTGTTGCCGCGATTTCCGGCGTGTCGCGGAAGCCGCCATCGGTGACGATGCCGGCGGCGCCGCGCTTCCACAGCCGCGCCAGCAGGATGTTGCCGGCCGAGGCGGCCGAATAATTGCGCCGGCTGTCGATGACGAAGACATGGCCGGGCGGGCATTCTTCGACGCCCTTGCGCTGCGGGTGGCTGCGGTCCTCGAAAACGCCGAGATGGTCGAGGTCCTCGCGCGCCGGGATATAGCGCAAAGTATAGGCCGGGCCGACCATGTTCGGCAAAGGCTTGGATTCGTCGCCGCTCTGGATGCGGTGAATGCCGGCGATGAAGGTGTTGCGGAAGCCGCGCTTGAACAGCACCGTGGTCAATGTGGCGGTCGAGATCGTCTCGAGTTTGGATTTGGTGCTGTCGCGCATTGTTCCCGCCCTTGGTCCTTGCTCTTGGTTCTGCTCTTGGCTTTCGCCTTGCAGAGTTTGCCGGTCAGCCACTTGTTCTTTTTAGTTCATTGTTGTCAAGAGTTGTAAAATAGACTTGTGCGTTACCCTGTCGTCCCAGTATGTTGACGGCTGGGAAATAACAACGCGCCACCCAAGGTGATTTGAAGATTTGCCCCCGCATTCAAGCGGCGGGCGTGGAGGAGACAATCATGAAGACCTCGCTTAAAGCGACCGGCCTCGCATTCGGACTTGCTCTGACTATCGCTGCTCCGGCCCTCGCGGCCGATCTCAAACTGATGACCGGCCCACAAGGCGGCGTCTGGGTGCCGCTCGGCGGCCAGCTCAAGGATCTGTGGGAGAAGGCCATTCCCGGCGTGAACGTCCAGTCGTTGCCGGGCGCCGGCATCGCCAATGTGCGCGGCGTCGACGAAGGCAAGGCCGATATCGGCTTCGGCAACTCGATCTCGACCGTCGACGGTCTTGCCGGCAATGCGCCGTTCCCCAAGGCGACCAGCAATGTGTGCAACCTGGCGACCTTGTATCCGCAATATTATCAGCTCGTGGTGCCGGCCAATGCTGGCGTCAACTCGGTCAAGGATCTGAAGGGCAAGGGTGTCTCGACGCAGCCGCGCGGCAACACCGGTGAGCTGATCACCGGCCAACTGCTGAAGGTCAACGGTTTGAGCTACAACGACGTCAAGGCGAGCTTCGTCTCCTATACCGACTCCGTCGCCCAGGTGAAGGACGGCCATGCGGCGGCTTTCGGCCTCGGCACCGCGATTCCGTCCGGCGCGGTGATGGATCTGGCCTCTGCCCGCGACATCAAGCTGCTCGACCTGTCGAGCAGCCTGCCGGAAATGAAAAAGCTCAACCCGGGCTACACGCTGGTGACAGTGCCCAAAGGCACCTATCCGAAGCAGGATGCCGACGTGAAGGTGATTGGCTACGCCACGCATCTCGTCGTGTCGTGCAAGCTGCCGGCCGATCAGGTCTACACCATGACCAAGACCATCGCCGACAACGTCAAGACGCTGGGCTCCGTCAACAAGAGCATTGCCAGCGTGACGCCGAAGGAGATGGCTGAGGACATCGGCGTGCCGTTCCATCCGGGCGCGGCGAAGTTCTACAAAGAAGCCGGGATCACCGTGAAGTCGAAATGATCCCCAGAATCTGAACCAAAGACCGGCGTGGCGTTCGTCACGCCGGTCGTCCCGTTTTTCGACCTTTCGGCCACCGAAGCAGAACGTCCATGAAACTCGATCTGACCCATCGCGGTGTTGTGCATGCCGCCATAACGGTAATCGCCGTCGTGATGGCGCTCTATCATATGTGGGCGATCGCATTCGGGACGCCTGAAGCGATCATCTTCCGCGGCACGCATCTGCTGTTCGCGCTGGTGCTGACATTCCTGCTGTACCGGCGGCTGTCGTCGCAGGAAGGCCTGCCGCCGAGCTATCTCGACTATCTGTTGCTGGCGGTGTCGGCGACTCCGATTTTGTACCTGTTCGTCAATTACAATTATGTCGTCAACCGCATCTACTACATCGACGATCTGAGCATCGCCGATATGGTTCTGGCGGTGGTGCTGGTGGCCATCATCGTAGAAGCGACGCGCCGTGTTATCGGCTGGGCGCTGCCGATCACCGCATTGGTGTTTCTGGTTTACGGCCTGTTCATTGCGCAACTCGAGCCGATGCGCCTGCTCGACCAGCTTTACATGACGACCGAAGGCATCTTCGGCATTCCGCTGTCGGTGTCGGCAACCTATGTGCTGATCTTCGTGGTGTTCGGCGCTTTCATGGAGCGTACCGGCACCGGCCAGTTGTTCATGAATTTCGCCATGGCGCTGACCGGCCATACTGCCGGCGGGCCCGGCAAGGTCGCCATCGTGTCATCGAGCCTGTTCGGCACCATTTCCGGCAGCGCCGTTGCCAACGTCATGGTGACGGGCCCGATCTCCATTCCGTTGATGAAGCGCACCGGATTCAAGCCGGCGTTTGCCGCGGGCGTCGAAGCCGTCGCCTCGACAGGCGGCCAATTGATGCCGCCGATCATGGGCGCCGCCGCCTTCGTGATGGCGGAATTTCTCGCGGTTTCCTACGGTCAGATCATCCTGTGGGCCTTGATCCCGTCTTTTCTGTTCTACATTTCCTGCTTCGCCACGGTCCATTTCGAGGCCAAGCGGCGCGGGCTGGTCGGCATTCCGCGCGATGAGCTGCCGAAGCTCGGCGTGGTGATGCGCGAGCACGGTCATTTGTTCCTGCCGGCGCTGGTTATCCTGGTGGTGATGTATGCCGGCTACAGCGCGCCGATGGCGGCGCTCGCCGGAACGCTGTCGTGTTTCCCGGTCGCCTATCTCCGCAAGACCACGCGCGGCTTTGTCACCGTCCGCAATGTCATCGAAGCGCTGGCGGATGGCGCCAAAAGCACGCTCGCAGTGGCGCTGGCCTGCGCCTGCGCCGGCATCGTCATCGGCGTTGTGACGTTGTCTGGTCTCGGCATCGTGTTCAGCCAGTTCGTCGTCGGGCTGGCGCAGGAGACCTTGCTGCTTGCGCTGATCCTGACGATGGCCGCCGGCATTATCCTCGGCATGGGGATTCCGACCACGCCGGCCTATATCATCATGACCGCGCTCCTAGTTCCGGCCTTGATCAAGCTCGGCGTCGTCACGCCGGCGGCGCACATGTTCGCCTTCTACTTCGCCATTCTGTCGGCGATTACGCCGCCGGTCGCGCTCGCGGTCTACGCAGCGTCCGGGCTGGCGAAATCCGATATCTGGTCGAGCGGCTGGGCGGCGGTAAAAATCGGCGCCGCCGGCTTCATCATTCCCTTTATGTTCGTCTATGAGCCGGCTTTGCTGATGATCGGCGACTGGCCGACGATTCTGTCGTCCTGCGTTACCGCCTCGGCCGGTGTGCTGTTCTTCTCCGCCGGATTGCAGGGCTACTTCCTCACTCATGCGGCGATGTGGCAGCGCATTGCCTTGGTGACGGCAGGATTGCTGCTGATCAAGCCGGGCATCGTCACCGATATCGCCGGTGCGGTGCTGTTCGTGGCCGTCTTCGGCACGCAATGGCTGAGCCGATCGAACGCCGCGGCACAGCCCGCCGCCGAATAACCGTTTCCAACAAACCCAAGAAGTTCATTCATGACCCGCAAGACTCCTGAACAACTCCGCAGCCATCGCTGGCTCGGCGTCAACGACCTGCGTTCGTTTGGTCACCGCTCGCGCCTGCGCCAGATCGGTTATGACTCGGTCGATTGGGGATCGAAGCCGGTCATCGGCATCATCAACACCTGGAGCGATATCAATCCGTGCCATGTTCATCTGCGCACGCGCGCCGAAGAGGTAAAGCGCGGCGTTCTGCAGGCCGGTGGATTCCCGCTCGAATTGCCGGCGATGTCGCTGTCGGAGTCTTTCGTCAAGCCGACGACGATGCTTTATCGCAACATGCTGGCGATGGAAGTCGAGGAACTGTTGCGCAGCCATCCGATCGATGGCGCGGTGCTGCTTGGCGGTTGCGACAAGACCACGCCGGGCTTGTTGATGGGCGCGATCTCGATGGGCGTGCCGGCGATATTCATGCCGGCAGGCCCCATGCTGCGCGGCAACTGGCACGGCCAGGTGCTCGGCTCCGGCTCCGATACCTGGAAATACTGGGACGAGAAGCGCGCCGGCAAGATCACCGAGGAGCAATGGCAGGAAATCGAAGGCGGCATCGCCCGTTCGTTCGGCACCTGCATGACCATGGGCACGGCCGCGACCATGATGGCGGTCGCCGAGGCGCTCGGCTTCACGCTGCCCGGGGCGTCGTCGATCCCGGCGCCGGACGCCGGTCACTCCCGCATGGCGATCGCGTCCGGCCGCCGCATCGTCGACATGGTGTGGGACGATCTGACGCCGGACAAGATCATCACCAAGGGCTCGGTCGACAACGCCATCAAGGTGCACATGGCGATGGCCGGCTCGACCAATTGCATCATCCATCTCGTCGCCATTGCGCGCCGCGCCGGCATTCCGCTCGACATGAACCGCTTCGACGAAATCTCGCGCGAGGTGCCTGTCATCGCCAATGTGCGGCCGTCGGGCGCGTTCCTGATGGAGGACTTCTATTACGCCGGCGGTCTCAAGGCGCTGATGGTGCAATTGCGCAGCGTGCTCGACACGTCGCAAATGACGGTCAGTGGCAAGACCGTGGCCGACAACATCGCCGATGCGGCGGTCTACAACACTGACGTCATCAAATCGCTCAACGATCCGGTCAACAGCGATGGCGCCACCGCCGTGTTGCGCGGCAATCTGGCGCCGCGCGGCTGCGTGATGAAGCCATCGGCGGCCGAGAAGCGCCTGCACAAGCATCGCGGCAAGGTGATCGCTTTCGAGAACTATGACGAGATGTCGCGCGAGGTCGAACGTGACGATCTCGACGTCACCGCCGATCATATTCTCGTTCTCAAGAACTCAGGCCCGCAGGGCGGCCCCGGCATGCCGGAATGGGGCATGCTGCCGATCCCGAAAAAACTGGTGAAGCAGGGCGTGCGCGACATGCTGCGCATTTCCGACGCGCGCATGAGCGGCACCAGCTACGGCGCCTGCATCCTGCATGTCGCGCCGGAGAGTTTCGTCGGTGGCCCGCTGGCTTTCGTGCAGACCGGCGACGAGATCGAGGTCGATATTCCGGCGCGCACCATTCATCTGCACGTCAGCGATGAGGAAATGGTGCGCCGCAAGGCTTCATGGATTCCGCCGGCGCCGAAATATCCGCGCGGCTACGGCGCGCTGTTTTCCGAACATATCGGCCAGGCCGACGACGGCTGCGATTTCGACTTCCTCGCCAAGGCCGGCAAGGTGCCGGAGCCGGAGATACATTGATCCCCCGCCACCATTGATCTATGGCATCCACGTCTTTCTTGCTCTATGCGGGCAAGGCGTGGATGGCCGGAACAAGTCCGGCCATGACGGAAAGTGGATCGATGGCCGACGATATCTTCTACGACAAAAATCTCGATCTCGCGCCGGACACGGTCGATGCGCCGATGCCCGGCGTGCGGCGGATCATGGCCAATAATCCGGGCCCGTTCACTTTCAAGGGCACGATCAGCTACATCATCGGCACCGGCAACGTCGCCATTGTCGATCCCGGTCCGGACGATCCGGCGCATATCGGCGCTTTGCTCGACGCCGTGCGCGGCGAAAACGTGACGCACATCTTCGTTACCCACACCCATCGCGACCATTCGCCGGCGGTGCCGGCGGTGAAACACGCCACCGGCGCCACCGTCTACGCCGAAGGCATTCATCGCGCCGCGCGGCCCCTCCATATCGGCGAAAACAACCCGCTCGATTCCAGCGGCGACCGAGACTTCGTGCCCGATGTTTTTCTGAAAGACGGCGACGTTGTGCAAGGCGATGGCTTCACCATCGAGGCCATCGCCACGCCGGGTCACACCGCCAATCACATGGCGTTCGCCTACAAGGAAGCCAACGCGATTTTCGTCGGCGATCATGTCATGGCCTGGGCGACCACCATCGTCGCGCCGCCGGATGGCGCGATGAGCGATTACATGGCCTCGCTCTACAAGCTGGCCAAGCGCTCCGAGCAGGTCTATTTCCCCGGCCACGGTCCGGCCATTGGCGACGCCAACCGCTTCGTCAATTATTACATCCTTCATCGCATGGCGCGCGAAGCCTCGATCCTGCACCGCCTCGGCAAAGGCGCCACCGACATTCCGTCCATCGTGCGCGCGATCTATATCGGCATCGATCCGCGGCTGACGGGCGCCGCCGGCATGTCGGTGCTGGCGCATATGGAAGATCTGGTGGCGCGCGGCGCGGTCGTCACCGATGGCGCGCCGTCGATCGATGGCGAGTACCGGTTGGCGTGATGAGGCATTGCCAGGGGCACGGCCGGCTCCCTCTCCCCTTGGGGGAGAGGGTTAGGGTGAGGGGGCAAGTGACTCTCGATAGTCCTTAACCCCTCACCCGGATCGCCATAGCGCGTCGAAGACGCGCGTCAACGCGCTTACGGCGATCCGACCTCTCCCTATGGGAGAGGTGAAGAGAGTAACCCGACTTACGTCTTCGGCTTCTGTGCCGGCCGCTTCGGCGGCGGTTTTTTCGCCGGCACCGGTTCGGGCTTCGGTTCCGGCGCGTTGCCGGAGGCCTCGTCGATCTCTTCCAGCAAGGTGCGCAGCCGCGCCGCATTGGCGCCGAGGTCGTGCGTGCCGTAGCGCGAGGCCGAGCGCAGATCGACGCGCGAGGCGTTGTTGCCCACAGCGGTGATGCGGATGACGATGTCGTCTCGGAAACCCATCAAAGGTGTGCGCGCCGTGTATTCGATCACGGCCTCGCGGCGGTTGACGGTCGGCCCCATGCTTTCGACGAAAACCTGCTTGCGCTTGTTGAGCACGCCGGTCACCACGTCGTAGGTCGAGCGCAGCGGCAGCGTCAGTTGCAGCGGCACGATGTCGGGATAGGCGGCGCGTTGCAGCGGCGCGGCGGCTGCGGAATAGACGATGCGGTCCTTCGGGCGTTGCGCCGCCAGCGCGATATAGCGCGGCGGGTTGGCGGCATCGGTGCTGACATCGTAGATTTGCGGATAGCGCCAGGCGCGCTGCGCGAGATAGGCAGGATATGCGAGCAGCGCCGCGCCCAGCACAAGGCCGAGCAGGGAGCGGCCAAGGCCGGTGAGGCCGTGCCGCCAGATCACGATAAACGACAGCAGCGCCAGAACGATGGCCATTCCCGCGCAGACCAAAGCCGCGGCGAAAGTGGCCAGCGACGGGCCAATCTCGAGAAGGCCGGAGCGCAGGATCACGACCGACAGGGCCGCCACGGCCAGCGCGAACACTGCCAGCCGGGACGACCAGGCGGCCAGCTTTGAGACCGGCTCATCGTTCAGAAGGCGGCGCGCCATGCTCTAGATCGTCCCAGGCTCGATTGTTCAAGTCCAGGGATAGAGGCTGGCGGACCGCGAGGCAATACAGCGCGGCGCTAGCGGGTCATCATGCCTTGTCGAAATTGCGGCGTGTTGCCGCATCGGCAGCTGTTTTGGTGGAGCCACTACGCCGCCCCCGTCCGGCAATAGATGCGACGTAAATCAACACCGCCAGCAAAATCACCGTGCCGACGCCGTATAAGATTTCTGGTCCGATTTCAAAACCCATGCCGCACCTCCTTCGCTTTCAACGATGCAGCGCGGCATGGGTTCCGAGGCTGGGGTTGCGTTACTTCACGCCGAGCAGTTCGACGTCGAACATCAACACCGCGTTCGGCGGGATGACGCCGCCGGCGCCGGAGGCGCCATAGCCGAGCGCGGGCGGAATGATCAAAGTGCGCTTGCCGCCGACCTTCATCGTGGCAACGCCTTCGTCCCAGCCCTTGATGACGCGGCCGCGGCCGATCGGAAATTCAAACGGCTCGTTGCGGTCGACCGACGAGTCGAATTTCTTGCCCTTCATGCCGTTGGTATAAAGCCAGCCGGTGTAGTGCATGACGCAGGTCTGGCCGGTCTTTGGCGTCGCGCCGGTGCCTTCGACGGTGTCGATGATTTGCAGTCCAGAAGCTGTGGTCATGGTTTTCTTTGCCGTTGTTTGTGCGAAGGCGGGGTGAAGCGAACCGGCGGCGATCGCGCCGAGCGCGGCGATGAAGACGCGGCGAGTGGAGGGCATTCGGATCTCCTTCAAAGAGGCGTTGCCTTAAAGCATGCCCGCGCCCCGCTGTCATTCCGCCGTCGCTGCTCAGGAAAGGTGCCCGCGCCGGGAACAGGTTAGACGTCGACGCGTACCGATGCGTTGGTGCCGCAAGCAGAAACCGGCAAAATCACTTGCGTCCGACAGTCCCCATTACGGCCGGTTGTCACCCGGCGCGAGCAGGAGGTAAACGCGGGTGCGGGTCGCATCGTTCCGTGTGCCGCGCCGTCAGGTTTCCGCCGCCGGGGTGGATGGCCCAGCTGCGACCACAATTTGGGCGCGGTTTACCATGCCAATACCCCCGGATTTGAGAATTTCCAACGGGCCCCCCGTGGGTTATAATGGGCGCCATGGTGCTGAAACGGAACGTGAGTCTGGCAGCGGAATCGGAGCGCCCAAGACGGGCCGCTTCCGCGCGGCCGTTTTCCCTGGCTCGGCTCTCTTTTGCCGCGGCCTGGGCCGGGCTCGGCGTCGCCGGCATCAGCGCCGTCGCCGCCGCGGCGATCTTCCTGCCGACGCCGCATGGCCATTCCCTGTTTTCGCCCGAGGCGCGGCTGTCGCGGTCGCTGCCTTTGCCGGCCGAGGATTTCGAAGTCGCGCGCAGCTGGCGCGACGGCGATGCCCAACTGGCCGCACTCGGCCTGCGCGGCGGGCTGGAGAAAGCCTGGATGCCGCAAGGCGGCCTGTCGACCTTGCTGGCGACGCGCTTCCCGTCATCCGGCCACGTCCGTTTCGACGTAACAGCCCGGCTGCCGCTGTCGCGGCCCGACATGACGGCGGATGAGGACGCGCGCGAAGATGTTGCCGTCCAGGACCTTGCTCCCGATGCCGCGCCGGTCGCTGCTCCGAAAGCCATCGCCCGCGTCGCGCCGGCGCCAGCCGGTCCGCAGATTGCCATGCTGCCGCCGCAGCAGAAGCCTTCCGACCTCGGCATCTTCGATAAACTGTTTGTCGATCCGGACCGCGCCGCCAAGGCCATCATCGCCGCCAATCCGAAGACGGTGCTGTACGACATCACCAAGCGCGCGGTCTTCATGCCGGATGGCGAGAAGCTCGAAGCGCATTCCGGCTTCGGCCAGTACATGGACGACACGCAGTCGGTGCACCGCAGGGATGTCGGCGTCACGCCGCCCAACGTCTACACCGTGTCGTTCCGCGAGAAGCTGTTTCACGGCGTGCGCGCGCTGCGCATGAAGCCGGTCGGCGACGGCAATATGTATGGCCGCGACGGCTTCCTGACGCATTCGTTCCTGCTCGGCAGCAACGGCCAGTCGAACGGCTGCATCTCGGTGCTCGACTACGACAAATTCCTGAAAGCCTTCGAAGACGGCAAGTTCGAGCGCATCATCGTCGTGCGTAATGCCGACGAGCCTTCGCCCGCGATGGTGGCGAGCAATCAGGCCGACGGGACGTAAGGCACGGTCGTGAGGTCCAGCACTGCCGGACTCCCTCTCCCCGGCGGGGAGAGGGTTGGGGTGAGGGGGCAAGTGACTCTCTTGAGGCCATAACCCCTCACCCGAATTGCTTCGCAATTCGACCTCTCCCTATGGGAGAGGTGAAGAGAATGCCGCATCGCGTCACATTCCGTCATGGCCGGGCTTGTCCCGGCCATCCACGTCTTTCTAGCCGCAATCACCAATCTCTCCCCGTCACCCTGAGGTGCGAGCGCAGCGAGCCTCGAAGGGCGACGGCCCGCGAGTCACTGGCCGCTCATCCTTCGAGGCTCGCCGCAGACGCGGCTCACACCTCAGGATGACGGGTCGAGTGTGTACGGCGGGATAGCCGCGTTGACGTAAGTCGCAGTATTAAAAGAGCGACGAATTACGCTTCGCTATTCCCGCATATGCGCTAGAGTTCAATCTCAGAGGGGGACATGCAAGATACTTTGAATATATTGGCAATGGTAATGAGTGTGGTCGCTGCGGGGCTCGGGATACGAGCTGCGACTGTTCACGTGCGAAATAGTCAAGATGATTTTATTGCTGACCTTCACAAACAATCTAGATGGGCGAGTTTCGCCGCAGCCGCAGCAGGAATTGCGTCTGGACTGCAAGCTGTCGCGTACTTTTCAAGATGACAGAAAGGTAGGGCTGCTGGTTAGGTCGCGTCCCTCTACTCCGCCGCCTCGACCCCCGGCAACCTGTACCCCTCAAACTGCTTCCGCAGCGTCATCTTCTGAATCTTCCCCGTCGCCGTGTGCGGGATTTCGTCGACGAACACCACGTCGTCCGGCATCCACCACTTCGCCACCTTGCCCTGCATGAAGCCGAGAATATCCTCGCGCGTCGCGCTCTCGCCCTTCTTCAGCACGATCACCAGCAGCGGCCGCTCGTCCCATTTCGGATGCGTGACGCCGATGGCGGCGGCCTCCGCCACTTTCGGATGGCCGACCGCGAGGTTTTCGAGATCGATGGTTGAAATCCATTCGCCGCCGGACTTGATGACGTCCTTGGCGCGGTCGGTGATCTGCAAATAGCCGTATGGGTCAATGGTGCCAACGTCGCCGGTGTCGAACCAGCCGTCGTCCTCGAACACGGCGTCGCGGTCCACGTTGTAATAAGCCTTGGCCACCGCCGGCCCGCGCACCTTGAGGCGGCCGAAGGTCTTGCCGTCCCACGGCAGCTCGCGGCCGTTGTCGTCGGTGATCTTCATGTCGACGCCGAACGGCGGATGCCCTTGCTTCATCTGCACATCGAGCTTGGCCTCGCCGGTAAGCTGCGCGTATTCCGGCTTCATCGTGCACAGCGAGCCGAGCGGGCTCATCTCGGTCATGCCCCAGGCATGCACCACCTCGACGCCGTAGTTTTCCTGGAACGTCTTGGTCATGGCGCGCGGGCAGGCCGAGCCGCCGATGACGACGCGCTTCAAATGCGGCAGCTTGGCCCCGGTCTTTTCCAGGTCCTGCAACAGCATCAGCCAGATCGTCGGCACCGCCGCGGTGAACGTCACTTTGCAGGTGTCGAGTAGTTCGTAGATCGACGCGCCGTCCATCTTGGCGCCGGGCAGCACGAGCGTCGCGCCGATCATCGGCGTCGAAAACGCCAGCGACCAGCCATTGGCGTGAAACAAAGGCACCACCGGCATGCAGACATCGGCGGAGGCGAGGTTCTTGGAATCCGGCAGCGCCGCCATGAAGGCGTGCAGAATATTGGAGCGGTGCGAATATAAAACGCCCTTGGGATTGCCGGTCGTGCCGGAGGTGTAGCACATGCCGGCGGCGGTATTCTCGTCGAACGAGCGCCACGCGAAATCGCCGTCGGCTTCGCTCAGCCAGTCCTCATAGGCGATCGCGTTCTTCAGCGTCGTCTTCGGCATATGCGCGCCGTCGGTCAGCACGATGTATTTTTCGATGGTCGGCAGTTTGTCGGCGATCTTTTCCAGGATCGGCACAAACGTAATGTCGACGAACATCATGCGGTCTTCGGCGTGGTTGACGATCCAGATGATCTGGTCGGAAAACAGCCGCGGGTTCACGGTGTGATAGATCGCGCCGAGCCCAAGGATGCCGTACCAGCATTCCAGATGCCGCCAGGTATTCCAGGCGAGCGTCGCCACCCGGTCTCCCAGTTTGATGCCGTCACGCTCCAGCCGCTGCGCCACCCGCAACGAGCGGGCGCGGATCTGTGCGTAGTTTGTCTCGACAATCGGCCCTTCGACGGAGCGCGTAATGACCTTGCGTTCGCCGTGGAATTTGGCGGCATGATCGATGATGCGGTGCAGCAGCAGCGGAAAATCCGACATCAGGCCGAGCATGGCGTTCCCTCTCGCAGTCCAGTTTATTGACTTTTGGGCCGGCCCCTCGCCAGCCAAGGGACAGGTTAGCGTTGAAGCGAATCTGTGCAAGGTAAAGCCATGCTGTCCCGCGCAATTGCCGCAATCCTGCCCGACACCGGCCGCATGCGAACACTCATGGGGATCCTCGTGCTGGCCGCCTTGGGCTGCGGCATCGGCGTGGTTCAGCCTTTGGCCCAGACCGCGCCGAAGCCTGCCGAGCAGGCCGCCGCCGCGCCGGCAGCCAATGGAATTCCGCTACCCCGTCCGCGCCCGAAAATGGGGTTGCTGCCGTCGTGGATCGCCACGTTGTGGAGTGAGCCGAAGACGTTCCGCGAAGCCGCCGGCGAGGACTTCAAGACATCGGAGGTGACCAGCGCGCCGTCGGTCTGCCGCCAGCGGCTGGAGAAGTTCGCGGTGATTACGCCGATGCCGCGCCTGATCGGGCCGGGCTCCTGCGGCGGCACCGACATCGTGCGGATGGATGCGGTGATGGTGGCCGGCAAGAAGGTCGACATCAAGCCGGCGCCCTATCTGCAATGCCCGATGGCCGAGCAACTGGCGCTGTGGGTGCGCGACGACACCACGCCGCTTCTCGCCGCCATCGGCGGCGTGATGAAAAGCCTCGAGACCTATGACGACTTCAGCTGCCGTGGCCGCAATCGCAAGCTGTTCGGCAAGGTGTCCGAACACGGCAAGGCCAACGCGATCGATCTGCGCGGCTTCACGCTGCAGGATGGCCGCTACATCCATCTCACCGATATGAAGGCCGACAAACCGCTGCGCGACGGCGCGCGGGCCAGCGCTTGCGCGCGGTTCAAGACGGTGCTCGGGCCGGGGTCGGACGGCTACCACGAAGAACACATCCACATCGATTACGCCGAGCGCCGCAACGACTACCGCCTCTGCCAGTGGGACGTGCGCGAACCGCCGCCGCCGCCCAAGCCGCCAGAGAAAACACCCGAGAAGGAAAAGCCGGCCGAGGTTGCCACCGTTGCGCCGGAGCCGCCCAAGACCGCCGCCGCGCCGCCCGAGCCGGACGATGACGACGACACGAAGGTAGTAATGACCATGCTCAGCCCGATCCAGGGCGCAGTCCCGCTGCCGAAGGCCCGGCCGCCGGCCCGGACAGTCCGGCGAAAGCCGCGCGATCTCTTCCACCTTCCGTTCAACCTTTTGCGCTAATCGTCGCCGATGACCGCCGGCTCACCAGCGCGTTTGACCCGCCGTGGCCTGCTCAAGGCCGGCCTCGGCGCGACCGGCGTCGCGGGCATCATGCTGCCCGGCACCGCGGCCTATGCGGCGATGGAAGCCGCCAACAGCCTCGTCATCACCGATTACCAGTTGACGCCGCCGGGCTGGCCGCCCGGTCAGCGCCTGACCATTGCCGTCGTTGCCGATCTGCATGCCGGCGGGCCCAATATGGGGCTGTCGCGCATAAGCCAGGTGGTCGATGCCGCCAATGCGCTTTCCTGCGATCTCACCGTGCTGCTCGGCGATTTCTTCGCCACGCACAAGTTCATCACCGAGCATGTCGCGCATCCGGCCTGGGCCGGCGAGTTGGCGCGGCTGCGCGCGCCGCTCGGCGTCTATGCGATCCTCGGCAATCACGACTGGTGGCACGACCTCAAGGGCGTGCGCGCCGCGCTGGAGCAGGTCCGCATCCCGGTCATGGAAAACGACGCCGTGCTGCTGGGCGAATCCGGCCGCCGCTTCTGGCTGGCTGGCTTGGGGGATCAACTGGCCTATCGCCTTGGTCACCGCCAGTTTCGCGGCGTCGACGATCTGCCCGGGACGTTGGGTAAAATCACCACCGCCGATCCGGTGATCCTTATGGCGCATGAGCCGGATATTTTCCCCGAGGTGCCGGCGCGCGTGGCGCTGACCTTGGCCGGGCACACCCATGGCGGCCAGATCCGGCTGCCGATGGTGCCGCCGGTGTGGGCGCCATCGAGTTACGGCGCGCGCTTTGCCTATGGCCACATCGTCAAGCAGGGCCGCCACATGATCGTATCGGGGGGCCTGGGTACCAGCATCGTGCCGATGCGGCTCGGTATGCCGCCGGAAATCGTGCGGGTGACGCTGAACGGCTAGCGCTTGTCTTGCCCCGGCCGCAGAGCCGGGGCCGTTCCAAGCTCTGTGGCCGTAATGGTCCCGGTTCTACGGCGCATCACTGCGTGCTGCGCCGTGCCCGGGACACGAGACTCCATAAAAAAACGGCGCCCGATGAGGCGCCGTTTCTTTATCCGGAATTTATACGAAGCTTAGTTGAACAGCGACTTCGCCGACGCCATGCGCGGGCTGAATGGCGAGTCGCCCTGGTTCGGCGCCAGCACGACGACTACCGCGCCCGGCTTGACCCGGTTATAGAGGTCGATGATGTCCTCGTTGGTCAGGCGGATGCAGCCTGACGAGATCGCCTGGCCGATATATTCCGGCTGGTTGGTGCCGTGGATGCGGTACAGCGTGTCCTTGTTGCCCTCGAACAGGTAAAGCGCGCGGGCGCCCATCGGGTTCTGCGGGCCGGGGCCGACGAAATTCGGCACATCCATGCGCTTCTTGATGTCGGCGGTCGGGGTCCAGGTCGGCCATTCGGTCTTGCGGCCGACCTTGGCGACGCCGGCAAAGGCGAGGGCTTCTTCGCCGACGGTAACGCCGTAGCGGATCGCCTTGCCGCCTTCCTGCACGTAATAGAGATAGCGCGCGTCCGAATCGATGACGATCGTGCCGGGCAGCTCCTTGCGGTGGTAGTCGACGATGTGGCGGCGATAAGGCTCTGCAATCGTTGCCTTTTCATATGGCGCCGCGGCCAGCAACTTCTTGTCCCGGGCGGTCATGCTGGCTTCCGAAGCCGGCTCCATGGTCGACTGCATGCAGCCGCCGAGCAGCATCCCGACGCCAAACAGAGCCACAATCAATGCCTTAGCCCGCATTTCTTCCTCTTTCCCCGGTCGCTTGAAGGAGCGCCCCGAACTGTCGAATTGATGTCCCAATTAACCCAGCACGGCACGCAATAGCTACGATTCCGGCCTGTTGCACTGCAGCTTCCTGTGAACCTGTTGCAGGAATACCGCACTCAACGATAGTTCCAGTCGGAGGCTTAACCGGGCCTCGTGGGCTCGCGGAATTGAGCTTGCCGCGAAGATGTTAAGAGAAGGTTTACCATAACGGCGGGAAGGTCTGGCGACCGGTTGGCGGCGGCCGCTGCGCCCATCGATTGTCACGATAGGACACCATTGCCCGCGCAATTTTGCCCCAGTTGATGACCACATATGGAGTCAGGGACCAACCAAGGACGGACTGGAGAAGACTGAAATGAACCTCAAGAAGGCGCAAGAGAAGTCGAGCGCCGAGCAACAGCAGCAACAGGGCTCTTTGAGCCAGGCTGCCTCGCTCAACGACCGCTACGGCAAGATCGGCATCTCGGCCGTTGCCGGCGCGTGCCAGCACAAAGGCGAAAAGCGCGCCGTGCGCGCAAGCCGGTTCCTGCCCGGCGACAGCGACTGATCTCTTGAAGGCGGCCGCGCCGCCTTCGCCTGTCAGCAAAGCCCTTCACGCTAAGCCCAACACCGCTTCTGCCGCGCGGCCATTTATGGCTTGCGCGACGCAGATTGATCGGGCCATGAAATAAGCACCACGCGAACCAGGTGCGGTCTTTCAATGCTTTCGGTCTATGTCCAGAACGGCACGGCGCTGGAGCGCATCCCGGTTGAATCCGGCGGCGAATTGCCCGAGGCCGCGGTGTGGATCGATCTGGTGACGCCGACCGTGCAGGAAGACCGCATGGTCGAAAGCCTGCTTGGCATCGCGGTGCCGACGCGCGAGGAAATGCAGGAGATCGAGGTCTCCTCACGACTCTATGTCGAGAACGGCGCGCGCTACATGACCGCGACCTTGATGTGCCAGTCCGACACCGCGACGCCGAAGACCACCGCCGTCACCTTCATTTTGTCGAAGCACCGCCTGTGCACCGTGCGCTACGACGAGCCGCGCCCCTTCGCCATCGTCGAGCACAAGCTCGCCCGCGCCTGCGGTCCGAAAGTCACCGGCGACAGCGTGCTGATGGATCTGCTCGACGCAGTCATCGACCGCTCCGCCGATATTCTCGAGCGCGTCGCCGCGGAAGTCGATCAGGTTTCGGTTTCGATCTTCGAACCGACCCAGGTTCAGGTGCAGCAGTCCTATAACGACGTGCTCAAGGCGCTCGGCCGCAAGGGCGATCTCACCTCCAAGGTGCGCGAAAGCCAGGTTTCGGTCGGTCGCCTGCTGTCGTTTCTCGGCCACGAGGCCGAGGTGATGAAGTGGAACAAGGACGTGCGCACCCAGATCGCCTCGATGCAGCGTGACGTGATTTCGCTGACCGACCACGCCAGCTTCATCTCCAACAAGGTCACGTTTTTGCTCGATGCCATGCTCGGCGTCGTCAACATCCAGCAGAACGCCATCATCAAGATCTTCTCGATCATGGCGGTGGTGTTCATGCCGCCGACGCTCGTCGCCTCGATCTACGGCATGAATTTCCATGGCGGCATGATCGAGCTGGACTGGCAGTACGGCTATCTGTGGGCGCTCGGCCTGATGGTCGTCGTCGCCATTCTGCCGATCGCGTTCTTCAAGTGGAAGAAGTGGCTGTAGGGCAGGACGTGCGAAAAGCACTCCGCCGGTCATTCCTATGAAGGCAGGCGCTCAATAGCCGGTCAACTCATCGGTTGTCGGCGGCTCGGGCGCCGGTTTGCCGAGGATGCGCGACATGATGGTCGTCAATGTGAGCGCGTCGTTGTCGAAGCCGCCATGCGACGTCGATGCGGAGTTTCCGTGACCCGCATAGGAAATGTCTAGCTTCTTTGACGCCGTCGGCATGCCGTCCTTGAAAGCCTCCATGCCGGCCAGTGCCGTCCCAGGCCGGTCTTCATACGCTCGCGAGACGAGGTACAGCAGCGAATGGCTGTAGGATGGTAATAACGGGAAGTTGCTGGACACGCTGTCGTCAAGTTCTAGGGCACCTCGAACAATAGCGTTTTTGCTGCGTGATCGTTAGCCCGCGCGGATCGGCGGGCAATTGGCAGATGATCTGACGCCGGTGCGGCTCCGCCGTATGCACCCGGCGTCCTGTTGAGGGTGGCACAAGCTGCCTTTTCCCTC